>MPMQ01000091.1 GCA_002238585.1 Kistimonas sp. bin40 | reverse complement strand
GAAAGCATCATCTATTTCGAAAAGCGGGCACTGTTGCGGGCTCTGGGAAACCACCCCTTCCACCCCGTGACCCAGGCTGCCTTGTCTCCGGGTGATGTACAGCATCTGGAGACTGACCAGGTGCATCCGGAGCTGGAGCCGGGCGGCGTTGCTTTCGTGCCGCCGTCGGGATCGCGTCAGGGGAAACGAGGCAGTCCTGCTCTTGACTGACAGGCGGTGGGTGCGACTGATGTATGCGTTGCATCCTGACGCGACTGGCAGGTCTGCGCTCCTGTCAGGTGTCGGTACGGCTCCTGTGTCGTCTGGTGATCGGTTCTTTTCGTCAGCGATGGCGTTATCAGCATGCTGTCGGGGAACTCTGGTCGGGTGTTGTGGTCTGAGGGTGATGCTTGCTGTTACCTGTGCTGGCACGGGCCAGGCGGGCGGTACAGTTTCTTCCCCTTTTACCCAAAAAGGCACAGCTAAATGCATCCAGAACGATCATACAGAGCCTTCTCCTGTCCGGCTCACATAGGGAGAAACGGGAGCGAGAATGTCCCGGCGGCCATGGGCGGGCAGCTGGAGATGTGCCGGGACACCGGCAGCCGTACTGCAAGAGACGTGACGCGGGCCCCCGCCAGGGACAGCCTGCTGCTGGGCGTTCTCGGGAGACTGTGTCATCCGCCGCAAGCCCGTCCTGTCCCCACCCCGTACCCGTGCTTTTTCTTTGCCTGTGATGCCGCTTTTTGCAGCAGAAAGTGTTTGCGGAACCACCTTCATCAGGTCCATGCCAGCCGCAGCGACGACCCTTCCTGCATCGGGCTTGATTCATCCGGTCACGCGCAGCTGGCCCGGCGTTTGACACCAGGTCCGACCGACAGCCTGGAGAGTCTGAAGGTGCTGTCCGGCCAGGAGGTTGCAGGCGTGCTGGTGGCAGCCGGTTTTACCCGGACGCTGGAGCTGGGTATTGTGCGGGGCCTGACGGCTGACTTTCTGCTGTCACTGCCAGCAGGTCGTGCAGACCGGCTGCGCCAGCGCCTGCAGGGGGCCGTGCCTTTGAGTCTGGAGGCTCTGGCCGCCGTTTTGCAGGAGGGGTCTGACCAGAGCCTTGCAATAGCCCGGTCGATTCGTGCGCTGGCAGGGCGTGCCGGTGTCACGCAGCTCCTGGCAGAGCATCAGGCTCTTCTGGACGAGCTGGCATCACTGTTGTTGCCACTGGTCGGTCGCGATGACCGGCTTCTTGCGATGGTTTTGACGAGAGAACGGCATGAACGCGTAGCTGCGGGAGAAGTTTCCAGCGCGCACCAGGATGACATCAGTACTCTGACCGCGGTGACTTGCCATCCCGTTTCGTGCTGTAAGGGGGCTGCGGCACCGGAACTGGACGGCAGAGAGTGGATGGAACTGCTGGCGCGAGCAGGAACGCCTGCCCAGACGCTCAGGGAGCTGGGCGGTCTCTGGCAGGTCCCCCTCCCGGCTTCCTTCAAAAGCTGGGACGATTACAGCCATTCGTGTTACGCGCTGGAGGCCATCAGCGACGAGGTGCTGCGTTGGCACAGGCAAAAGCCCGAGGCACCCGTCCCGCTCGGGCACGTCTGGCCCCTGGTGCGCAACTTTGTTCACCAGGCTTTTTTTGCACTGGCACTGGGTGATGATACCGAGCTGGGGACCTTGCTCAGCCTGGTCGCCCCCCGCAGAACAGGCGGGGTGTTGGGCCTGCTGGGCCAGGCAAAAGCCTCAGGTGGCACCGGGTTGAGTTGGCAGTGGCTTATGCGGCTGGCACGCTGTCGCCTGGTCGAACCTGTATTCAGCGGTAAGTTGTCGGCGGCGACACAGGCTGTGGAGACATTTTCCCGGCCGGTGTGCCCTTCAGACCTGGTGATCATGGTCAACAGCCAGAATGCGCTCTGCGAGGCCTTCGAGATGGCCGCCTCACTGGGAATGGGTGTCGATTATACGGTTCTGCTGGAGGGCATGCCTCCCAGACTGGCCGTTCAAACCACGGCCCTGTGTATCTGGGTGTACATCAGCAATTTTCCTTTTGCTCTGGAAACCGGTCACCTGGTGCAGGTGTTCCGTCAGCTGGGAAAGCAGGACCTGGTACGCAGGTTGACGGGGGATGACGTCAGTGATTTTGCGCCGACTGTTGCGCTGAATGAGGTTTATTGTCGGGCGTCGCAGTTTGTCAGCCTGGCAGACGACATCCGTCGCAATCCGGTGGCCATGCTCAAATTCATGGCGAGAAACAACCTGGTGTTGCACGAGGGCTACTGCGCACCGCGCCACACAGGGCTTGCAGTACGGCTGTTGAACAGCCTGGCACTCGATGCCTCCTTGCTGGAGATGTTCCAGAGTTTCATGCAAGAGTGCCGGGCCGCCAGCCCGACCTTGCCGGCTGAAATGGAGACCAGCAATTCCGGGTTCCCGTGTGACTATGCCTGTCCTGTAACTCTCGACTACATGCGAGAACCGGTACCGACTCTGGGGCGGGGGGAATGTGTGATCTACTTTGAAAAGACGGCACTGTTGCAGGCTCTGCAACAGCATCCCTTCCACCCCGTGACCAAAGACCCCCTGTCGCCGGATGATGTCCAGGGTCTGGACGTTGATCTGGCGCATCTGCGTCGTATACATCAGTGGCGCCGGGAGCATCCTGAGCTGGAACCCGGTGGTATTGCCTTCGAGCCGTCTGACGTCGGATAAGGGGGCCGCAGGCCTGGCCTTTTGGCAGGCCCAGGAGGCCGGTTGTGGTTGAGCGGCACTGATTCTGTGTTCATTGTGTGTTCATCGGTCAGCCAACCAGTCTGTCAGGCATTGTGACCAATGCCGGCGGCTGCTGTGCCCTCTGCCTCCCCTCCAGTCATCAGTGATGTCTTTCAATCATCAGTGATGTCTTTCAATCATCAGTGATGTCTTTCTCGCATGCTGTCGGGGGGAACTGCAGCATGCGTGTGTGGTCTGAGGCTTCCCTTGCCTGTTTTGCACGCGTCAGCGCAGCAGCAGGGTTTTTTATCTTGTGAGAAAACAGGGCAAAGCTATGCACCCAGAACGATCACGCAGTTACTCTCCCCCTTCTGTCCGCTCGGCAGAGGCTGGACGAGAGCGCTTGTTGGGCACTGCCGAAGGGGAGCGCAGAAGGATCCGGCGCCGTGGCAGAAGGATCGGGCTGAGAGACTCTGTCTTCAGGGCGGAACAGATTGCCAGGGGCCAGCCTGTTGCCGAGCGTGAATTCCTGTGCCCTGTCCCTGACTGTGGCCGCAGGTTCGCCCGCCTTGGCGACCGGCGCGCACACATGCGCACCCATGGGGCACTGGCTTTCGAAGAACGCGAATTCCTGTGTCCTTTCCCTGACTGTGGCCGCAGGTTCAGCTGGGCGAGCCACCGGCGCGTCCACATGCGGACCCATGGGGTACTCCCTTTGTCTTTTCCTCCTTCGATCGCCGGCTTCGGCTTCAGATCACCCCATGGTGTGGCGGCTGTTGGCACTGTTCCAGCCGGCCCGGCAGGACGCTTTGAAGGGCGGTCTGGCCTGGAGATTGCCGGCACCCTGGTGGCGGCAGGTTTTGACCATACGCTGGAGTTGGGCATTGTGCTGGGACTGGCGCCCGGGTTTTTGGTGTCGCTGTTATCGGATTCAACTGCCCGGCTGCGCGCCAGACTGGCGTTGGCGCTGCCATTCAATCTGGAGTCCGTGGCCTGCGTTTTACAGCAAGGCTCTGGTAATGCCGCGGCAATAGCCGATGCCGTTCGCGCGCTGGTCCAGCCGGTGGGCGACACCCGGGAAGACAGTGCCGATGGCGCGCTGCTGGACAAGCTGGCCGATCTGCTGCGGCCACTGGAGAACCAGCCTGAGTTGCTGAACCGGGCACTGGGTCAGGGTGAGCGCAGCTTGCTGAGCGGGGTGCAGGAGTCTCTTGTGGAGCAGGAAAGCAGGGTTCGGCAAGTGTCCAGGGTGACGTGCCATCCTGCTGTCTCAGGCCTGGGCAGCAGGGCGTGGATCAAGGCATTGGCACGGGCCGGAACGCCGGTCCATACAGCCCGGGAGATAGCCTGGTCCTGGGAGGTTCCCATTCCGCTTGAGCTTGATGACTGGGACGCTTTCAGCTGTTCTGGCATTGAGCTCGAGAGCATCAGCGAAGATGTGGTGCGCTGGTACGCCGGGCAGGCTGATGCGATTGTTCCCCTCAAGACTGTCTGGCCATTGGTGCGTCGCTATGTGTATTTGCCTTTCTTTGCGCCGGCACTGGACGATGGGGGTTGCGCAGAGCTGTCGTCTCAGCCTGCAGCTGCGCAGAGCATTGCAGCCCCGCAGAAAGCGGGGGTGATTGCGCTGCTGCGGCAGGCGCAAGCCTCAGCCGGGCTGCGCTGGGAGCTGCTTGTGCGTCTGGCACGCTGTCATCTGATCGAGATGGCATTTATCCAGCACCTGCCCGCAGGGGCGCAAGGCGTGGAGACAGTCTCCCGGCCGGTGCGACCTTTTGATCTGATGGCGCTGATGGCCGATAGCCAGAACAGTGCTGGTGAGGCCATGGAGATAGCCGCCGCGCTGGGCGCAGGCCTGCAGTATAGCGCGCTGCGGCTGCCGGGTGGTGTCGCCCGTTGCACAGCAGATCAACGTACAGCCCTGCGCATATGGGGGTACATCAGCAGTCGCGCGGGTGCCGTGCAAACCGGTCATCTGGCGCAGCTGTTTCGTGAACTGGGCCGGCCCGATCTGCTCAAGCGGTTGACCGGGGATGCTGACAGCCAGATGCAAGCTGCTGTTTCTCTGGCTGACTCTTGCCCCCGGGCGGCGCAGTTTATCCGCCTGAGGCGCGCCATTCGTGGTGATCCGCTGGCCATGCTGACATTCATGGCGCGCAACAATCTGGAGCAGCATGCCGGTTACAGTGCACCGCCGGGCACGGCACTGGCGGTACGGCTGTTGAACTCTCTGGCACTGGACGCCTCTGTGCTGGAGACGTTTGAGGCTTTTGTGCACAACTACCGGCCTCCCAGCCCGACGCCAGCTGGCGAAATGGGGGCCAGCAGTTCCGGACTCCCGTATGACTATGCCTGTCCCATCACTCTCGACTATATGACAGCGCCGGTCCCCACCCTGGTGCAGGGGGAACGGGTGATTTATTTCGAGAAGGCAGCGCTGTTGCAGGCGCTGGAAATCCGTCCCTGTCATCCGGTGACCAAAGAACATTTGTCACCGGATGATATACGGGGTCTGGACGTTGATCTGATGCACCTGCAGCGTATTCATCAGTGGCGCCAGGCGCATCCTGAGCTGGAACAGGACGCTGTTGCCTTCGAGCCGCCGAGCCTTGTCGAGCAAGGCTGAATCAGGACCTCATGAGGCTCGCCGGTGGGCAGTGGGCATCCCGTCTGGGGCTGAACGGACCCGTCATATAACCAGTGTGTCAGGTATCCAGACAGATGCTGGCGGTTCTGTGTCATCTGATGTCCGCTGTGCGTCAGCGACTTCCTTGTGAGCATGCCGGGCAACTCATGCCGGGGAACTATTACATGGTTATTGGATCTGAGAGGACAATTTCCTGTCTTGCCGGACTGCCACAGGTGCCGGACCGCTACAAGCCAACGCCAGCGGCAGTTTTCTATTTTTTGACCAAACAGGGTAGAGCCCATGCATTCAGAGCGTCCACACCGATCATCGCCCCGTCCCATCCGGACGCCAGAGCCTGAGGCAGAGCACACATCCGGCGCGGCCCGCCGAGCACGGCTGACTGCCCGGCGCCGGAATCCGCAGGCGTTTTCGCTGGCAGGCCTGCACCGGGAGCGGATTTCCCGACGCCGCAGAGGAGGGACTCAGCAGAGAGACTCGGTCATCAGAGGGCAGTCCTCTTTGGGCAGCAGCGCCTCGGGCAGCAGCGCCTCGGGCAGCAGCGCCTTGGGCAGCAGCGCCTTGGGCAGCAGCGCCTTGGGCAGCAGCGCCTTGGGCAGCAGCGCCAGACGACTGTTTCCGTGCGTGGTTTCCGGCTCTGGCCTCCTGCCTGTCAGTGAGCGCTTCAGGGAAATATATGGTCAATTCAGGGAAATATACGGTCACTTTTGTGAAGTGGGCGAGCAATTCCGTGCCATGCAGGCTCACTTGCATGGAACTCCCTCTTTTTCTGATGAGTCGCAGGTCACCCGCCTGGGGCCCGGAGCTCTCCAACCTCATCACACGGCGACTGTCGAGACAGCTCCCGTTTGGCCTGCACCGCCTTGTGCAGTGCTGTCGGGCTCTGAAGTGGCGGGGACGCTGGTGGCGGCCCATTTCACCCATACGCTGGAATTGGGGATTGTGCTGGGACGGCCCGCTGATTTTCTGCTGTCGCTGGTATCGGATGCTACGGGCCTGATACGCCGCAGGCTGGAGCTGGCCATGCCATTGAACCTGGAAGTCATGGCCTGCGTTTTGCAGGAAAACTCCCCGGTTACTGCTGCAATAGCCGACAGTGTTCGCGCACTGGCGCAACGGATTGGCAGCAGCCGGATAGAGGGTGTGGGTGGGGCGGTTCTGGATGAGCTGGCCGGTTTGCTGCGGCCCCTGGAAAATCCATCTCAACTGCTGAACCGGGCATTGGGTCTGGTCGGAGCCCGCGCCTTGCTGGCAGGGGTGCAGGAGGCTGTCGCCCAGCAGGACAGAGCTGTCCATCAGGTGTCACAGGTGACCTGCCATCCTGCGGCCTTGCGGCTGGACAGCAGGGGGTGGATCAAGGCTTTGGCACGGGCAGGAACCCCGGTCCACACACTACGCACAATCGCTGAGGCCTGGCAGGTTGTCCTGCCGCAGATTCTCGAAGACCGGGACAGTTACGGCTACTACGAGCGCGCAGAGGAGATCGTCAGCGAAGATGTGGTGCGCTGCTTCGCCGGGCGGCCTGCTGCGACCGTTCCCCTGAATACAGTCTGGGTGTTGGTGCGCCGCTATGTTGAGCTGCCGCTTTTTGCGCTGGCGCTGGATGAGGGAAGCGCAGGGAGACTGTCGTACGCCCCTGTGGCTCCGCAGAAAAAGGGGGTGGTTGCGTTACTCCGTCAGGCAAGAACCTTGGCAGATGGCGCCGGGTTGAGTTGGGCGGTGCTTATGCGTCTGGTGCGCTGTCGCCTGATTGAGCCGGCATTTATCCGGCATCTGCCTGCAGGGGCGCAAAGCCTGGAGACAGTCTCCCGGCCTGTGCAGTCTTCAGATCTGGTAGCGCTGATGGCCGATGGCCAGAATCAGGCTGGTGAGGCCATGGAGACAGCGGCCTTGCTGGGGCTGGGGTTGAAGTATGCCAGCCTGCAGATGCCCGGTGGCGTTGCTGGCTGTAGTGCAGAGCAACGCACCGCCCTGTGTCTATGGGGGGATATCAGCCGCCGCACCTGTTTTCTGGAAACCGGTCACCTGGTGCAGTTGTTTTGTGAGCTGGGCCGCAGGGATCTGCTGAGGCGGTTGACTGGCGATGCGGACAGCTACTTTTTACCTGCTGTCCCTCTGACCGAGGTTTGTCCCCGGTCGCGGCAGTTCATCCATCTGGCAGGAGACATCCGTCGTGATCCTGTGGCCATGCTGAAATTCATGGCACGCAACAATCTGGCGCAGCACGAGGGGTACTGTGCTCCGCCCGGCACTGCACTGAGTGTACGGCTGTTGAACAGCCTGGCACTGGACACCTCTTTGCTGGCGGCTTTTGAGGGCTTTGTACGGGAGTACCGGCCCGTCAGCCCGACGCCAGCTGGCGTAATGGAGACCAGCAGCTCCGGTCTTCCCTGTGACTATGCCTGTCCCATTACTCTCGACTATATGACAGCGCCGGTTCCCACCCTTGGGCAGGGAGAACAGGTGATTTACTTTGAGAAGGCCGCGCTGCTGCAAGCGCTGGAAATGCAACCCTGCCACCCTGTGACGAAAGTCCATCTGTCGCCGGATGATGTCCGGGGGCTGGACGTTGATATGGCGCACCTGCGTCGTATTCATCAGTGGCGCCAGGCGCATCCTGAACTGGAACAGGATGCTGTTGCCTTCGTGCCGCCCGATGTCGCAGAACAAGGCTGAACCGGAACGCCATTCCTCTTGCCTGCGGGCAGCGGGTGTTGCCGTTTTGAGCTGGACGGGCCCGTTGCCCGCCGGTGCTTCAACCAGTCTGTCAGACAGTCTGAAGAATACCGGCAGAGCCCGTGCCCTTCAGTTATCCGCCCTGTCATCACTGTCTGCATTCTCAACAGGCTGTCGGGGAACTACGCCATGGTTTTGTTACCTGAGAGGGGGTGCTTCTTTGTTGTCTGTGCTGGCACGAGCCAACGAAGCAGTACGCCTTTCCTTTCTGGATAAAACAGGACAAAGCCAATGCATACAGAACAACCACACAGCTCTTCTTCCCGTCCCGGTCTACGGTCGCAGGCTGCAGGGGGGAGTTCATCCGTACCTTCAGGAAGGGGGCGCGCTATTTCCTGGGGTAGAGGACGCGCAAGGGGTGTCAGAGCCATGAGGCCGGTTTCCGGCAGGCGTGCGATGAGAGCCGGTGTTCCTGGTCTCAGACGGCAGCAGGCGTTGCAAGCGCCGGCAGGGCACAAGCCGCCCACTGTCTTCTGCCCGGTCTGTCGCAAGGGGTTCACGACAGTCGTAAGCGCGAGAAAACATGTAGGACGGGGGAGCTGCAACTGGGAACCTCCCCGAGGCGTGCCGGCTTGCGGGCCTGGTGATGCGGCTGTGCGATCTGGTGAGAAAATCGGGCACATGCTGGTCACAGCAGGTTTCACCCAGACGCTGGAGCTGGGTATTGTGCACAACTTTGTGCCTGCTTTTCTTCTGGAGCTGACACAAGCCCCGGAAGATCAGCCGCAGCACCAGTTTCTGGCGTCTGCAGCCTTCCATCGGGAGGGCGTGGCCCGCATGGTGCAGGTGAGTCTTTACCGGCTTGACGGAAAAAGGTGGATGGAGTATCTGGCAAAAGCGGGAACGCCTGCCGGGACTCTGGCGGAAGCTGCCAGGCATTGGCAGGTTCCGGTGCCCTCGCCCTTTGACAGCTGGGAGGGCTACAGCCGCTCTTGCTATGACCTGGAGACGATCAGCGCCGATGTGCTGCGTTGGCACAGTGACAAGCCCGATGTGCCCGTGCCCCTGACACAGGTCTGGCCGCTGGTGCGCAGCTATGTGAGAGAGCCTTCGTTTGCGCGGGCTCTGAACGATGAATCCCAGGGGGAGGAGGCGCAACAAGCTGCCGCCCTTGAGGAAAATGGGTTGCTGGCCCTGCTCGGTGAGGCTCGGGCTCATTGTCAGCAAAAAGCTGCGGGAGGCGGGCTGGCCTGGACGCAGCTCGAGCGTCTGGCAACTTGCCAGTGTATTGAGCCTGCATTTATCCGGAGGCTATCGACAGAGGGGCAGCCTGTGTAGCCAGTCTTGCGCCCTGTGTGTCCTTGCAACCTGCAGACATGGGCAATGGATTGCGCTCATGCGCAAGCTGAGGGCATGGCGACAGCCGCCTGGCTGTGGTTGAGCCAGGCCTGGCCTTGCTGACAGGCCCCTGGATATCAACAGGGCCCATATATCGGGTTAAACATCGGTCTGGACACCGGACGCCTTCTGGTCTTGTTGCCTGAGGAGCTGAAGGAACCGGGTGTCGACTCCGGGGCGGGATGCCTGTGTGATCTCCTGTGCAAAGGAGGCTGTGCACCAGCATCCCCACCGTCCCTGTTGCTCGGTGAAGTACAGGGTTTGAACCTTGATCTGGCGCATTTGCGTCCTGGTCATCAGTGGTGTCGGGTGCATTCTGAGCGGGAACAGGACGCTGCGACTGTCGTGGCGTCCGGTGCCGTCGAACAAGGCTGAACCAGGACGTCATTTCTCTTGCCGGCGGGCACTGGGGGCTGGCGTTTGAAGCTGAACGGACCCTGTGTCCGCCGGTCATTTCACCAGGCTGTCAGACAGACTGACGGATGCTGGCCGTCGCTGTGTCCTGCTCCTTCTGTTATCCCCCCTGTCATACCTTCTGTTATCCCCCTTGTCATAACTGTCTGCGTTCTCAACAGGCTGTCGGGGAACTACGCCATGGTTTTGTGACCTGAGAGGGGGTGCTTCTTTGTTGTCTGTGCTTGCACGAGCCAACGCCGCAGTACGCCTTTCCTTTCTGGATAAAACAGGACAAAGCTAATGCATACAGAACGACCACACCGCCCTGGGTGCCCTCTGGTAGCAGGGCAACATCGCCTTGGGTGCCCGGCTCAGATGGCCGAGGTTGCGGGAGAGAGTTCACCCCAGACTTCAGCAAGGAGGGGGGTCAGTGCCAGCACGTTGACTTCCGCCGGGCGTGAGATAAAAGCCTATGCCCTCAGGGAGCAGCAAATGTCGCAATCTTCGGGGGGGCCAGCTCCAGGTAAGCGCGCGTTTTTTTGCTCGGCATGCTTGCAGGGATTCACGACAGCCTCGAGCGGGTTCAGACATAGACGACGGGTGTGTACTCAACGGAAACTTGCCATGTGGATGGAGCCTTGCCCGCCAGGTGGTCCGGCAGTCTGCTCGGGCGAGCAAATCGGGCGGATGCTGGTGACAGCAGGTTTCGCCCGAGCGCTGGAGCTGGGTATTGTGCGGGGATTGACGCCTGCTTTTCTGCTGTCGCTGATAGCAGATTCCAAAGGCCAGCCGCAGTCGCAGTTGCTGGAGTTGTCGGCCTTCCAGCGCAGTCCTGCGGTGCGCTCCTTCCATGTGGAGGTTTTGGCCTGGATTGTGCGGGAAAGTCCTCAGAGGCTTGATGGCAAAGAGTGGATTGAGGCTGTGGCAAAAGCTGATGCCCCTGTCCAGATGATCGACAAAATAGCGAAGCATTGGCAGATTCCTGTCCCGTTTCCTTTCGACAGCTGGGACAGCTACAGCCGTTTCGCTTATGACGTGGAGACAATCAGCGCAGATGTCCTGCGTTGGCACAGTGGAAACCCCGATGCGCCTGTGCCGCTCGCACAAGTCTGGCCGCTGGTGCGCCGCTATGTGAAAGAGCCTTTTTTTGCGCAGGTTCTGAACGATGAAGCCCGGGGGGAGAGGTTGCAAGGTACTGTCGGCCTTGAGGGAAATGGGGTGTTTGCCCTGCTGAGTCAGGCAAGGGCCTCAGGAGCTGATGGGCTGGGCTGGGCGCAGCTTGAGCGTTTGGCAGCTGGCCAGTGTATTGAGCCGGGATTTATCCGGAGCTTGCAGGCCGGGGGCCGGGCTGTGGAGATGGTCTCCCGCCCGCTGAGCTCTTCCGACCTGCAGACATTGGCGGTGGAGCGCCTGCGTGGGGAAGCTGAGGCTGTGGAGATGGCAGCCTTGTTGGGAATAGGCTGTGACTATGCTGACCTCAGGTCTGGCTTCGTGGGGAGGCTCCCGGATACCGACAGGGCCTCGCACATCTGGTCGAACATCAACCGCCGGGCTCCCGGTCTGGAAACCGCGCACTTTGTGGAGTTGTTGCCTGAGCTTGGCAGGCGGGATCTGGTGGCGCGGTTGGTGGGGGAGGCCGACAGTCACTTTTTACCTGCTGTGCCTCTGGTTCAGGTGTGTCCCCGGGCACCGCAGTTCATCAGCCTGGCACGACAAATTCGTCGTGAACCTGTGGCCATGCTGAAATTCATGGCGCGCAATAACCTGGCCGGACAACCGGGGCACTGTGCACCGCCGCGCAGCCTGCTGGCGTACCGATTGTTGAACAGCCTGGCACTTGATCCTTGCTTGCTGGAGAGTTTTCACCGCTTTATGCAGGAGTGTCGCGCAGCCACACCGCCGCGCCTGATGGAGAAGAGTCATGCCGGATTCCCGTGTGATTATGGCTGTCCCATTACTCTCGACTATATGAAGGAACCGGTGCCGACTCTGGGGGATGGGGAGCGTGTGATCTACTTCGAAAAGGAGGCGCTGCTACAGGCTCTGCAACAGTATCCATACCACCCCATGACCAAGGGCCCCCTGTCGCCGGATGATGTACGGGGGCTGGACGTTGACATGGCGCACCTGCGTCGTATTCATCAGTGGCGCCAGGCGCATCCTGAGCTGGAACCGGACGGCGTTCCCTTCGTGCCGCCCGCTGTCGTCTGACAAGCCGGGATCCAGGACGTTATTTTTCTTGCCGGCGGGCACTGGGGGCTGGCGTTTGAAGCT
This sequence comes from Kistimonas sp. bin40, assembly GCA_002238585.1. GTDB lineage: Bacteria > Pseudomonadota > Gammaproteobacteria > Pseudomonadales > Endozoicomonadaceae > Sansalvadorimonas. The sequence continues at coordinate 37 of MPMQ01000091.1, read as the reverse complement.
AATGGACCCTGTGCCCGCCGGTCATTTCACCAGGCTG
>MPMQ01000090.1 GCA_002238585.1 Kistimonas sp. bin40 | reverse complement strand
AAACCGTTTTGGTGACCTGGAAAAAGGAACTTTTTAAGATCATCCAGAGCCCACTCCTTATAGCTATCTGGTTCGTCCATCGCGCGAAGAGCATTAACGGGCCCGAGAGCCTTCGTCAAAAATTCCTTGCCATCAACGATCTTGCCACGTTTGTTATTCGGCTTGTCGAAGTCGGTGTGTTTCTGTATCTGAATCTTTGCCTGATTCCAGAATCGGCTCGCCCTGGCAATGTTTTCTGATCGCGTTTTATTGGCCTCGGCTGTATCTTTCGCTTTGGAAATCACATTGTTTCCGTAGGTTTGCAGTAATAGTTCCAGCACCTTGAGCGCATTCCTGGGATTGTTGCCCTGTGCGTTTCTTGCGAAATATGCCAGGTCCTGGGGGTTTTCCGCCAGCAGCTTCCTGAGGTGGGGCCGCCCCTTCAGCAAGGCTTCCCCCCCCGGGCTCAGGCCTGGGAGGGCTTTTTCCGCATTGGGCACTCCCGGGCCTTTCGGTACGGAGGGGGCTGCGCCCTGACTCCAGGGACTCACGGCCTGGGGGCCGAACAAGCCTGCCGCTTTCATGAGCACCCCCCCCGGGTATTCGGTTGCCACACAACCCCGCTTTCTTCGGGTCAAACGGGGCATCGTCTTCTCACGGAGGACAAATGTAGACCATAATAAACGACGATGAAAGAATATTGCCGGACTGGTGAGTGCAGTCCTCAATGGTGTCCCATGGTTTCAGGCAGCTGATGGATATAGCAGGCAGAGGCCGGGCGGCGCACGGGCTTACCGCCTGCCCAGAGACAGCACTTCGCGCCGCAGGTCCTTGAGTTCATCTCTGCTGGAACTCAGTAATGTCATGTCGTTTTTGAAGTCCTGGTTTCCCTTGTCGACGTCAACCTGGTGTGTGTCGCAAATGCTGGTCACTATGGAATCGGCTGAATTTATGTCGTTGTAGCTGACCTCGTCTGAACTGCGGTTGCGGTTCGGAAAAATGTCATCGTAAAGGTCTGTCTCGCTGTAAGTGCTCTTCTCAAGGAGTGCCTTCAGGGCTTCACGCAGGTCTTGGATAATTTGCCAACTACATGCAGACGTAATGTTTGCTACTTGCTCTGCGGGCTTTTTTCGGTTGGCGTACTCTAGCAGTTGGGGCTTCATCCGGTTCCATGCCATGTACACCTGAGCAATCTTCTGGGACCTGTCACGACTGTTCGTGCCGTCCGTATGGGCCCTCTTGAGGGTACTCATCTCGTAGGCTTTCATCGTGTCGCCCAGCACTTCAAGGGCATTCTGGGCATTGGTTCTTGCCGCTTTGGCGAAATCTGCGAGGGCTGAGCGGTTTTCTGCCAGCATTTTCCTGATCTGTGGTCGCCCGCGCAGCAAGGCCTCCCCTGCCGGCCCTATGCCCGGCAGCGGAACCTGGGTGTCAGTCTCGTTCTGCTGCAGTTTGTCGCCGTGTTTGCCACCCAGCGGCAGTGGTGCCGGCGAGAACGGCAGCGGGGAGCCGGGTAAAGACGATATCGACATGGGACAGACTCCTCGCCTTTTTCATCTTCATCGAATTACCTTCATCGAAGGCTTCAGGCCGCAACACCTGGCCGGGTGGCCGGGGCCAGGCAGCGTGTCTGGCGTTCAGCCAGAGTGCGGCTGGGCGTTGACCTGGTTGATGGATACACAAAAACTGCCTTCTACTTTGACCAGGGTTCCTGAGGCAATCAGCTCCCCCTGGCTCTTGAGCAAAACCTCCGACTGCAGGCAATCTCCAATTTTCTTGATCTGGCCTGCTTGCAGATGGTTGAGCTCGTCAAGTGTCATTACACAGCCGGATACTACGACATCTATGGCAATATCCATGGGTGCTCAGAAGCCCTTGCCCAGCGAAGTGATTTCCCGCGACAGGTCGCGTAATTCCTCGCCAACGGAGCTGACCTGGGTCATTTCGTTTTTGAGTTCCTTGTTTTTGGCGTCCAGCTTTGCCTGCTCCTGGGCGCACGCGCTTTCGATTCTGGCGTCCGCTGCCAGGATGTGCTCTTCTCGCACCAGCCAGCCGTAATAATAGTCTGCTGAGGCACCTAAGGCACCATGCTGCGACTCGAAATTGGAGCCCATGTGGGGGAAAAGTCTTTGGATGAGCTTGTAACCTCCAGTATTGTGTCCCCCGCCAGGTTGGTTAGAGTCAAACGGGGGAAGATCCAGCCCCTCCACGACTTTGTTCAGCAAGTCGGTGAACGTGTAATAGTGGTGACTGAGAAAATCGTCCAACCAAGAATTTTGGTAGCTTTTCTTATAGAACTCTTTGTAGACCATGCATCCGTAACCATCATTACCTTTACGGCCGGCGAAATAATCATTGGCATGGCTCATCATGTAAGCTTTGATCTTGGTCCACTCTTCCTTGAGTTCGGCTATCTTTTTCTGTTTGGCATACATTTCGTCTGCCAGCGTCTTGGCGGAATCCCTTCTTTTTCCTGTGTAAGTCAGCAGTGTTTCGCGTAGCAGATGCAAAACCTGTTTTTGATTACTGCCGCCTCGCGCCGCCTTGGCCATCAGAGCGAGGGCCGCCGGGTCTTTTGCCAGAAGCTCCCTGAGCCTGGGTTTTTTTTGCAACAGGGTCGCCAATTCCGGGCTGACGCCCGCAGGCTGATCGGCCGTTCCGCCCTGGTCTGCCGCAGCTCCCGGCCCGAGCCGCGCCTGAGCCCAGGGCGACCCTGCCTGAATTCCGAATGTATTGGACAGCATCGCGCCAACACCCCGCCTGCTGTAACGGGCTCAGTGTGCGATAGAACCCTGAGACCCCGGTGTCATTTTCGTAAGCCGGGGAAAGTGTAGACGATGAAATACGACAGTGCTCACAATATGGGCTGGATGTCTTCGACAGCTTGTCCTGTGCGCAGTCTGCGCAGGTGGGAAAGTGTGACTCGGTATGGCCGACAACGGCAGGCAGAAGTGATCAGGAAGGTTTGGCCAGCGAAACTATGTCACGGGACAGGTCCCGCAGCTCGCTGCGCGCAGAGTTTGTTCTGCTCATCTCGCCTTTGAATTCGTGGTTCAGAATATCCAGATCTGTCCGGGCCTTTTCACATATGGCATGAATTTTGGCATCGAATGCGTCGATATGCGATTTTTTGGTTTTGATTGTGACGTTCCAGTCTTTCTCGTGTGTGAACGGATTCATATCACCGTCTTCTGTGTCGATTTCTTTGACCTCGTCATGCCCCAAGCATGTCCTGAAATAATTCATGGCACGGCCATGCGTTTTCGGACCAATGCCCCAGCCATCATAAAGGTCGGTGATGCTCGAGCCTGCATTAGCGATGTCTTGGGCGTCGCTCTGATCTACGGAATCCGCTGCCTCGATAAAATCTTCTGAAATAATAGGTGCAAGCCCGTTTGTGTTGTACGAGTATGAGTCGCAATAGTCGGTTACCCACTTCGCGGCAGTCCAGTCATACTTGAAGTGTTCAACATAGGTGCCTCTCATCAGTATGCAATCAGTATTCGGATTATCCCCCCAGCGACCGATAAGCCCCGTTTTCAGATCTGCCCAGGATTTTTCCAGGCTGGCAATAGCGGCTTGTTTTTCCTTGATGTTCTCTGCCAGATCTGCTGCTGCCATTTTCCTTTTGCCAAGGTAGCCAACCAGTATTCCGCGCAGCTCTTCAAGCGGCTTTTCTGTGTTTCCGCCCCGCGCCATCTGGGCCAGTAATTGCAGCACGCGCGGGTTTTTTTCCAGGTCGTCGCGTATCTGGGGGTAATTCTTCAGCAGGGCTGCCATCTGTGGACTGGCGCCCGCCTTGCCCAAGCCTGTGGCAGGCTTGAGCAAGCTCGGTGCCCAGGGGGAGCTTGCCGGAATGCCGAATGTGCCGGATCCTGCCACGCCAGTCTCCTCCGTTGCCTGCGGCAGCAGTCAGAGGCACTGCTGCCATTCTTGACGACGGAGCTAGTCTAGATCAGGGCATGGGACCTCGCTATTTTTTTTGCACAGGCGCAGGTGCTACTGGCCAGCGGATGCGGGGCCCACCACCAGGTTGACCAGCCGGCCGGGCACCACAATCACCTTGTGCACCTGCTGGCCGCTGAGGAAAGGCTGCACCCGGGCATGCTGCCGTGCCAGGCTTTCCAGCTGCTGGCGGGAGGCGTCAGCGGGCACTTCCAGCCGGGCGCGTACCTTGCCGTTGACCTGCACCACCAGCAGCACCTGGTCCTGCACCAATGCGGCGGCGTCCGCCTGGGGCCAGGGCGCATCGACAATGCCCTCTTCATGACCCAGTTTTTGCCAGACCGCATGACAAATGTGCGGTGCCACCGGTGCCAGCAAGAGCGTGGCTGTTTCCAGCCCCTCACGGAGCAGGGCCGGCTGCTGTGGGTGGGCGTCCAGCTGTTCCAGCGCCGTTGCCAGGGCTCGCACCAGTTCCATGATGCCCGCTATGGCCGTGTTGAAGGTCAGGCGGTTGCCGTAGTCGTGTGACACCCGGGTGATGGTTTCGTGGGTGCGGCGCCGCAGTGCACGCTGCTGCGGCGTCAGCGCGTCCGGATCCAGGGGAGCGGCGGGGGGCCGGGTCAGGGGACCGGTGGCCAGCTTCCAGAAGCGGCGCAAAAACCGGTGCGCACCCTCCACGCCCGCGGCCGACCATTCCAGTGACTGGCTCGGCGGCGCCGCAAACAAGATGTACAGGCGCACAGTGTCGGCCCCGTAGCGCGCTATCAGCGGCTGCGGATCTATGCCATTGTTGCGCGACTTGGACATCTTGCTCATGCCGGCATGTTGAACCCGGGTGTCCGAGTCGCGCAGCACATACTGGTCTTGCTGTTTTTCCACATCCGCCGGTGAGTGGTAGTGACGGGTGCCTTCCTCATCAATGCTGTAGAAAACGTCCGCCAGCACCATGCCCTGGCACAGCAGCCGCTTGAAGGGTTCGTCACAGCTGACCAGCCCGGCATCGCGCAGCAACTTGTGGAAAAAACGGGCATAGAGCAGGTGCATGACGGCGTGTTCTATGCCGCCAATGTACTGATCAACCGGCAGCCAGTAGCCGGTCGCGGCCGGGTCCAGCATGGCATCTTGCGGCGCACTGCAATAGCGGGCGTAGTACCAGCTCGATTCCATGAAAGTGTCGAAGGTATCGGTCTCACGCCGGGCTGGCTGGCCGTTGTGGTCAACCTGCTGCCAGTGGGTGTCCGTCTTCAGGGGGGAGCGCACGCCATCGAGAGAGACATCAACCGGCAGTGACACGGGCAGCTGGTCGGCGGGCACCGGCACCTGGCTGCCATCCTCCAGATAGCGCATGGGGATAGGGGCGCCCCAGTAGCGTTGGCGGGAGACGCCCCAGTCGCGCAGACGGTAGTGCACCTGACGCTCGCCCTTGCCAGCGGCCACCAGCTGGTCACCGATAGCGGTTCGCGCTGCGGCAGACGTCAGGCCGTCAAAGCTGCCGGAGTTGATCAGCTGGCCATCGGCGGTGAAAGGGGCGCCATCCAGATCAACCAGACTGCCATCCGAGGGTTGAATCACCTGCGGCATCGCCAGTCCATAGTGGAGGGCGAAAGCATGGTCGCGGACATCGTGGGCCGGTACGCACATGACGGCCCCGGTGCCGTATTCCATGAGCACAAAATTGGCCGCCCAGACCGGGACAGCTTCGCCCGTCAGGGGATGCACGGCTTTGAGACCTGTATCCTGACCGCGCTGTTCCTGCTGGGCCCGGTCCGCTTCGGCGGTGGTGCTGTGCTGGCAGTCGGCGATAAAGGCGGCCAGGGCACTGTTGTGGCGGGCCGCCTCCTGGCACAGCGGGTGATTGGCTGCCAGCGCGAGGCAGCTGACCCCCATCAGCGTATCCGGACGGGTGCTGTAGACAGTCAGACTCTGGTCAGAATCGGCCAGCGCAAACTGGATGCTGACGCCTTCGGAGCGGCCAATCCAATGCCGTTGCATGGCCTTGACTTGTTCCGGCCATTCATCAAGCTGTTCCAGGTCGGCCAGCAGCTCTTCGGCATAGTCTGTGATCTTGACAAACCACTGGGGCAGATCCCGCTGTACCACCGGTGTGTCGCAGCGCCAGCAGCGCCCGTTTTCGACTTGCTCGTTGGCCAGGACCGTCTCATCGTTCGGACACCAGTTGACCTGGCTCATTTTTCTGTAGACCAGACCCTTCTCGTACAGCCGGGTAAAAAACCACTGCTCCCACTTGTAATAGTCCGGGGTGCAGGTGGTCAGCTCCCGGTGCCAGTCGTAGCCGAAGCCCAGTCTTTTGAGCTGGGTTCTCATGTCCTGGATATTGGAAAAGGTCCAGTCGGCGGGAGCCGTGCTGTGTTTGATCGCCGCGTTCTCGGCCGGCAGGCCAAAGGCGTCCCAGCCCATGGGTTGCAGGACATTGCGTCCCTGCATGCGCTGGAAGCGCGCTATGGCGTCCCCGATGGTGTAGTTGCGCACGTGCCCCATGTGCAGGCGACCGCTGGGATAGGGGAACATCGACAGGCAGTAGAACTTTTCCCGTTCCGGGTCTTCGGTCACGGCAAAGCTGTCGTGTTCTTCCCACCAGGCCTGGGCCTGTTCCTCCAGCGTTTGTGGGCAGTAGTCTTCTTCCATTTTTACACCAGGCTGCTGTTGGGTTCCGGCTCGGGGGCAGATCCGGGCACAGGCCGCCAGCAGGGGGCCGGGCCGCTGGCGTCATGCTGTCAGTGGACAGAGGCCCGGCCGGTGAACGGCTGCGGCCTCTTCTGGTCCGGGTGTCAGGCTGCGTCAGGCTTGCCCTTGCGGGTGCTCATGCCTGCAAAGCGCTTGTTGAAGCGCTCGATACGGCCGCCGCTGTCGATCACCTTCTGGGTTCCTGTGTAGAAGGGGTGACACTTGGCGCATACGTCCAGAGCCATATCCTTGCACAGCGTGGAGCGCACCAGGATCTTGTTGCCACAGCTGCAACTGGCTGTCATGGTCTCGTAACGGGGATGGATATCCTTTTTCATGGGAGGACCTCTCGTCTGTGTTTCCGGAAGCCTGGTGCTTGTCAGACTGCGCTGCATCCAGCACGAAAAAGCCTGCATCCAGACGGTATAGAAATTAAGTTGAACCTGCGTCCAGCAACCCCTGGCGTACAGCGCGCTGCCGCGTCATGCTCAGCGGGCAGCTGGTCATTGAGCAAGTGGATGGACAGACACTTGTGTAAACGGGTGCGTATCAGATTCCTGGGGAACCTGGGCAGATACCGGACGCCCTGGTCACTGCGGCGGCAATGCTAGCAGATCCCCGGGGACGATAAAAGCCACTGTGACCCTGAGTTTTTATATTACGCCTGTTTTTTCCAGTGAAAGCAGGGCGGCCTTGCGTTGGGCGCCATTGGTGTAGTGACCGGCCTGACCGGAGGCGCGTATCACGCGGTGGCAGGGCAGGATGATGACCAGCCGATTGCGTCCGAGGGCGCTGCCCAGTGCCCGGGAGGCACCAGGGTGTCCGGCCGCCTCGGCCAGCTGCCGGTACGAGCTGGTGGTGCCGTAGGGAATGTTGGTCAAGGCCCGCCAGACCGCTTGCTCAAAAGCGGTTCCCTCCATTTCGAACGGCAGGTCAAACCGGGTTCTTTCACCATTGAAGTACTGCTCCAGCTGGTGCCTGGCGCGGTCTAACACGGGTGAGGCATGACCGGGCCGGGCCGGCTCCTGGCTCCAGCGGCAGCAGCGCAGCACACCATGGCTTTCCTGCAGGAACAGGGTTCCCAGGGGCGAGTCCATGGTCAGGTGGCAGGGCCTGTTCATCGGGTTTTCTTCTGGCAAGCGGATACTGGTGTTGGTGTCTGGGTCTTTTTTTGTTTATGCTGCGGCCGTCGTTTTTTACCTGTCGTGCTCGCGGGGCCCTGTGCGTCCCCCGCACGCAGTGTAAATAGTTAATAGTGCAATAGTGTAATAGAGTGGCTTTTTCTATGCCTGACACCGTTTCTTCCCGGGTAGGGTTCTCTGCAACAACCTCTTCTGCAACAACCTCTTCTGCGGCAGCTTTGTCTACTTCCGCCGCACAGGGATCAAGCCCCCGTGCGCCCGGCGCGCATCTCAAACAAGGAGTCCGCGCTGTTCACAACCTCACGTTGATGACCCCAAAACAGCGGGGACGAGGGGATTACTACTGGGACAAGCATGTTACTTACCTGGAAAAACATGATCGTCTGGCCGCCAGATTTAACCGGCAAAGAGAAAAGTACGGGTCTCAAGTGAGCCGGCTGACTGATTTTTTCGACTCCTCCGCGTGTGCAAGGGGGCAAGCTTCTGATGCGAAAACCACAGACCAGGTCAAGCAGGAAAAACTCGAAGCGGCCTTTAGCGATTGGGTGGCAGACAGTATGGAATTTGACTTGCTCCCGCCTCTGAAAAAAGCGGGATCCCAGTTGAGAAAGGCTGCGGATTACTACACGGATGTGGATGAAGGTAACACTCTCGCGATCAAGGAAAGTCTGGCTGATATAGCCTCGGCGCGGGCAGCTTATAAGGTGGAGATAGCATACCTTCGAATCAGCCGTATCGAGGATCCGGTGCGCAGGGAAAAAGCCTATGCCCAGCTGCTGGAAAAAGGGATTCCTGCCGGTTCTCGCCCTGATCTGGAAGCTGACCTGTGGTGGGACAGGGGGGTGGCTGTTACTGAGCAGAATGGGAAGGATGCCCGGTCCCAATATCGGACAGTAATGCACTGCTATCGTCAGGCTCGCAATCTTTACAAGGAACGGGGCTTGCTGCAAGAAATGAAAGAAGCAGACAGGGAAATAGACAAGCTGCGCCGCCGCTATCGCAAGGCTGCTGCCTAGCGGCCAGGCTTGTATGTTTTGTGGGGCCGGGAGTGCAGCACCGCCCTTCAGCACCGGGAGAATGTCGCGGGCTGGTGGCCTGTGAGTCTACGGGGGCGTGGTCGAGCCTGGCTTTGGTCCTTCCAGCCAGAAGGGGAAATCGGGTGAAACATGGAGAGCCCGAGGCCAGGAGGCTGCTTGAATGGATGGCGGCCTTTTGTATGCCGCTGGAAATCGGGCATTCGTGAGTGTTTCCCGGTCGAGGGCCCCAGCATTGAGCTGGGGCTTTTTTTTTCAGCGAGTTTTGTATGCAGCCACTGAAACAGGTTTTTTCCCCGAACGCCGCTGTCGATCAAGCGCTTTCTGACCAGCCTGAGTCACGGGAACAGGCGGCGGGTCTGTCAAGAGACGACATAGTTGCCATCAGCAATGTTCCAGCGGGACTGGCTGCCGCGCATGGAAACTGGCTGCCGCTGTCTGCCGGATATGGCGGCAGAGCTATGCCTGAGCCCTGGCAGGCATCCGGACAGAGTGGTTCTGCCCTATGCGAGGTGACACTCAGTGCGCAGGCCTTTTGTGAAAAAATCGACAAAGGGGAGCCGTTCTCGTCGGACTGTTTGTACGTTGTCGATTCGGATCTCGAGCTGATCGACTCCCCAATAAAAGTCCTGCCCCGACGTCTCCATGTAAAAGGGGATTTTGAAATAACGGATTGTCCCGAGCTGACCGCCTTGCCCAATAAGCTGGCAGTGGCAGGAGACTTGAGTATTGACGATTGTCCCCGGTTGGAGCTGTTGTCCGGTCGCCTGTGGGTAGCTGGAGGAATGCTGCTTGGCCGCTGCGCTGGACTGACAGCCATGCCCGGTGGAATCCGGACAGGAGGGGGGCTTTGTATTGAAAACTGCCTTCGACTGAGGGGGCTGCCTGACAATATGCGCGTGAAAGAGGATTTTGCAGTGAACAACTGTCCTCACTTGATGTCTCTGGGCGAGGGTGGGGTAGTGGGGCTGGACCTTTGGATTGACAATTGTCCAGAGCTGAGGCGTCTACCCCTTTGTCTTGAGATAGGAGCGTCCTGTCTTACAGTGGCCGGACGCACCGGGCTGGACGAGGACGCTGTACGTGCCAGATCCACGATCAAAAGTCCCGAACCCATGGACTTCGATTTTGCGGGGGCGACCTATAATCTCCCGCGCCCTCCAGCGGCATAGTTGAGGGTGCGGTTGTCTGATTTCTGACCCGATGCATGGCGAATGCCGTTTTGCCGGCCTGAGTCGGGCCGGAGTAAGACACCAAGTGCAGTCGACTGAAGCTTTGGAAGTGAGTCAGCGCTGGTGAGGGAGTGTGCGCAATCCGGGCCCCGGCAAGGAGCGGCATCCAGGTCGTTGAACGACCAGTGACATGTTTATGAATCGGGTTATAACGGGGTCGGGCTGGGCGTCGTTTTTTTTGCCGGTTTGCTATTTGACAGAGGGACATCCGCGACTAGGCTTGACCCCCAAACCCTTCGGCACTTTATGGAGGGAGGCGTTGTGGTTGTACTTGAGACGGGTCCGGCTGCTGGTGCCCGTGCCTTGTTTATTGCCTGTCTGTCTATTTTGCTGACCTGTGCTTCTTGCCTCTGCCGGGCGGATGACGCGTTTCTTGCGGCCTGTCGGGATGGGAAGCTGGATGCTGTCAGAGAGTGTCTGCGGTGGATGGCTGAGGGAGAGAGGGCGGTCAACGGTGCTTCGACCACGTCTGTTACAGACGCGCGACGCTGGACCTGGGGGGCGCACCTCAAGGTGACGGGCCTCTTCATTGCGACGCGGGAGGGGCGCTGCGATGTCGTGCGACTTCTTCTTGATGACGGGACAGCCACGGATGACTGGGCGGACATAAGAGGTGAGACGGTTCTGTTCGTGGCGGCCCGTGAAGGACATAGGGAGGTGGCTCAACTTCTTCTGCAACACGGCGCCAGTGTCACCAGAAAGAATCTGAAGGCCAGGACTCCTGCGGATGTTGCGGCAGAGGCCGGTCACCATAAGCTGGCAAGGATGTTGATTGATGCAGAGATGTTGAGCGATGCAGAGATGTTGATCAATGCAGAGGCGGCCGCCGGGACGGTTGGGGGCCTGGAGTCTGCGCCCCTGACCGTTACTTGCGGTGCTGGTACGGTTGCTGGTGAAGGTGAGACGGGTGCATGTGGAGTCGTAGGTGTGGGGGGCAGTGAAACGACTGGCAATGAGGCAACTGCCATCGCTACTGGCGGCGATGGAGCTGTCACCGATGCTGGCGGCATTTGTGGTGAAGGTGGTGAAGGTCCAGGCTGCCAGGGTTTTTCTGCTGTGCCGCCTCGGGTCGCCGGGGGCTCTGTTCCAGGCCCTGATTCTGGTGGTGCGTTTGAGCCTGGAGCCTTGGGCTGGGCTCGTGATGGGAGAGAGACGCAAGACCATGCGGGGGATCGAGCGGATGCAGAGTGGGGAGACAGGGCGCCTGTGCCTGAACCTGAGTGGGAAGACAGGGTGCCTGTGCCTGAACCTGAATGTGCCGAAAGCCAGCTGTCGGCGGAGACTGAACTGATGATGGAGTCGCAAGCCTTGAGTTTTTCCCTGCCTCCGGCTTCCGGCCTGGTGACAGGGGTGGAAGGCGAAGGGCTGGTGCCGCCTGGTGGGGATGGGTGTGTGTCGGCCTGCTGGTGTGGTGACATGTCGACCGGGTACGGTGGTGCGACGGTCGGGCACGGCAGTAATCCGGATGGAGATGCATGCAGTCGCTTTTCTGGTGGGCACCGCGACCACAGTGGTCTTTCCGGCAGGGACGGTGGTTTTCTTGGCAGCTACGGAAGCTTTCCCGGTGGCTACGGTGGTTTTTCCGGTGGCTACGGTAGCTTCCCCGGTGGCTACGGTGGGGTTCCCGGCGGCTACGGTAGCTTCCCCGGTGGCTACGGTGGAGTTCCTGGCGGCTACGGTAGCTTTCCCGGCAGCTACGGTAGCTTTCCCGGCAGCTACGGTAGCTTTCCCGGTGGCTACGCTGGGGTTCCTGGTGGCTACGGTGTGTTTGCTGGCAGTGGTGGTTTTGCCGGGAGCTATGCTGGTGTGCCTGGCGGCTACGGTGGTTTTTCTGCCGGAGGTGGTGTCCCTTGCAGCTATGGTGATCTGGCGGCCGGGTACGGCGGCGCGCCCTGTGGAGGTGTGGTAGCAGGTGGTGGTGAGAACTTTCCTGGGCGGCTGGCTGCGTCACCCACTGTATCGCCCGGTGCGTCACCAGGTTTTCAGCAGACGGGGCCGGGCGATGGCTTGGGACGCGGTTGGTCCGTTGGTCCGCGTCACCAGGTGGCTGGTGCGGACTCTGTTGCCAGTGTTACCCGCCTCCCCTTTACGGGTGACAGGGGATGGGGCAGTTTGACTCCTGACCCGGTTTGGTTGCCCCCGACGCCTCCGGATTTTCCTTCGAAGTAAGCCTTTCCTTCGAAGTGAGCTTTT
>MPMQ01000089.1 GCA_002238585.1 Kistimonas sp. bin40 | reverse complement strand
GACTCCTGCGGTGGTTATGCGACTTTGGACATGATTCTCAGGTGCGGGAGTTGGCAGGTTCGGCAGGATTGGAGAGCGCCATAGCCACTGATCCGGGCACTGGCTCCCTGGGGCAGCAGCGGCTCAGGCTCAGGCCGGTGGCTGTGGTGAAACCTCTGGTGGTGAAACAGCTGGTGGTGAAACAGCGTCATGTCGGTGCTCCCCATGGGAGAGGGGCTGTCGTTCAGCAGCTCACAAGAGCGGTGCAGACCGGATGTCGCAATGGGGTGCGGCTGGCTCTCTTCGGGCTGCTGGCGGGGTGCAGCACGGGGGTCTTTTTCATGACCGGAGTGGCTATTGGCAGTTTTTTACCCTCTGTGGGTGCCATCTGGGGCGGCTGTGCGTTGGCGAGTGTTGGTGTCGCGATGTCGGCAAAGGCGGCGACCCAGGTGGGGGCAAGAGCAGTCCACTTCCCCGATCGCCCGGATGGTGCCGCCAATGCAGAGCTCACTATCAGTCAGCTGTTGCGGAAGATGGTATGTACACGCCGGATAACATGCCTGGAAGCTACGCGGCTGATGGCCAGCGTTGGGGCGGCCTGTAGCATTAACGGCCTTTACAGTTTTCTTTTCCGGGCGGCGAATGTCGGTTTTTTACCAGCGATGAATGCCGGCTTGTTGCCATTTGTGGGAACAGGTTACGCAGGCTGTCTGTTGGGGATTGCTGGTAGTTTGGTGTTGTTCTTCTCGTTCCAGTCGGGTGAGCAAAGATTTGTTGCTTTTCTGAATCGGCCGACGGATCAGGGCGATGGTATTCGCGCTCCAGCAACAGCCCTGCCGGGATGATTATCAGGCACCTGCCCCCCCGCCAGCCATTTGTTGGCTGTGGGTTCGTTTAGTGATGCGCAACAGAATCCGGGTATTGGAACACCAGCCCTGGGTGCCTGCCAGCGACAAGCCGGCAGGCATCCAGGGCTGGTTGTCAAGACAGACAGCCTCGCAGCGCAAGACAGGGGTGGGTTCTACAGGGTGGCGTCCTGCTTGTTTTCGGCGTGAGTTTCCGTATTGGAAGACCGGGCGGCTGGAGGTACAAGGCACCAGGCCTGTACGCGTCCGCATATATCCTTGGCGACCAGAAAACGCCCATCAGGACTGAAAAACAGATTTTCCAGCAGACCACAAGGCTCTTCCCGGTCGAAAAAGAAGTGCTCGCAGCACTTTTGCTTTACCTCCATGTGCTGCGCCTGCCGTTTCCAGTGTTGGCTGGACAGGTCCCAGACATCAACACACGCACGTTGCGGGGGAACGAGTGGATCATCGGTGGGGAGGCGCATCTCATAGCCCACAGCCAGTTGCCTGTGGATACTCAATGCCAGCAGTTTGATGGCCAGCCATCGGTTGCAGTCAACCTCTTCTATCTTACCGGCGTGCGCCAGGTTGCCTGGCAGGGCGATCAAGGCATCACTCCGGGAATTGACAACCAGTCTTCCCTCATTCTGCCAGTCTCCCTGTGGCGTCCGGGACCAGATGAGCACCTGGGCAGGGCTGCGCTGGGAGTCAAAAGCGCGCATTGCCATAGTGCGGCCATCCAGGCTGAAAGCGATTTGATTCACAAGGGTGTCTGGCATATTCAGGAAACGGCTGGGCGTCCAGCCGTTGTCATCGGCACGCCACCAGACGTGTATGACGGCGTTGCTTTGCAGGAGAAAAGTGCGGTCGTCCGGACTGAAACAGGTGCAGGTGTCTATGGAGCGGCCGGGTTGTGCCCGGGTGATCAGGGCGCGCCACTGGTTGTCTGGCGCTTTGGACCAGACTTTGGCCTCGGTGTCCGACAGGGTAAGCAGTTGCTGGCCACTGGGGCTCCACTCGGCAAGAAGGACGGGGTTTTCGTGCTCCAGGCGGAGGACTTCGCACCAGATGCCATCCGGGCGTTGCTCGTGCAGCGAGGCGGTTTGCTCACCTAATCGGACAAAGTGCTTCTGATCCGACCCCAGGCAGCCTTTGCTCTGATGGGGTGCGGCTGCGTGCATATCCTCCTGGTGGATATCGACGCAGAGTTCATCAGAGTTGGGAGCGGTCTGCGGTGACAAAAGTTCGTAGCAGCCCGGCGCTACACAGACCATCACTCCTGTTTTTTCCGCGATGGCTTCGCATTCTTCCAGCTGCAGTGTCCCGGCTTTGCACAGCTGTGTTCCCACCGCAGCGCGCGCCAGGCAAGGGAAAGCCTCGTGCTCGTAGCAGTTTTCCAGCAGTTTTGTCAGATGGCTGTCAAACCGGTTCAGCCAGGGGGCAATGCTGGTGGCGAACCTGTCCTGCGTGAAAGCCTGCGCCTGGCAGCGGGAAACCAGGTGGTCATGATCAAAGAGTTCATCAGGCAAGGCGGTCAGCTCCCGCCCGAAGGGGCGGCCTGCTGGCAGCTCCCGGGACTCAGACCGGGGAGACGGCATGGCCGTTGAACTCTGGCTGGCACTTGGTGCCGGACCTGTGGCGGGCATGGGGAGACGGGGGCTGCTCATGGGAAAGTCCTCGCAGGCTGGGGATGGTTGCCGCTCCGCAGGCTGTTCACCGTCTGTCGGTTGGTGTCTGGCGTTGTGGGAGGGCCTCAGGCTGGCCGCATGGCCGACCGGCTCCTTGGACAGCATCATGGCGGTGCGGTTCATCCCCGCTCCGGGGTGAGAATGGCGGCGCAAAAGGGCTGTTTCTTTTCGGGGGAGGCGGCCTGTAGAAAGAACGCAGACCAGGCGACCATCCATGCCATTGAGCAGCTTTTTCCTGGCGTCAGAGCAGCAGGCGCAGTCACTGCTGCGCTCCAGCCTGGGCAGACGGGCTTTGGGGATGAGGCACTGGCCGTCAGCCCAGGCCGGCGCCTTCTACAGGGTCTGTGCTGAACCTTTCCTCCGGTCTCTGTGTCCAAGTTTGTACGAGCACGGGTGTTTCGACACCTGTTCCAGGGACGGAGATCATCTCCACGGAAGCGTTTGATGCAAGGAAGCCTTATGAACAACATGAACTTTGACCCCACACGCGGGCCGGATTTTCCACCCCGTCCAGCAACAGCAGGCGATGGCATTGCCACATCTCCTCCTGCATACAGCAGGGGCTGCGTTCGCGGGAACGAGCCTGGAGGCGGAGAACATTTTTCTTTCCATGGCGCAGTGGCTGAACAGGGCGGAGGATACTGGGGCCCGCGCTTGATCAGGCCAAGACCCGTGGGAGTGGTGGCCCCTTTGATACAGGATGCTTCCAACGGGCCTCCTCCTGCATATCTCAATGAGCCTCCTCCTCCATATAGTGCTGAGTTCCTCGCCCCGGCAGATGATGGTGCCAATGAGCAGGCCCCTCCGGCACATGCTGTTGCCAATGAGCAGGCCCCTCCGGCACATGCTGTTGCCAATGAGCAGGCCCCTCCGGCAGATGATGGTGCCAACGGGAGGCAATCCATCTGGCAACTGTTCGAGATGGCGACACGGATGCGTCCGCTGACATGCTGGCAAATGGTGCGGATATCTGGATTTTTATTGACGACTGTGAGCGTTGGGACCATGGTTACTGCCCCAGCACTGATAGCTATAAGCGGCACTGCAGCATTTGTTCGCTTGGGTTTGTTGGGCCGGCTGATGGGGAGCGTTGGTGGGGCCTGCATGACTCTAATGGTGCCCTACTGGCTTGACAGAGCAGTCACCAGCTTGCCTGATCACCTGCCCGGTCGTCTGAAGGAGGGCATCAAGGGGTGGCTCCTTCGAGCTGGTGTTCTCGAGAATGTGGATTCTGTAGATAGCCTGGACCTGGAGCTGAGACGCAGTGGCGGGATCACAAAAAGGAAAGTAGCGCGGCTGGCTACTTTCACGGCAGTGGCGGCGGTTAGCGAGGTCGCAATGGGCTGTGCAGGGTTTGCTATTGGCGGCTTGTTACCATTTGGGGGAGCAGCTTATGCTGGCGCTGTTGTGGGGGCGGCTAGTGTCCTGATGTGTTCAAAACAGCTGGAGTGGGTCGAGAAGAAAATAACCAGCTTCTGGAGCCCCCGAGATGGTGCTTGTGCGCCAGAAACAGCCTTGGCGGGCAGGTAGGGAGCCTGCTTCTGGCTGCCAGTGCCAGGCTGGCAGCCGGCCCTGGACTGGCTGCCTGATAATGCAGTGCCGGGACGCAAGGCAGGCAAGCGTCCTTCTTTAACCAGAGCGACAGGAAGGCCGGTGTATTGGCGGTTGTGTCTGTCGCTGACTTGCCTGTCCCGGTCGGTCTGTGCCGGGAGCTCTCTTCACAATCCTTCTTCGCTATCCCCTTCGCTATCCCCTTCGCTATCCCCCTCGCTATCCTCCTCGCCATCCTCCTCGCCATCCAGAGAACAACGCCAGTTGAAACAGTCCACCGGTTCTGGAGCGGGTTCCCCTTGTTCCTCGATGTGAGTTGTTCCGCTGTCGCCTTTTCAGCAGGCCTGGTGCTGCGGCCTTGCTGTGTCTGTGTCTCTACAGACTTTCCAGCAGACCACAAAGCTCACCCTTGTCGAACAAGAAGTCCATGTAACTCTTTTCCTTCACAGTTATAAGCTGCGCCTGTTTTTTGCAGCAGGGCCATAGGGGCGTCTACGCCATTCAAAGTCTTTTCATCTTCTGGGCTGATGGGTTCTTCAGGCAGGCTGTCAGCCCAGGCCGGCGCCTTCTTCAGGGTCTGTGCTGAACTTTTCCTCCGGTCTCTCTGTCGAAATTTATACGAGCACGGGTGTTTCGACACCTGTTCCAAGGACGGAGATCATCTCCACGGAAGCGTTTGATGCAAGGAGAGCCTTATGAATACCATGAACTTTGACCCCACACGCGGGCCGGATTTTCCACCCCTTCCAGCAACAGCAGGCGGTGACATCTGCACACCCCCTCCAGCAGGTGCAATGAGCCCTGCTTACAAGGATGCCCTTACTCACGGAACAGACAAGCTTCTCACTTTTGTAGTGGTGGAGAGCCACATGGAGAACCAACTGCACACCAGGCAAGGAGGCTTTCTTTCCGGGGATGAAGTTGCCATGGTCAAGCAGGAGCCAGAAAGCGCACAGAAAATGAAGGCGATTCTGGAGCTCCTGCAGACGAAAGACGATGACGCGTTTGAGGGGTTCATTGAGTGGCTGGGAAAAGCGGAGTACGCACAGGTAGCCTCGTCATTGCTGGGGTACCCTGATCCTGATAAAGGTTTTGAAGTCGCTGAACAAAATGGCGCAGACCGGGGGCCGCAAATGACCAGGGAGCATCGGGATATCCTTGATCGCGGAGCAGATCGGCTGGCCAATTTTGCAGTGGTGAATGAGGACATGGAAAACCGGCTTCACACAACTGCAGGGGGCTTTCTTACCGAGGATGAAGTTGCCAGGGTCAAGCAGGAGCAGGATCACATACGGAAGATAAAGCTGATTCTGCGCTTCCTGAAGACCAAAGAAGATAGCGCGTTTGGAAGGTTCATTCTGTGGCTCATCAGATCGCGGTGCGAATCGGTAGCATTGCCAGTGACAGGGGATATTGGCTCTGGTGAAGGTTCTGGAGTCGCTGAAGAGGGCGGTGCAGACCAGAGGCCGCAAATGACTCACGCCAAGCGGGATGTCCTTGATCACGGAGCATGTGTGCTTACCGATGTCAATTTCGTCGTGGTGGATGAGGGCATGGAAGACCAGCTTCACACAACGGCAGGGGGCTTTCTTACCGAGGATGAGGTTGTCGAGGTCAAGCAGGAAAAGGACCCCAGACGGAAGATGGAGCTGATTCTGCGTCTCCTGAAGACCAAAGACGATAGCGCGTTTGACAGCTTTATGCTTTGGCTCGTGGACTCGGGACACGAAAGGGTAGCATGGCTATTGATAGAGGATATTAACTATGGCAAAGGCTCTGGCGTCGCTGACGAGGGCGGCGCAGACCGGGGGCCGCAAGTGACGCGCTCAAGATCCGAAGCTGCGGTGCCCCCCCGGGCGCATGAGGCCAGCACCGGGGCTCTTGCCGGAGGCTATTATGGGCCCCTGGCTCCTCCATCTTCTGATGAGTTCCCCACTCCGGCAGATGATGCTTGCAAGGCGCAAAGCCCCCGGGAAAATGATGTCCCCGGCGAGAAATCAACGCAATCTCTCGCGCAACTGTTCTGCAACGCGTGGCAGGGACGCCCGGTTACATTCATGGAAAAGGCGCGCATGGTTGGATGTTCAGCAGTGGCCGGGAGTCTTTTTTACGCCATAGGCAGGACAGCATTGGCTATGAGCTGCTTTTCACCATTGGGTGGCCTGATGTTTGTTTACCCGATCATCAGGTGTATTGATGGCGCCTTCAAGTCGGTAAAGGTGGTCGACTGGCTTGACAGAGCAGTCACCAGCTTGCCTGATCACCTGCCCGGTCGTCTGAAAGATGGCATCAAGGGGTGGCTCGTTCGAGCTGGTGTTCCCGGGAATGTGGATTCTGTAGGGAGCTTGTACCAGGAGTTGGGACGCAGTGGCGGGATCACAAAAAGGAAAGTAGCGCGGCTGGCTACTTTCACGGCAGTGGCGGCGGTTAGCGAGGTCGCACTGGCCTGTGCAGGGTTTGCTGTTGGCGGTTTGTTACCATTTGGGGGAGCAGCTTATGCTTGCGCTTTTGTGGGGGCGGCTAGTGCCATGATGTATTCGAAACAGCTGGACTGGGTCGAGAGGAAAATAACCAGCTTCTGGAGCCCCCGAGATGGTGCTTGTGCGCCAGAAACAGCCTTGGCGGCCAGGTAGGGAGCCTGCTTCTGGCAGCCAGTGCCAGGCTGGCAGCAGGCCCTGGACTGGCTGCCGGATAATGCAGTGCCGGGACGCAAGGCAGGCAAGCGTCCTTCTTTAACCAGAGCGACAGGAAGGCCGGTGTATTGGCGGTTGTGTCTGTCGCTGACTTGCCTGTCCCGGTCGGTCTGTGCCGGGGTGGGTCTCTCTTTACAATCCTTCTTCGCCATCCCCCTCGCCATCCCCCTCGCCATCCCCCTCGCCATCCCCCTCGCCATCCAGAGAACAACGCCAGTTGAAACAGTCCACCGGTTCTGGAGCGGGTTCCCCTTTTTCCTCGATGTGAGTTGTTCCGCTGTCGCCTTTTCAGCAGGCCTGGTGTTGCGGCCTTGCTGTGTCTGTGTCTCTACAGCAACGCAGGCTGGATAACATAGGCGTTTGGTACAGGGGGCGTGCTGGAACAGTTCGCCTGCCCGGCTGTCCATGAGCCAGGTTCCGGAGTAGCTGTGCCTCCGGGCTGGAGTGCATCCGTACGAAAGATTCCATATTCCCGCAAAGGAGGATCCTATGAATACTTCAGGCGTCATCCCCACATACCGTCGGCGCATTCCAGAGTTCTGGGCAGCGACCATCTCTGGCTCTGCTCAGACATCCCCCGCCGACACCCTGTGTGCTGCCTACCGGGAAGCCCTTGAGAATCTTGCGCCGGCCCTCTGTCAGGGCGTATTGATGGATCGCCGCATGGAAAGCCGGCTTCACAAAAAACAAGGAGGCTTTATGGATGATCATCAAGTCATGGAGGTTAACCAGAAGCCCGACAGTATCCAGAAAATGGAGCAGATACTGAGCGTACTGCAGACCAGGGACGATCAGGCGTTTCGTCGATTCATTGAATGGCTATGCGACTCTGGGAGCAGGAACTGGGGGTTGGCCCTGGCTGAACAGGCGGGCTTGAGAGGCACGACAGTAGCTGAACAGAGCAGCGGACATCTGGAGCGGGAACCACCAAGGCGCAGGCTGGTGATCGGGGAGCGTATTATTCCGGTAGTTTGGCGGCCCTGTCCGTGGGAGGGTTTGCCGGCTGATGCCGCCGGAGAACGGGAGCTTGTTGACCCTGAGGAGCAAAGAGAGGGGGGGAGAGTCCGGACTCAATATCAGAAAGCCATCGCGTCGGCCGCTGTCAAGACCGGACGTGTGTGTGGCACGGTTTGTGGTTCCTTGCCAGGGCTGGCTCTTATGGGCCTGTCGGCTTTTCGGCTGCGTCCTGGCTCGAACTGCAGACTTCCGTTCCTGAGTTGTTTTGGTCTATGGGCGGGGATGTTCTGTACCTTTGCCCTGGCAGGGGAGGCTGGTATACAGGGTGCCAGGTTGGGCGCGTGGGTTGGCGGGAGAATATCCGGCTGGCTGGATCACCCACCGTTGACCAGCGTGCCCCATGGTGGGGATGCGATGGTGGTTGCGCACCGGAAAGAGCCTCGCCAGGGTGACGAGGTTCCCACCTGAGCCGCCCGTCTGTGCCCATTTCGTTGCCACTGGCCGACAGTGGCACGGCTTGATCCCAAAACTGCCCAGCCGATGGGCGCAAGCCCCAGGGTTCTTGAGAGTGCGGTCTTTTTTCTTCAACGCCAGGAGGAGGGCGGCGCGGGCATCAGTCAGGGTGCCGGCTGCTGTTGTGACAGTACGTTTTTGCGGCCGGGACTGGCGGTTTCATAACGCAGTCCCGGGGTGCACGGCAGGCAAGTGCCCCTATTGACTGGCATCCTGTTCGCTCATGGCACGCATCCCCTCATCGGCTGGTGAGACGGCGGGGGGGACAAGGCACCAGGCCTGTACGCGCCCGCATATATCCTTTGCTGCCAGAAAACGTCCATCCGGACTGAAAGTCAGGCTGCTGAGCAGACCACAAGTTGCTGGTGTTATATCGGCATCTGAATCTGCGTAGGGCGGGTAGTGATCTGCGCACTTTCCTTTTTCAATGGTCAGCCGCGCCTGCCTTTGCCAGGGCTGGCAGGAAAAGTTCCAGATCTCAACGCAAGTGCGCACAGGAGGTTTGTATGGGTCGTCATCCGGCAGCGCCAGCGTATAACCCACAGCCAGCTGTCTGTGAATGTTCAATGCCAGTGCTCTGATGCTGAGGCCCTCTGTAACAAGCTCATCCGGATCCTGGGAAACCACCAGCTTGTCGGGGAGAGCCTGGTTATTGGCCAAGGCGACCAGGTAAGAGTCTTCAGGAGTAAAAGCCAAAGTCATCTGCCTCTCGCGCTCCTCTGTCGTGAACCAGATCTGAGGGTTTTCAGCCAGAACTCCCTCCCTCTGCCAGTCTCCCTGGTGGGTACGGGACCAGATGAACACCTGGTCAAGTATCCAGCAAAACCTGCGCGATTCCATGTTCCTGGACGACAGCGTTGCCATGGTGCAGCTGTCCTGGCTGAAAACGACCTTGGACATCCAGGAATCTGGGCTGTCCAGGGGGCCTTGCGGCGTCCAGCGGCCGTCTTCACTCTGACACCAGACGTGCAGGTCGTAGATGCTTTTCAGCACGAGAGTCCGGTAGTCAGGGCTGAAGTGGCAGAAGGGTTGTGTGTCTTTTTGGGTGGGTACTGCCGAGGTGAGCACCTCCTTCCAGAGGTTTTGCGAGCACCTGGACCAGACTTTGATTTGTCTGGTCGATAAAGTAAAAAGCTGCTGCCCACTGGGGCTCCATGTGGCCGAATAGACGCGGTCTTCGTGATGCAGATGGGTTGGCGTGCACCAGCCGCCGTCCGGATTTTTCGCATATACCGAGGCGACGCCTTCACCCATCCGGACCCAATGTTTCTGGTCTGGCGCCAGGCGGGCCCGGGCGTCCGGATGAGTTTTGGGCCAGGTATCGTCAGTGTCCGCTACGTTGAGTTCATCAGTTGTTCGCGCGGCTTGCGGTGTTGTCAGGAGTTCGTGGCACTCCGGTGCTACACGCACCATCACCCCTTCTGTTTCAGCAACGGCTTCGCACTCTTCCAGATGCAGAGTTGTTGCTCTGCGTAGCTGTGTTCCCACTGCGGCGCGTGCCAGGCAAGAGAAGGCTTCGTGCTCAAGGCAATTTTCCAGCCGTTTTGTCAGATGGCTGTCGAACCGGTCCAGCCAGGGAGCAATGGTTGAAGCAAATCTGTTCCTTGTGAAGGCCGGGGACGCGCAGTGGTACGCCAGATGACGGTGATCAAAGAGTTCATCAGGCAAAGCGGCCAGCTCCCGCCCGAACGACCGGAGCGGCTCGGCTGCGTGCGACCGGGGCCAGGAGAGCTGCGCGGCTGCAGAACTCTGGCTTGCGTTCTGTGCCGGGCCTGTGCCGGACATGGCGGGAGCGGGGTTGTTCATAGGAAAGTCCTCGTTGATGGGCAAAGGTTGTTGCTGCGTTGCAGGCTGCCGTCAGTCACCTGGTGTCTGGCGTTGGTGCAGCGGGCAGGCTGGCAGCATGACGGATTTCTTGGACAGCAGTCTGGCGCTGCGGTTCCTGCCCCGGGACGAGAGGGCGGCGGGAACTGACGACTTGTTTCGTGGTGGGGCGGCCTGTGAACGCACAGCAGGGCAAGAAACCGTCCATGCCCTTCAAAGACCCCTTCCGGTCATCCGATGTGCAGGCTGGCCGCCAGTCATGAAGCCCCGGGGCTTCCTTTTGATACAGGGTTTCTCCCACGGGCTGAATCCTCCGGCAGACTGGGCCTGCAATGAGCAGAGTTTTTTGGGAGATGAGGGCCCTGGTGGGGGCGCAGGACCTGGCAATAGTCCTGGCAGGCCGGGTGCGGTGGACTTGCTGCGCCTGTGTCCCCGTTGTAACGCAGTTCAGATAACACAGGCATTTGATAGAGGGATGGCGTGTTGAAACCATTTTCCTGCCGGGCTGTCCCAGGAGTACGGTTCCGAGGGGAGTATGCCCCCCGGGCTTGAACGCATCTGTGCGCAAGACTTCAGATTTACGGAAAGGTGGATCCTATGAATACTTCAGGCGTCAACCCAACACACAGTCAGCGCTTTTCTCATTCCCCGCCAGTGACCGGCTCTGGCTCTGCACAGGCATCCCCCGTCGATGCCCTGTGTGCTACCTATCGGGACGCTCTTGAGAATCTTGCGTCGCCCCTCTGCCAGAACCTGCTGGTGGACAGCTGTATGGAACGCAGACTTCGCATAGAAGAAGGTGGCTTTCTGGAGAGTCATGAAGTCAGTCAGGTTCAGCAACAGTCGGACGCTGTCCAAAAAATGGAGACTCTGCTGAGCATACTGCGAACCAAAGACGATCAGGCGTTTCGTGGGTTCATTGAATGGCTATGTGACTCGGACAGCAGCAGAAGCTGGGGGCAGGCGTTGGCCGAGCAGGCTGGCTTGAGCGGTGCTGCTGTGTCTGGGCAGCGTGGCGGACACCTGGAACGGCGAGCGCTCAGGCGTAGAGCCCTGGGTGAGGTGCCTGTGATTCAGGTGCCCCCGGGGCCCAACAGGTTGGGCGCTGAAGCCTCTGGGGCAGATCCTGCTGACGCTGCCGTCAGAAGAGAGGGGCGATGCAAGATACTATGTCGCCAAGTTATAGAGTTGACCTCTATTGCGACTATTGCGACAGGATGGTTTTGTGGCACGGTCTGTGGCTCCTTGCCGGGACTATTTGTGGCCGGCAAAGCGATAGAGCTGATGGTTTCCATCCCGCCGGAATATGATGAACACCCGCTTTTGGACGTGGGATGGGTGGGACTGCTCATTGGCGGTGCGCTGGCAATGGGGCTGGCAATGGTTGGTGGCAGAATTGGTATGGTGATGGGCGAAGGAATTGGCATAGCGATGGGCGAAGTCATTGACAGGGGAATATCCGGATTGCTGGGTCGCCCGGTGCTTCCCAGACTGAATGAAAGGGACATGATGGCGTTTGATCCCCGCCAGCAAGAGCCCCGCCGGCAAGAGCCCCGCCAGCAAGAGCCCCGCCAGCAGGGGTGTTTTCTGCTTGATCTGTTCGGGGGCCGGGGGCCGCAGCAAGAACTCCGCCGGGATGGCGAGGCACCCGCCTGACCCAGCCTCCCGCTCCGATGTCGTCGGGCTGCGCAACAACAGAGCCCTGGTGCCGCAGTCCGGCCCTCTGTGCCCGTCTCCTGTTCAGTAGCAGGCTGACGGATGCCCCGGGACCGGTTGCCAGACCTGCGTGTACCAGTCCGTCGACCCTGAGGCGGTCCACTCTTTCCTCTTTCCTCTTTCGTCGTTGAGAGTTGTTCAGCTATCGGCTGTCCAGCAGGCGTGGTGCGGTGGACTTGCTGCGCCCGTGCCCCCGTCGTAACGCAGTTCAGATAACACAGGATTTTGATAGAGATATGCCGTGGTGAAACCATTCGTCTGTCTGGCTGTCGAATACGTATGGTTCCGGAGAAAGTAAGCCCCGGCCGGGAGCGCATCCATGCGCAAAATTTTCTGTTTCAAGAAAGGTGGATCCTATGAATACTTCAGGCGTCAACCCAACACACAGTCAGCGTTTTTCTCATTCCCCGCCAGTGACCGGCCGTGGCTCTGCACAGGCATCCCCCGCCGGTGTCCTGTGTGCTGCCTATCGGGAAGCTCTTGAGAATCTTGCGTCGCCCCTCTGCCGGAACCTGCTGGTGGACAGCTGTATGGAACACAGGCTTTGCACAGACGAAGGTGGCTTTCTGGAGAGCCACGAAGTCAGTCAGGTTCAGCAACAGTCGAACACTGTCCAAAAGATGGAGAAGATACTCAGCATACTGCGAACCAAAGACGATCAGGCGTTTCGTGGGTTCATTGAATGGCTATGCGACTCGGACAGCAGCAGAAGCTGGGGGCAGGCGTTGGCCGAGCAGGCTGGCTTGAGCGGTGCTGCTGTGTCTGGGCACAGTAGTGAACACCTGGGACAGGAAGCACTCAGGCGAAGGCCCCTGCGTGGCGTGCCTGTTATTCAGGTGCCCCCGGGGCCCAAC
>MPMQ01000088.1 GCA_002238585.1 Kistimonas sp. bin40 | reverse complement strand
TGATGAATCGACTATCAGACAGCGAGCCTGGACGCAGCCACCCGCCAGCCACCCAGAGTGCATCCGGTGAGAAAAAGAAAACACAACAGCCCAATGCGCCTGGCCAGTGCCGGATCTCTGACCAGCGAGTCGCTGCGGCTGTCGTCTCAGACAGCCTGGTGGCACTCACCAGCACACAGATTCCCCGGCCCGAAGAGCAGGCCAGCATCGACACACGCAGTCCTGCCTGGCACCTGCCCGCCCTGGTGCTGAACAAGATAGTCGGCTATCTGCCGCCTGGTGCCCAGTGCCGGTGCGCCCGGGTCTGTCGTCACTGGTATGACTGCCTCCCCGCCCCCAAAGTGCGTCTCATGCAGTGGCTGCAAAAAAACGCCCCTGTGTCATGCCTGGCAGATCCTGGGCTGGGGCGCGGCTTCAACGCGCGCGTCGCCCCCTTTTTTCAGGCCACAAAAAACCCGATTCTTCCGCTACTGACACACCTGCAGCAGGAACAGGAACAAGAACAACAACAAGAACAGGAGCACCGGCTGACCGATAGCCGGCAGGCATCACAACCACCGCCCCCTGCGCCTGCTACCCCTGACCTTCTCGCCAGTCTGGTGCACTACGGCCTGAGCCAACAATTGACCCAGGCCCATCAACTGAGGCTGCGTCCCAGCCCCCTTGATTGGCCCGCTGCTGCCGAAATCAAGGCGTATCACTTCAGTCCCTGCAGCCGCTGGCTGGTTTTTGTATGCAAGGCCCAGACAGCATCTTCCCTCCATCTGAGACTTTACGGCTGGGAACAGGGCGTCTGGCAAAGATGCCAGATGGTCACTGATGTTGTTGGGCCCGTCACGTTTTCCACCTTCACCACAGTCCCACCGGATACACTGATCAGCGTCCATGGTGTCAATGTTCTGGCCTGGAACAAAACGCAAGACAGCACAACCTGGCACAGCACTCTTGTGTGCCATATTCCTCAGTCATACAAGGTGTGCGACTTGTACTCCATGACCGACGGCGATCAAATCATCGTCGCAATAAACACCCGGAAAGAAAGAGCCGTGCTGCGTGTGTTGTTTTGCCGCCATACCCCGGACGGCAAGGGGTGGAAAACAACGAGGATCCAGAACTACGACGTTGCATGCAGCTTGGGCATGGCGATGGCGTGGGATGCACAACCGCAGTCATACCAACTGGTGCTGACAACAAGCACCTGGATCGAAGGCTCTGAAAACCGGGTAACCGAAGCACACATCTGGCGCAAAGGGCGCGTGGGTTCCCAGCTTGGGCAATGGGAAGTTCACAGAAGCCGGCTCCCCCGGCACGACAGCAGCCCGAATGACGTGATCCACAGTCCAGACGGCCATTACCTGCTGGGGGCTCTGTCCAACGGGCAGGCTTGCCTGTGGGCTCTGGATGCACAATACCGGCTGCAGGAACAGTTGATAACCGACTGCCTGTACCAGCCGGAGTGGGGCCTCGAGTTGCAGGCCTCTTTCCGTCGTGACGGCAAACAACTGGCACTCTCGCGATCCTGCTGCCAAGTTCAGTTGTTTGACTGCGATTCCAACGGCCATTGGCAACAGGGGCCACTACTGGAAGCGCCACCTGTCCCTCATGTTCCTGGCGACAATGCGGCAATTACCATGCAGCTGTCGGCCAGTGGACGCACACTGGTGCGGCAAACAGCCTGGGGCCTGGACATCTGGCACCAGACCCCTGCTGCGAGCTGGCAACATTTTGTGCAGTACAGGAAGGAGGAAGGTCATAGATTCCCGCCGCGCTACTGTCTGTTACAACCCGGTGAGCTGGTCTGCACAACGACACAAGATCCAGAGAAGACTCTGCGCGTTTATGGGCCAGACAGCCGGGGACAGTTCGTCAGAAAAGCACACATGCCCATCACAAAAGACATATACGGCGTCAGCCCTGATGGACTGTCTCTTGTGCTGGGCTACACCCGGACTGCGCCCACTGTGCTGCAGCTGGCCTCTTCCAGTCAGGAGGGTCGATGCAGTTTCCTGTAGAAGACTCTTTAACCTGTCGCGCTGGCGCTCCTGACGATACCAGACGCCCGCCTCGGGACGGGAATGCATGGGAACCTGCACCCGGTGTGCGTGTCTCAACTGCGAGGCAACACAGAGTATCGACAAATGATCAATCGTCTTTCAAACCGGGAATCGGGCGCCGGGCATCCGCCGGCACCGCCCGGCGCATCCCGTGAGCAAAGTGAAACACAACAGCCGACCGCGCGCCCCGGCCGCCAGACCGGTCGCCCCGGCATCACCACAGCCTGCTCATCAGTCAACCCAGTGGCACTCACCAGCATACAGACTCCCCGGCCCGCAGATCAGGCCCGCATTGACACACGCAGTCCTGCCTGGCACCTGCCCGCTCTGGTGCTGAGCAAGATAGTCGGCTATCTGTCGCCCAGTGACCAGTGCCGGTGCGCCCGGGTCTGTCGCCACTGGTATGACTGCCTCCCCGCCCCCAGGGTGCGTCTCATGCAGTGGCTGCAAAAAAACGCCCCTGTGTCATGCCTGGCAGATCCCGGGCTGGGGCGCGGCTTCAACGCGCGCGTCGCCCCCTTTTTTCAGGCCACAAAAAACCCGATTCTTCCGCTACTGACGCACCTGCTGCGAGAACAGGAGCAAGAACAGGAGCACGGGCTGACCGATAGCCGGCAGGCATCACAACCACCGCCCCCTGCGCCTGCTACCCCTGACCTTCTCGCCAGTCTGGTGCACTACGGCCTGAACCGGCAATTGACCCAGGCCCATCAACTGAGGCTGCGTCCCAGCCCCCTTGAGTGGCCCGCTGCTGCTGAAATCAAGCGATATAGCTTCAGTCCCTGCAGCCGCTGGCTGGTTTTTTTATGCAAAGCCCAGACAGAACCCCCCCTCCATCTGAGACTCTACGGCTGGGAGCAGGGCGTCTGGCAAAGGTGCCAGATGGTCACTGATATTGTTGAACCCGTCACGTTTTTCACCTTCACCTCAGTCCCACCGGATACACTGATCAGTGTCCATGGTGTCAATGTTCTGGCCTGGAACAAAGCGCAAGACAGCACAACATGGCACAGCACGCTTGTGTGTCATATTCCCCCGTCATACGAGGTGCGCGACTTGTACTCCATGACCGACGGCGATCAAATCATCGTCGCAGCAAACACCCGGGTAGAAAGAGCCGTGCTGCGTGTGCTGTTTTGCCGCCCGCCATACCCCGGAGGCAAGGGTTGGGAAACAACGAGGTTCCAGAACTACGACGTTGCATTCAACCTGGGCATGGCGATGGCGTGGGATGCACAACCGCAGTCATACCAACTGGTGCTGACAACAAGCACCTGGATCGAAGACTCTGAAAACCGGGTCACCGAAGCACACATCTGGCGCAAAGGGCGCGAAGGTTCCCAGCTTGGGCAATGGGAAGTTCACAGAAGCCGGCTCCCCCGGCACGACAGCAGCCCGCATGACGTGATCCACAGTCCAGACGGCCATTACCTGCTGGGGGCTCTGTCCAATGGGCAGGTTTGCCTGTGGGCTCTGGATGCACAATGCCAGCTGCACGAACAGCTGATAACCGACTACCTGTATCAGCCGGAGTGCAGGCTCGAGTCCCGGGCCTCTTTCCGTTGCGACGGCAAACAACTGGCACTCTTGCGATCCTGGTGGCAGGTTCAGCTGTTTTACTGCGATTCCAACGGCCATTGGCAACAGGGTCCTCTACTGGAAGCACCACCTGTCCCTCATGCCCCTGGCGACAACAGGCAAACCACCATAAGTCTGTCGGCCAGTGGACGCACACTGGTGCGGCAAACAGCCTGGTGCCTCGACATCTGGCACCAGGCCCCTGCTGCGAGCTGGCAACATTTTGTACAGTTCAGAAAGGAAGAAGGCCATGGATTCCCGCCGCGCTACTGTCTGTTACAACCCGGTGAGCTGGTCTGCACAACGACAGCAGATCCAGAGAAGACTCTGCGCGTTTATGGGCCAGACAGCCGGGGACAGCTCGTCAGAAAAGCACACATGCCCATCACAAACGACATATACGGCGTCAGCCCGGATGGACTGTCTCTTGTGCTGGGCTACACCCGGACTGCGCCCACTGTGCTGCAGCTGGCCCCTTCCGGGGAGGAGGGGCGATGCAGTCTCCTGTAGAGGACTCTTTCCTGTCGCGCTGGCGCTCCTGACGACACCAGACGCCCGCCTCGGGACGGGAATGCACGGGAACCTGCATCCGGTTTGCGTGTCTCAACTGCAATGCAGCACAGAGTAGCGAAAAATGATTAATCGTCTTTCCCACAGGGAAGAACCGGGACCCGGGCATCCGCCGGCACCGCCCGGCGCATCCCGTGAGCAAAGTGAAACACAACAGCCGACCGCGCGCCCCGGCC
This sequence comes from Kistimonas sp. bin40, assembly GCA_002238585.1. Taxonomy (GTDB): domain Bacteria; phylum Pseudomonadota; class Gammaproteobacteria; order Pseudomonadales; family Endozoicomonadaceae; genus Sansalvadorimonas. The sequence continues at coordinate 8,328 of MPMQ01000088.1, read as the reverse complement.
GCCAGACCGCTCGCCCCGGCATCACCACCGCCTGCTCATCAGTCAACCCGGTGGCAATCACCAGCATACAGATTCCCCGGCCCGCAGATCAGGCCCGCAGCGACATCCGCAGTCCTGCCTGGAACCTGCCCGCCCTGGTGCTGAACAAGATAGTCGGCTATCTGCCGCCTGGTGACCAGTACCGGTGCGCCCAGGTCTGTCGCCACTGGTATGACTGCCTCCCCGCCCCCAGGGTGCGTCTCATGCAGTGGCTGCAAAAAAACGCCCCGGTGTCGTGCCTGGCAGATCCAGGACTGGGGCGCGGCTTCAACGCGCGCACCGGTCCCTTTTTTCAAGCCGCAAACAACCCGGCTCTACCGGCACTGACACACCTGCAGCAGGAGCAGGAACTGACCGAAACCTGGCAGGACTCACAACAACCGCCCCATGCGCCTGCTACCCCTGACCTTCTCGCCAGTCTGGTGCACTACGGCCTGAACCAGCAGTTAACCCGGACGCATCGGCTGGAGCTGCGTCCCAGCCCCCTCGATTGGCCAGACGCTGTTGGAATTTCGTCGTATTACTTCAGTCCCTGCAGCCGCAGGTTGGCTTTCATATGCAAACGCCGGGCAGAATCCTCCCAACATCTGAGACTCTACAGCTGGGAGAAGGGCGTCTGGCAAAGGTGCCGGATGGTCACTGATGTGGTTGAGCCCGTAACCTCTTTCATCTTCACCCAAGCCCCACCAGATACACTGATCAGCGCCCATGGCGTCAAGATTCTGGCCTGGCAAAAAACGCAAGACAGCACAACCTGGCACAGCACCCTTGTGTGTCATGTTTCTCAGCCATACACGGTGAGCACGTTGTATTCCATGAGCAACGGCGATCAAATCATCATCGCAGAAAACACCCAGCGAGAAGAAACCATGCTGCGTGTGCTGTTTTGCCGCCCCCTCCAGGACGGCAAGGGGTGGACAACCAGGGTCTACAGCTACAAGGTCCCATTGAACTTCCGCGTGACCATGGCGTGGGATGCACACCCGCAGTCATGCCAACTGGCGCTGATAAAAAGCACCCGGACCCACGACTGTGAAACGCTGACAAACAAAGTACACATCTGGCGCAAAGGGCGCGAGGGTTCCTCCCCCGGGCAATGGGGATATAACAAGTGCGCACTCCCCCAGCATGACAGCAGGCCGTATCAGGTAGTCTACAGTCCAGACGGCCACTACCTGCTGGGGGGGCTGACCAATGGGCAGGCTTGCCTGTGGGCTCTGGATGCACAATGCCAGCTGCACGAACAGCTGATAACCGACTACCTGTATCAGCCGGAGCACAGGCTCTCATTCCTCATCTCTTTCCGTCGCGACAGCAAACAACTGGCACTGTTGCGATCCTGGTTGCAGGTTCAGTTGTTTTTCTGCGACCCCAACGGCCATTGGCAACCGGGACCACTACTGGAAGCGCCACCTGTCCCCCATGCCCCTGGCGACAATACACAAATCACCATACAGCTGTCGGCCAGTGGACGCACACTGGTGCGGCAAACAGCCTGGAGCCTGGACATCTGGCACCAGGCCCCTGCTGCGAGCTGGCAGCATTTTGTACAGCACAGGAAGGAGGAAGGCCATAGATTCCCGCCGTACTACAGTCTGTTACAACCCGGTGAGCTGGTCTGCACAACGATACATAATCCAGAGCTGACTCTGCGTATCTATGGGCCAGACAATCGGGGACAGCTCGTCACAAAAGCTTGCATGCCCGTCACCACAGTCATATGCGACGCCAGCCCGGATGGATTGTCTCTGTTGCTGGGCGACATCCGGTGTCCACCGAGTCTGCTGCAGCTGGTCCCGGCGCAGGAACATCATCGCTGCCGTCTTCTTTAGAAGCCTGTCTCCTGCCGCGCGCCCTCTGGTGCCGGCAGGAGACAGCCCCTTGTGGCCGGGAACCTTCGCCGCAGTTCCGTGTCCCAGCCCTTACCTCTCTGAAACAGCACCTGTCAGACAATGATGAATCGACTATCAGGCAGCGAGCCTGGACGCAGCCACCCGCCTGCCCCCAAGGCGCCATCCGGTGAGAAACAGCAAACACAACAGCCCAGTGTACCTGGCGCGTGCCGGGCCTCTGACCGCCGTGTCGCAGCAGCTGTCGTATCAGACAGTCCAGAGGCACTCATCCGCACACAGCTTCCCCGGCCCGAAGATCAGGCCCGCATCGACATACGCAGTCCTGCCTGGCACCTGCCCGCCCTGGTGCTGAACAAGATAGTCGGCTATCTGCCGCCTGGTGCCCAGTGCCGGTGCGCCCGGGTCTGTCGCCACTGGTATGACTGCCTCCCTGGCCCCAAAGTGCGTCTCATGCAGTGGCTGCAAAAAAACGCCCCTGTGTCCTGCCTGGCAGATCCAGGACTGGGACGCGGCTTCAACGAGCGCGTCGGTCCCTTTCTTCGAGCCACACAAAACCCGATTCTACCGGTGCTGACACACCTGCAGCAGGAACAGAAACAGCAACAAGAACAGGAGCCTGGATTAACCGATACCCGGCCGGCATCACAACAACCGCTCCATGCGCCTGCTACTTGTGACCTGCTTTCCAGTCTGGTGCACTACGGTCTGAGCCAGCAATTGACCCAGGCCCATCAACTGCGGATGCGTCCAAGCCCCCTCGATTGGCCAGACGCTGCTCAAGTCGCCACCTATACCTTCAGTCCCTGCAGTCGCTGGCTGGCTTTGTCATGCAAACTCCGGGCAGACTCCCCCAGGCATCTGAGACTCTACGGCTGGGAGCAGGGCGTCTGGCAAAGGTGCCCGATGGCCTCTGAGGAGGTTGAGCCTGTCGGGCTGTTCTCGTTCACCCAGATACCAGCAGACACACTGGTCAGTGCCCATGGTGTGAATATTCTGGCCTGGAGCAAGACACCAGACACAAAAACCTGGCACAGCACTCTTATGTGCCGCTGTCCTGCGACATACGAGGTGGACAGATTGATTTCCATGAGAGATGGAGATCAAATCGTCATCGCAGTCAATACACGGCAAGAAAGGACAGTGCTGCGCGCACTGTTTTGCCGCCACACCGGGCACAGCAACACCTGGGAACGCATAATGACCCAGGACTACGAATTCGACATGAGCTTGCGCGTGGATATCACCTGGAACGCGGCGCCGGAGTCATGCCAACTGGCACTGGCAACAAGGATCCGGACTGCGCACTCTGACGCGGCGACCAGCGAAGTCCACATTTGGCGCAAAGGGCTCAACAGTTCCCGCCCGGAGCAATGGGGATGCCAAAAGTCTGTGATCCCCAGGCATGAGGTCGCACCGCATAACATAGGCTACAGTCCAGGCGGTCAGTATCTACTGGCGCAGTTGCTCAATGGCCGGGTTTGCTGGTGGAAACTGGATGCACAATGCCGGTTGCAGGAACAATTGACAGTTGATTGTCTGTATCAACCGGAGTGCGAAATCGAATCCGTGTACTCTTTCCGCCGCGACGAAAAACAACTGGCACTCGCCCAATCCCTGTCGCAGGTTCAGCTGTTTGACTGCGATCGCAACGGCCATTGGCAATATGGCCCCCTGCTGGAAGCACCACCGGTCCCTCATGCGCCGCCCGAGGACAAGGTTCACACTGTGCAGCTGGCGGCAAGTGGGCGCATACTGCTGCGAGGAACCAGGTGGTGCGTGGATATATGGCACCAGGACGCTACGGGCCGATGGCAGCATTTCTTGCAGCATCAAAGGCAGGAAACGCATAGATTCGCTTCGGAAGGCTGCCTGTCAGAACTCGGCGAGCTGGTCTATACAGCGACAGCAGATCCAGAGCAGACGCTGCAGGTTTATGGGCCAGCCCATCAGGCACAGCTCATCAAAAAGGCTTGCATGCCCATCAGCGCAGCCGTAGGCAGCACCAGCCCGGATGGACTGTCTGTTTTTCTGTTCGATAGCAGGAATGCACCGATTGTGCTGCAGCTGGTCCCGACAAGGGAAAATCGGCACTGCAGTCTTCTTTAGAAGGCGATCTCCTGCCGCGCCCCCTCTGGTGCCGACAGGAGGCGCCAGTCTCTCGTGGCCGGGAACCTTCACCCCGGTTCCCTGTCCCAGTCCTGCACCCCCTGAAACAACACCTGTCGGACCATGATGCATCAGCTGTCAGGCAGCGATCCCGGACGCAGCCACCCGCCTGCCACCAAGGCGCCATCCGGTGAGAAACATCAAACACAACAGCCTGGTGCACCTGGCCAGAGCCGGACCTCTGACCGCCGTGTCGCTGCGGCTGTCGTATCAGACAGCTCTGTGGCACTCACCCGCACACAGATTCCCCGGCCCGAAGATCAGGCCCGCATGGACACACGCAGTCCTGCCTGGCATCTGCCCGCTCTGGTGCTGAACAAGATAGTCAGCTATCTGCCGCCCAGTGCCCAGTGCCGGTGCGCCCGGGTATGTCGCCACTGGTATGACTGCCTCCCCGCCCCCAGGGTGCGTCTCATGCAGTGGCTGCAAAAGAACGCCCCTGTGTCATGTCTGGCAGATCCAGGGCTGGGACACGGCTTCAACGAGCGCGTCGGTCCCTTTCTTCGAGCCACACAAAACCCGATTCTACCGGCCCTGACACACCTGCAGCAGGAACAGGAACAGGAACAGGAACAGGAACAGGAACATGGGATGACCGATATCCGGCCGGCACTACAACAACCGCCTCATGCGCCCGCCACCCCTGGCCTGCTCGCCAGTCTGGTGCACTTCGGCCTGAACCGGCAGTTGACCCGGACACATCGGCTGAGGATGCGTCCCAGCCCCCTCGATTGGCCAGACGTTGTTTCAACCTCGTTGTTTTGCTTCAGTCCCTGCAGCCGCTGGTTGGCTTTCGCATGCCAACTCCGGGAAGAATCCTCCCACTATCTGAGACTCTACCGCTGGGAGAGGGGCGTCTGGCAAAGGTGCCGGATGATTGCTGATGTGGTTGAGCCCGTCAGGTTTTGCAGGTTCACCACAGTCCCACCCGATACACTGCTCACGGGCCATGGCTCCACTGTGCTGGCCTGGAAAAAAACGCAAGACAGCACCACCTGGCACAGCACTCTTGTCTGTCATATTGCTCAGCCCTATACGTTGAAACAATTGTTCTCCATGACCAACGGCGATCAAATCGTCATCGCAGAAAACACCCGGCGAGAAAGAGCCGTGCTGCGTGTACTGCTTTTGCGCCACACCCCGGACGACAAGGGGTGGGAAACAGCCAGGATCCAGACTTACAATGCCACACCCAGCCTGGGCATGGCGGCGATCTGGACTGCACACCCGCAGTCATGCCAACTGGCGCTGGCATTCACCACCTGGGCCGAAAACCATGAAAACCTGACAACCGAAGTACACATCTGGCGCAAAGGGCGCGCAGGCTCCCACCCCGGGCCATGGGAAGCTCACAAGTGCATACTCCCCCGGCACTACAGCAAGCCGGTTCAAATGCTCTACAGTCCAGACGGTCATTACCTGCTGGGGGCCTTGTCCAGTGGGCAGGCTTGCCTGTGGGCTCTGGATGCACAATGCCGGCTGCAAGAACAGCTGATAACCGACTGGCCGTACCAGCAGAGAGGCGCGCTCAAGGCCCTGACCTCTTTCCGTAGCGATGGCCAACAACTGGCACTCTCGCGCTCCGCGTTGCAGGTTCAGTTGTTTTACTGCAATCCCGACGGCCATTGGCAACAGGGACCACTACTGGAAGCGCCAGCTGTCCCTCATGCCCCTGGCGACACTGCACAAATCGCCCTGCAGCTGTCGGCCAGTGGACGCACACTGGTGCGGCAAACAGCCTGGTGCCTGGACATCTGGCACCAGGCTCCTGCTGCGGGCTGGCAGCATTTTGTCCAGCACAGGAGGGAGGAAGGCCATGAATTCTTGCCCTGCTACTGGCTGTTACAACTCGGCGAGCTGGTCTGCGCAACGATAGAAGATCCAGAGCTGACTCTGCGCGTTTATGGACCAGACAGCCGGGGACAGCTTGTCACAAAAGCTTGCATGCCCGTCACAAAACCCATAAGCGGCGCCAGCCCGGATGGACTGTCTCTTGTGCTGGGCGACATCCGGTATGCGCCGAATGTGCTGCAGCTGACCCCTTCCAGCCAGGAGGATCGATGCAGCCTCCTTTAGAGGACTCTTTCCTGACGCGCTTGCGCTCCTGACGACACCAGAGGCCAGCCTCGGGACAGGAGTCGGAGCCCGTGGGAACCTTCACCCGATGTGCGTGTCTCCAGCTACCAGACCTGCCAGGCAGCACGGAGTGTCGAAAAATGATCAATCGTCTTTCAAACAGGGAACCGGGATCCGGACATCCGCCCGGAGCATCCCGTGAGCGAAGTGAAACACAACAGCCGACCGCACGCCCCTGCGTCACCAGCGCCTGCGCGTCAGACAACCCCCTGTTGCTGCCTGGCGAGTCCAGCCCCCTGCTGGACGATCAGGACACCACAGGCACAGCAGCTCTCGCCCGTAACCTGCCCAGGCTGGTGCTGAGAAAGATATTCAGCCAGCTGCCGTCACAGTCCCTGAGCCAGTGTGCCCGGGTCTGCCGCCACTGGCACAGCTGTCTGCCCGCGCTTCAGACACGAGTCGCCCGGTGGCTGCAAGAAAACAGGTCCCTGCCATGCGTGACCGATGCCGACCTGGGACGCGGTTTCAGCAGCCGCACCCTGCCCTTTCTGCAAGCAGAAAACAGTGTGTTTCTGCACCCACTGACACAGCTGCTGAAGGAACAGCAAGACAGCAGGCCGACCAGAACCGGCCAGGACGCCCGGCCGGCTGCGGCCTGTGACCCGCTGTCTGGTCTGGTGCAGGCTGCCCTGCATCGACAGCTGAGCCAGTCCGCCGGGCTGCAGTGGTGTCCGCAGCCCCTCGAATGGCCAGACGGTGCCTTGCCCGGAAAAAAGGGCCGGGCCTTCAGCCCCTGCAGCCGCTGGCTGGCCACCTCGTACAAACTCCACCCGGACGCCCCTCGCCAGCTGATACTCTACAGCTGGCACAAAGGCGTCTGGCAAAGATGCCTGATGGCCCCTGATGAGACTGAGCCTGTCGAGCGCTTCAAATTCGTCGCCATGCCAACAGACACACTGCTCAGTGTTCATGGTGTGAAGGTGCTGGCCTGGCAAAAAACGCAAGACAGCAAAACCTGGCACAGCCATCTTGTGTGCCGCATGCCGCAGGCGTGCAAGGTGAACGAACTGGGCTCCATGGCCGATGGCGATCAAATCGTCATAGCCAGCAATGTCTGGCCACCGAAAGAGCACAAGCCCGGTGAAAAAAGAACATTGCTTTGCCTGCTTTTTTGCTGCCCCACGGGAAATGGCAAGGCCTGGGAAACGATCATGACCCACGCCTATGACTTTGACCCGGACTGGCGCGTGTCCATCTCCTGGGATGCGCAGCCGCAGTCGTGCCAGCTGGCGCTGGCACAAAACACGCAGGAGCCGGACTCAAACGCGATCCTGAACGAGGTACACATCTGGCGCAAAGGACTGAACAGTTCCCGGGATCAATGGGGATGTCAGAAGTCTGTGCTTCCCTGGCACGACGCCACACTCAATCGCGTGCTCTACAGTCCAGCGGGCCATTATCTGCTGACGGGACTGTCCAATGGTCAGGCTTGCCTGTGGGCACTGGATGCACAATACCGGCTGCACGAACAGCTGCTCATAGTCCGGAGCCTGCACCAACCGGCACAAAGGCTGGCATCCCAGGCCGTTTTCCGCCGCGATGAAAAACAACTGGCACTCGCCCTCTCCCTGTCGCAGGTTCAGCTGTTTGACTGCGATGCCAACGGCCGATGGCAATACGGACCGCGACTGCAAGCACCCGCTGTAGAGGATGCTGAGCCCGACGACCGGCTTGTCATTGTGCAACTTTCGTCAAGTGGCCGCATCCTGGTACGTAAAACGCACTGGTGCGTGGACATCTGGCACCAGGACCCTGACAGGGGATGGCTGCATTGCGTACAGCACACAAGGCAGGAGGACCATAAATTCCGTCCGCAATTGTGCCTGTCACAACCCGGCGAGCTGGTCTGCACAGCAATAGAAGATCCTGCGGTGTTACTGCAGGTTTATGGGCCAGACAGCCGGGGAAGACTCGTCGAGAAAACCTGTATGCCCATCAAAGTGAGCATCAACGGCCACCATGCCGCCAGCCCGGATGGACTGTCCTTGCTACTGGGCAGCGTCGAGGATCCCCCCATCGCGCTACAGCTGGTCCCTGCGAAGACGAGCGAGAAGTGTCGTTTTCTTTAAAGCCTGGCTCCCGTCAGGCTCCTTTTGTTGCAGTGTTGAAGCGTTGAAGTGTTGAAGTGTTGAAG
>MPMQ01000087.1 GCA_002238585.1 Kistimonas sp. bin40 | reverse complement strand
ATGATGGTCGGCATGCATAAAGATCAACGCGACGCCTTCCTGATGGGGATCATACCGCGCAATCTGGAGCTGGCGCTGTCTCTCGTGCCGCCACAAGATATTGTCAGGATCCATTCCAGCAGCCTGCTGCACATTCTGCCAACAGTCGAGCGCCGGGAGTGGATGGGGCTGTGCAAAGAAGCCGTGCGACACGACAGCCAGCTGCTGGAACCGCTGAAGAACATTTTGAGCGACTGTGAATATCAAGAACTCTGTGACTGGGCACTATCCTGTTCGGGGCAGGCTCTGGAACACATGGACGACTCTGACCGAACAGCTGAGCGGGTCGACAGGGCCGTGGCGCGATGGAGAGCCCCGGTCATCGGAGCCATCCCCCGGTCATTGTTAACGGGCGAACGACTCCGTCTGGCGCTGAAAAACTCTTCGGGGGCTCAATACGACACGACACAGTCTCTGGAATCGGCCTTCTTTACGCAATGGGGTCTATGGGATCAGCTCAAACAAGGACAACAATGGCTGAACTACCTGCTGCCAGCTGAGCGCACCGAGGCGCTGTGCCTTGAGTACCTTACCCAGAATCCCGCAAGGCTGCACGATTACGCGATACCCACTGCCATCAAAAAACAACACCCGGAGTGGGAAGACGCTCTCTGGCAGCCCGGGCTCTACACGCCGCTGAACAAATGCTCCTTTTTACCTGACTGCCGGGTTCGTGCTGCCAGGGTGGCTGCTTTATGTGAGGCTACAGCCTCGACTATGCGGGGCGCGGGCCAGAAGCTGGCCACCGACTACCAACAGCCATGGGCTCTGCTACTGGCAGGCGCCTGGAATGAACTGCCACCCGGGTACAAAGCGATGATCTGGCGCAACGGTGGCACTGCCGGTTTGGGCGAGGCTTTCGGGGCACCAGCTTGCAGAATTGCCCCCCAGGCCTTGCTGGACCCTGTCCAGGAAAACCACTGTACCAACCGGGCCACCTGGCTGCCGGGCGAGGTCGCCAAAAAACTGATGTTCTGTCAGCCGTTCCGGCCGCGCCATGCCCAGCTCGGAGCCCAGTTGCATCAGCAAATGGTGGAGCAAGGCAAAGAGCTGCAACGGGACATCGAGCGCGGCACCCTTGAGGTTATCACCCCGACGGGGACCTGGACGCAAAAGGGCGGACGCACACTGGTGCAGAGTCAAAGGGACGGCGGCTGTCTCCACATGAAGTTTCAACGACAAGGCGAGAGCCTGGACAGTTTTGCCGCCGAGCAGGCCGTGCAAAGCTTTGCGCAGGCTCACAAGGAGCCGGGCAAAAGGGACACACTGGTCTGGCACAGCGAAATCCCCCAGCCACAGGGAATACAACTGGTACCGCTGGCTGCACTGCCAGTGCCACCGGAGCAGTTCCCCGACACGCTGGAAATTCATTACTATCAGGGGCATCCCTATGCGCTGGCATTCCAGTTCACCACCAGGGATGACAGCTACGACACCCTGGCCTGGCAGCCAGATACGCCGCAGGGTGGCTGTGAGCGCGCAAGGCAAGGCTTGCTGCGCGCCTTCCACGACCTGGGCGTCTGGAGCAGTCTCGGTGCTGTACATACCTCGACGATCGCGCTGTACCACCACTTTTATGAGACGGGTAACTCACGCCCCGAGCTGCTGCTGAGCGAATTTTTCAAGCCTGGCGCCTGCTACCCGGGTACCTTGCACCTGTGGAATTCACGCGCCACCGATCAATCAGATTGGGGGGACTCCGGGCTGCGTGATCTGGGGGATCTGGAGTTCTATCCTTTCATCCGCACCTATACGACATCGGTTGATGCCCAGGCAATGATACCCGACTACGGGCAGCGCGCTTCATTCGTCAATGCTATAGCCCAGAATATGTTCGGCGGCTTGCTGCACTACATGCGGCTGCATCGCGCCACAGACCCCAATTACCACTACAAGAACAACAAGGCCGTGCCCGAGCTGGCGCAGTTCATCGAGCAAGCCTGTGACACCTTTCTCGATGGTTTGCTGGGTAACAGCGTCCGACTCAAGGATCTGTTCGCGGAGTCGCTCAACGGTGACAGCACTGTCTACCCCGAATGGCTCGCTTTGACCGCCAGGGAAATCATCTACTGGAGTGCACGACAAACACAAGATGGCGACGGCTTTGCCCAACACCTGAACCAGGATGGCCGCCCCTGCGCCGAACTCTACCCGGGCCACCCCTGGCAGAACATCCGTTACGGTGAGGGAGAGCAGGATGACTACACCGAAGCCGCAGGCGAAAGCCTGGGCACCGAAAACGGCAAGCTCCCCCTGTTCTACCTGGTGCGTGGTCTTTACGTGCTGGCCGCAGGCCTTGCAGACCGCCTGAGCGAATCGGAACAACCGCCTATGGACTCATAGCGGCTGCCTTGCAGGGGTTGGAAGTGAACTTGTCACGCAATCTGTAATCCAAGGGGGAAGCGCCCTGCGCACTCTGCCAGGGCCCGTCACATGCAATAGAAGACCCCTCGCGATGAACCCTTGCTCACATCCTGGCCCCCCTACATGCCTTGGTGCCGGCCCCTCACACCAGTACCCTCCGGAACCGGCAGCTGAACCAATCGACATGCAGACGCGGCTGCCGGTCCCGCTACTGCCAGAGCGTCAGGTCCGTCCTGCCGCCCCCCTGACCATCTCGATCGCCCGGGCAGTCGGCGCACACCATGGCCCGTCGGGAGTGACTGGCCACCGGCCCAGTGCCGCTCACAGCATTCAGCAGATAGCCGTGACCCATGCTGCCACAGGACCCGCCGTCCTGTTTGGCGAGCAGGGCATGGACACCGAGGTGCTCAATCAACGCATGCTGGGCCACCTGTGCACCCATGCCCCAGTAGACGACTGCGAACTGCTTCTGCATATGATCGCCCACCAATGTGCATTCCAGAAACTGCCAGGCATGATTCAGGTGAGCGATAAAGAGCTGGCAAAGGCCCTGTTGCTGCGCAACTTGCCGATGAGAAAAGCCGCCGCAAAATGCCTCCCGGAAACACTGGTACACCGGTTGATGGCCTGGCCCGGGCTCGCATATGACTTTATTCGCTTCGATCCCTTTCTGTTTCTGTATGCGCCACAGGAACTGAAAACACGCGATTCACTGGCCGCGCTGCTGGCAGATGTGCCACAAGAAGACCGTCACATTCTGGTGCTTCCCATTGCCCATCAAGACTTGCATCTGGCCTTGTCGCTTGCTTCAGCGGAGGAAGTGATCAAAGTCGCGCCACATCTGCTGTTCAAATTGACGCCGCCGCAGCAGACACCCAAGCTACGCGCCATAGCGGTGTCCTCCGATCCTCTGCTTCTTGCCCGGCTACAGCCTCACATAAGCGACGCTGAATATGAAAGACTCTGTGATCTGCTGATACGCCAGGCGGGGTCATCACTGGAACACATTGCTCCAGACAAACGCACGGTCAGACGTGTGGACCTCGCCGTAGCTCACAGGCATCCCGCCCACATAAGGGATATTCCCGCCAGGCTTGTGAATCAGAAACGACTTGGTCTGGCCTTGAAAAATGCCAGTCTCTTCCGCTACTTCTACCCCGACTCGCTAAGATCGCACTTTCTCACGCACTGGCATCTGTGGAACACACTGAAACAAAAAAAGGACTGGTTACGCTTTCTGCCGGAGTCTGAACGCACAGGCAAGCTGTGCGAGGAATATATACGCCAGTACCCGGCCGAGGCTTATAGCGACCATGTCCCCGAGGCCATTGCCAGGCGGCACCCGGAGTGGGTGGACAGGCTCTGGCAAGCATCCTGTTACCGCAGCCTGAGCCGCAGGCTTGAGACGCGCCGTCAACGCCTTGATGATGCTTTGCTGACCAGGCTGCTTGATGACGGCAGTGCCATTGTGCATGAATGGTTTGATTTTCCTCCCGCATCCCAAATGCCCCCCTGGGCTTTGCTGGTCGAAGGCTTTCTGGAGAAGCTCGACCCCGCACACAGGAACCAGATATGGCGTAACGGTGGCGCCTGCGGACTGGCAGACGCATTCCAGGCCCCCGCGTTCAGAATCGATCCCCAGGCCCTGCTTGATCCCCTGCAGGAACAGCTGTGCACCTACAGGGCGACCTGCCTGCCAGGCCAGGTTGTCAAAAAACTCATGTTCTGTCAGCCATTTCGACCAGTCCATGCCGAGCTCGGTGCCGGCTTGCACCAGCAGATAGTCCGTCTGACCCGCTGGCTGCGTCTGGCGATGGCAACCGGGCGACTGCCGTACTGGTCACCGGCCGGCACCACTGCGACCACTGCCTGGAAAGTGCGAGGGGGGCGCACCCTGGCTCGCTGGGAAGCAAACGGCTACGTCCACATGAAGTTTCAGCGGCGCGGCGAAAGTCTGAAGAGTTTCGCCGCCGAACAAGCCGCGCAAGACTTCGCACGGACCCACAAGAAGCTGGGCTGGCACAGTGAGATTCCAACGCCAGAGGGAATCTGGCTGGTGCCGCTCGACAAGCTGCCGGTCACGCAAGACAGCTTTTCTGACGCACTGGAAACGCACCAGCTTCAGGGGCGCGCTTGTGCGCTGGCCTTGCGTTTCACAACCCTGGACGAAAGCTACGACACCCAAGCCTTTCAGCCGGATGCACAGGGCAGCTTCACACCCGCCAGACAGGGATTGCTGCGCGCCTTCCACGACCTGGGTGTCTGGAGCAGCCTCGGGGCTTTACACACCTCCACCATCAGTCTCTACCACCACTTTGTTGACAGCGATACAGCATCGCGCCCTGAGCTGCTGCTGAACACCTGTTTTCAGCCCGGTCAGCTGTACCCCGGCAGCCTGCATCTATGGAACACACAAGCCACCGAACGCTCAGACTGGGGCTGGTCCGGGCTGCGTGATCTGGGAGATATGGAGTTCTACCCCTTCATACACACCTACGTTACATCGCTTGATGCCCAGGCGATGATTCCCGACTACAGCCAGCGCGCTTCTTTCGTCAACGCCATAGCCCAGAACATTCTGGGCGGCCTGCTGCACTACATGCGGCTGCAGCGCAGTGCCAATCCCAACTACCACTACAAAACCCCGGAGTCGATCGCCGATATGAAACACTTCATTGAGCAAGCCTGTGACACCCTGCTGGCGGGCCTGCTGGGTGATGGCGATGATGCCCGGCTCAAGAATCTGTTTGCCAGCACCGGCCCCGGACTCTCAGACGTCTATCCCGAATGGCTGCACCAGACCGCCAGGGAAATCATCTACTGGAGTGCACGACAAACACAAGATGGCGATGGTTTTGCCCGACACCTGAACCAGAATGGCCGCCCCTGCGCCGAACTCTACCCGGGCCACCCCTGGCAGGATATCCGTTACGGTGATGGAGAGCAGGATGACTACACCGAAGCCGCAGGCGAAAGCCTGGGCACCGACAACGGCAAGCTGCCCTTGTTCTTTCTGGTGCGTGGTCTCTACGTACTGGCTGCCGGCCTGGCAGACCGCCTGACCCAACCGCAACAGCCGCCTGCATCATAGCGACTTGATAACCTTGCCTGGGGTGAACTTTTCACCCCATCAGTAATCATACAAGGGAGGGCTGCACGCTTTCTGCCAGGGACAGCCAAACGCAACAGAGGACGTAGCACAGTGCACCCTTGTTCAGACATCAGAAACAACACATATTCCGTCGTTGAACAATTACGTCAGTGCCCGCCGAAATCTTCGACCGGGCCGATGGAAATCCAGACACTGGCAACAAGATGGTCGCAGTCCAGGCGGCGGATCCTTCGTGCCGAACCCTCGACCACCAGGCTCGTACAGGCATCGGCAGAGCCGCCGCCGGGCAGCTGCGGCAAGCTGCCAGATACCCCTGAGGCCATTCGCCAGATAGCCGCTGTGCGTGCTACCACCCCTGCCTGGACACTGCGCGGGGGACGCACCCTGGTGCGCCAGGAGGAAAACGCCTACGTCCACATGAAGTTTCACAGGCAAGGTGAAAGTCTGGAGGAGTTTGCCGCCGAACAGGCCACGCAGGACTTTGCGCAGGACCATCACAAGCAACTGGTCTGGCACAGTGAGATCCCCAAGGCCCGGGGGATCAAGCTGGTGCCACTCGAACAGCTGCCGGTCACGCCAGAGAATTTTCCTGACGCACTGGAAATTCATCGCCACCAGGGACAAGACTGTGTGCTGGCATTGCGTTGCACGACCAAAGACGAGAGCTACGACACCCAGGCCTTTCAGCCGGATGAAGAGGGCGGCTTCCAGAAATCCAGACAAGGATTGCTGAACGCCTTTCACGACCTGGGTCTCTGGAGCAGTCTCGGTGCGGCACACACCTCCGCCATCCGTCTTTTCCACCACTTTCTTGATATCAAAGGCGCATCGCGCCCTGAGCTGCTGCTGAGCACCTGTTTTCAGCCCGGGCAGCTCTACCCCGGTTCCCTGCATCGGTGGAATACACAAGCCACCCAGCAGTCAGACTGGGGCCAGTCCGGGATGCGCGATCTGGGCGATCTGGGCGATCTGGGCGATCTGGGCGATCATGAGTGCTACCCCTTCATAGACACCTACGTCAAATCAATTGATGCCCGGATGCTGGTACCCGACTACAGCCAGCGCGCTTCTTTCGTCAACGCCATAGCCCAGAACATTCTCGGCGGCCTGCTGCACTACATGCGCCTGCACCGCACTGCAAATCCGGATTACCACTACCAGAAACCGGAGGCTGTCGCCGATATGGAGCAGTTCGTTGAGCAAGCCTGTGACGCTCTGCTCAAGGGCCTGCTGGGTGGTCGCGATCAGGTCCGGTTCAAAGATCTGTTTGCCCAGACAAGCGAAGGACTTGCAGCTGTCTATCCCGAATGGCTGCACAAAACCGCCAGGGAAATCATTTATTGGAGCGCCGACCAAAGTGCAAGCAATGACTGCTTTGCCGATCACCTGAAAGACGGTCGCCCCTCGGCCGCGCTGTACCCGGGCCACCCCTGGCAGGACACCCCTTACGGAAAACACTTCACCGAAGCCGGTGGTGAAAACCTGGGAGCCAACAACAGCAAGCTTCCCCTGCTCTACCTGGTGCGCGGTCTCTATGTCATGGCCGCCGGGCTGGCCGACTCACTGGCCGCGCCAGACGAGACATCGCCTATGGAAACATAGCAACTGTTGCACAGGTATCAAGATCAGCACCCTCGTGAACTTCATGTGGCAAGAACGGTCACACCTTGTGTGGCTCTCTCAGAGCCGCACAGGGTGCTGCTGTGGAGGCGGCCTGAAAAGAGAACACAGGAATAGAAAGGTTGTTGTTCCATGCACGTGACGCCATCTTGCCCCACTGGCCTTGCAACGACTTCGACACAAGATCCCGGTCCCGTGGCGAGCACAATGCTGCTACCAACACAGATGGCCGCGCTCGTTGGTGTGCAGCCCCCGCTGGTGCACCACCCAGACAGCCAGCGGCCCCTGTGCAGCCGTGCTGTCGCGCCCCGCAACATGGAATCCCTGCTGACACCCACATCAGACAGCGAACAGCGGCTGCTCCTCACCGACCCGCAGCAAGAAGAAACGCCCACGGCTGCCATCACAAGAACCGCCATCTGGCGTGCAGCAGCTCTCCCCGAAAGCCAGTTTTCAGACAGCTGCCTGTGCACAGAACTGCTCAATCAACGCATGCTGGGGCAGCTGGGCACCAATACCCCTGTCACCGACTGCGCACTGCTACTTCACATGATCAGCCGCCATTTCCCGCTTTGGAAACAGCCTGAAATCTCTCAAGTCAGTCCGGAAGCGCTGAGTGCCGCCATCGTGCAGGAAAGACCGCAGCTGATATATCTGCTGCCCGGCGTTTGTTCCGACAAGCTTCTCCACCACCTCATGCTCAATACAACCCTGGCAAGGCAGGTGATTCGTTTTCGTCCTGACTGGTTTTTCCATGCACCTCAGGAGATAAAAACACAAGCCCTGTTGGCGCCATTGATGGCCAGCATGCAAACAGAGCAACGCGACATCCTGCTCAGTTGCATCACAGCTGAAGATCTGAACCTGGCACTGGCTCTCGCGCCAGTCCGGGATGTCGTCAGGGTTCACCCCGGCAGCCTGCTGGAAGTTGTGCCGCTGGTGACGCCCGAGGAGAGATTCACGCTCTGCCTCCAGGCCATGCAGCAGCAAGCATTCGACTGGCTTGAACCCCTGCAAGACGTTCTCAACGACGGTGAATATCAAAAACTCTGCGACATGGCACTGTCCATCTCAGGCAGGGCACTGGAATACATGAGCGACAGCGACCGAACTGCTGAACGGGTGGACAAGGCCCTGGCGCACAGGCAGGCACCTTTCCTCACGGCTATTCCCCAGCCACTTTTCACTGAAACACGACTCCGCCTGGCACTGGACAACTTCCAGGGTGAAGATTTCATCACAGATACCAACACCCAGACCCCGGCCTTTTTCATCCAATGGAACCTGTGGGACCAGCTGATAACAAAAGAAAAGTGGTTGGCCTACCTCCCGTGCTCTGAACGCAGCGAAGAGCTGTGCTCCCTGTACATTGCCCAGAATCCGGCACGGGCACATTATTACGAGATACCCGCTGCCATCAAAGCGCAGCACCCCGAGTGGCACAACGGCTTTTATGAGCCCGGCCTCTACCTGCCACTGCGCGCCCAGCCCAGGTCGTCTTGCAATCGGGTTCATGCCGCCAGGATCACAGCACTGCCTGACAAAACCAGAGCGGCGGTGCGTGCCTGTGCCCCACAGCAACCAGCAGACAGCATGCAGCCCTGGGCTCTCCTGCTCGCCGGCCACTGGGCTCAGCTGCCGCACAGATACAAGAAGCTGATCTGGGACAAGGGTGGCACTGCCGGGCTGGCCCAGGCATTCCAGGCACCCGCGTTCAGAATTATCCCCCAGGCATTGCTGGATCCGGTCCAGGAACAACACTGCACCAACCGCGCCGCCTGGCTGCCAGGCCAGGTCGCTCAAAAGCTGATGTTCTGTGACCATTTCCGGCCACGCAATGCGGCGCGCGGACTGCTGTTGCATCAGCAGATGGCGCACGCGGGCCGGACACTGCGATGCGCGCTCAACAACGGACAGCTTGACGTCATGATCCCGGTCGGCACCTGGGAACGACGGGGAGCACGCACCCTGGTACGCAGCACAACAGACGGCTGTCTTCACATGAAACTTCAGCGACAAGGCGAGTGCCTGGACAGTTTCGCCGCCGAACAGGCCGTGCAAAACTTTGCACGCAACCACGCCGATCTGGACTGGCACAGTGAGATCCCCCGGCCTGAAGGAATGCGACTGGTGCCGCTTGATGCACCACAGATACAGGAACAGGATTTCCCCGATGCCCCGCAGATGTGGGAGCATCAGGGCCGCCAGTATGCGCTGGCATTCCTGTTCACCACCACAGACAACAGCTACGACACCCTGGCCTGGCAAGCCGACGACCTGGGCGGCTTCAGGCAAGCCAGACACGGGCTGCTGCGCGCCTTCCATGATCTGGGGGTCTGGAGCAGTCTGGGCGCGGTGCACAGCTCGACGATTCGCCTTTACCATCACTATTACGAGATAGAAGGCGCCCGGCCTGAGCTGCTGCTGAACGAATTTTTCCGGCCGGGAAGAGGTTATCCCGGTACCTTGCACCTGTGGAATACACAAGCCACTGATCAATCAGACTGGGGCTGGACCGGCCTGCGCGACCTGGGTGATCTGGAATTCTATGGCTTTATTGACACCTATGTGGCTTCGGTTGATGCCGCATGGATTCCCCCCGACTATGGCCAACGCGCTTCGTTCGTCAACGCTATAGCCCAGAATATTTTCGGCGGCCTGCTGCATTACATGCGCCTGCATCGCGCTACTGACCCTGATTACCACTACCAGAACACCCGGTCCGTGGCGCAGCTGGCAAAGTTCATCGAGCACGGCTGTGACGCCTTGCTCGCGGGACTGCTGGGCAAGGGCGTCCGGTTCCGGGAGCTGTTTGCGGCGACCTGGCAAGGGCTTGCAGAAGTCTATCCCGAATGGCTACGCCGGACTGCCGAGGAAATCATCTACTGGAGCGCCAGACAAAAAGAGAACAGCGACTGCTTTGCTGAACACCTGCACAAAGAGGGGCGGCCCTGCGCCCAACTCTACCCGGGCCACCCCCGGCAGAACGTTCGTTACGGTCATGGACGGCACGATGACTACACCGAAGCCGCAGGCGAAAGCCTGGGCACCGACAACGGCAAGCTGCCCTTGTTTTTCCTGATGCGCGGTCTCTACGTACTGGCCGCCGGGCTGGCAGACCGGCTGAGCGAAGCGCCAGAGCCGCAACCCATGGAGTCGTAGCGGCATCCCTTGTATCCCCCTTTGGCGAACTTGCGACACCGCCTGGAGTCAAAGAAAGAGAGGGCGGCGGATCGTCCTGCCACGGACAGGCACACGCAACAGAGGATGTAGCACCATGAACCCAACATCTTTTCCGGTTTCCGGAACCCGTACGTCTCCTCCCGCCAAACGGCCACCGCAGCAAACCCGGGAGCTGCCCGCAGAACCTGTAAGACAGTCGACCCGGCTGCCTGGCCCGCTGCTGGCAGAGCGACAGATCCATCCCACCGAACCCATGGCCATTTCGCTCGCACCGGCGTGCGACCCTGGCCATCACTCGCCGGGCACCGGTGACGACCAGCCCAGCCCAGCCCAGGCTATTCGACAAGAAGCCCACAGGCGTGCTGCCACGGGGCCCGCCAGCCTGTTTGGAGCCGAGGGCATACACGCCGAGGAACTCAATCAACGCCTGCTGGGCCACCTGTGCACCGACACCCCAGTAGACGATCTCGACCTGGTACTTTACATGATAAGCCGCCATGTCCCCTTGCAGGATAAGGCTGCCATGGTTCAAATCAGTCCAGAGACGCTGAGCACATCCCTTCTGCACGATAAACCGCAACTGATAAGCTTCCTTTTCGGTAGTCTTCCCTATGAACTGCGCGACAAGCTGATGGCCACTCCTGCTCTGGCAACCCGATTGATACGCGATTTGCCTTATTCTTTCAGCAGTGCACCCAAGGAAGTCAGAACACAAGCCGTGCTTGCTCCGCTTCTGGAAGATATGCAAAAAGGAAAACGCGATTTGCTACTGCAGTGGATCGCCAATGTAGATCTGGACCTGGCACTGTCCCTGGCTCCACCACAAGATGTTATCAAGTGGCGTCCCCGCAGCCTGGCAAGGATTCTGCCGAAGCTGACAGGCCAGGACAGGATTGAAGTCTGTGCAGCCGCTGTGCAACGCCATGTCGATTTACTCCAATTGGTGAAGGGCATGGTAGACGAATGCGACTACCAAAAACTCTGTGACCTGGCACTGACAGTCTCAGGCACGGCTCTGCAATACATGGACGACAGCGACAGAACCGCTGACCGGGTGGACAAAGCCGTAGCGCACCGACAAGCCCCTCACATCGGGGCTATTCCCAAACCGCTGTTAAATGAAACACGACTCCGCCTGGCACTGGAGAACTCTTCAGGCAATAGTGTCACCTGGAGGAGGGGCACCCCAGCCTCAGCCGTTTTCATCCAGTGGAATCTGTGGGACACACTGACACAGCAAGAAAAGTGGCTGAACTACCTCCCGGACCATGAACGCACCGAAGCACTATGCTGCCAATACGTTGCACAGAACCCTGCAAGGGCAGACTGTGGTGCAATACCCTGGTTCATCAGAGAGCAACATCCGCAGTGGAGGGACGCCCTCTGTGAGCCCAGCCTCTACTTGCCACTGGACATCCGGCTCGGCAAGCCTTCCTACCGGGTCCATGCCGCCAGAATGACAGCTCTGTTGGACGACACAAGCTCAAATGTGCGCAGGCGTCCCCAACCACAACCAGAGGACCATACGCAGCCCTGGGCCTTGCTGCTCGCAGGCTGCCAGGATCAGCTGCCACAGTCATACAAGCAGCGGATATGGCTCAACGGTGGTACCGCCGGGCTGGGCGAGGTTTTCAATGCGCCGCCTTTCAGAATCGCCCCCCAGGCGCTGCTGGACCCGATCCAGCAAATGCACTGCACCAACCGGGCCGCCTGGCTGCCAGGCCAGGTCGCCCGGAAGCTGATGTTCTGTGATCATTTCCAGCCACGTAATGCGGCGCTCGGTCTGCAATTGCACCAGCAGATGCTGAGCGAAGCCAAGGCACTGCAACGGGCGATCACTCAAGGACAGCTTGACGTAATCACCCCGACTGGCACCTGGAAACTGCGGGGCGGGCGCACGCTGGTGCGCACAGAAGAAGACGGCTGTCTTCATATGAAGTTTCAACGACAAGGTGAGAGCCTGGACAGTTTCACTGCCGAACGGGCCGTGCAAAATTTTGCAAACAAGCACAAGGATCTGGGCTGGCACAGCGAAATTCCCAGATCCGGGGGAATACAGCTGGTGAGGCTCGACGCCTTGCCAGTAAACCGACACCAGTTTCCCGATACGCTGAAAATCTATCACCTCCAGGGTATCGCGTACGCACTGGCATTCAGTTTTACAACCGAAGACGACAGCTATGACACGCTAGCCTGGAAGCCCGATACCCAGGGGGGCTTTGAACAAGCCAGCCAGGGGCTGCTGCGCGCCTTCCACGACCTGGGTGTCTGGAGCAGTCTGGGCGCTGTACACACCTCGACGATTTGTCTTTACCATCACTTTTACGAGAGCGAAGCCTCACGGCCCCAGTTGCTGCTGAGCGAATTTTTCCGGCCTGGCGAAGGCTATCCTGGCACTTTGCACCTGTGGAACACACAAGCCACCGCTCAATCGGACTGGGGCTGGTCCGGGCTGCGTGATCTGGGAGACCTGGAGTTTTATCTTTTCCTTCACATCTATGTGGCGTCCTGTGATGCCGAATTCATGATACCCGACTACGGTCAGCGGGCTTCCTTCGTCAACGCTGTAGCCCAGAATATTCTCGGCGGTTTGCTGCACTACATGCGACTGCATCGGGCCTGCGACCCTGATTACCACTACAAAAAAACGCAGTCTGTGGCGGATCTGGCGCATTTCATCGAGCAAAGCTGTAACACCTTTCTGGAGGGGCTGCTGGGCGAAAAAGTCCCCCTCGAGCAGCTGTTTGAAGAGACCCAGCAAGGGCTCGCAGAAGTCTATCCCGAATGGCT
>MPMQ01000086.1 GCA_002238585.1 Kistimonas sp. bin40 | reverse complement strand
GCGAACCTGTGCAGGGGAAGCCAGTCTGGTCGACAGCTGCCCCGCCGGCTTGCCCAGCTGCTGCAAGACCGCAGGCCCTTGTGCCCCGGCACACAGCAGGGAAAGCCCGTCCGGACTGCTGGCGTTGTTGGCTATCAAAGGCCTTTCCACGGCTATACAGGCTGTTCGGACCACACGCCCCTGGCTGTCCGGCCGGTGAATCCACAGGCACAAGTGCGGATTCGATAGCTTGCTGGCTATGGCCTCGCCCGTTCCCGCCACACAGGCTGGCGGCGGGGCAGTGCCTTCTGTCCCGTTTCCTCTCGCCAGCGTCAGTCGCCTGCGCCGTCACTGTGCCAGATGATCAGTCGCTGGCTGGAACGCCATACCAGCGTGCGCCCGCTCGAAGACAGCAGGACGCCCGCCAGCCTTTCCGCAGCCATGTCAGCGACCGCCGGCGCTACTTCCACCCGTGCGCCGCATGTCCAGCTGCCATCTTCTTCCCTGTTGCAGATGTGAATCTGGTGCAGGGCAACCGCGACTGCCAATTGGTTGCCATCACTGCGAAAAGAAGAGAGTGTCCGCAGATTCAGGCTGCTTTCCTCCTCCCTGTCATAAGGGAGAAGATCTTGCTGGACAGCACTTCCTGGTGCCGGGTGTCCAGCATGGGGAGCAGGGGGTGTCTGACGGCTTGCAGCAGAGCGCGGGTGCGGCTGCTGTAGCCGGCGGCCAGATGCTGACTGCGCCATCGTTGGGCGGGGGAGCGTTGCTGCCACCAGTCGCTTACCTGTGTGTGCGCAGGAGGCAGGTTGACATACCAGTATCGACACACCAGCGCACAGGTCTTCTGGGTCGAGAGCGGCAGATACCTGAATATCAGGTGCAGCAACTCGGTGGGCAATGTCTCGATAAGGTCCCTGACCGGAAGAACCGGTGATGCTGGCCGTGGCACTACGGCTGTTGCTGATGGCTGGCAGGCCTGCTGTTCTGGCGGACGGGTTTCAGCCGCGACGGGGGTCAGGTGGCGTCCAAAGGCTGTCGGACTGTCTGGTGCAAGGGGAGGCGGCTGTGGTGGCAGGTTCGGTGCTGCGCCGGAAGGCTGTGATACCTGGGCAGGGTCGGGTGCCATCGCCATAGCCGCGTACTCATCAGGGTGGGGACAGGCATGCTGCTTGCCCCAGTGTTGGACGTCTTGTCTGTCAGGAGGCCGCAGCTTCGCAGCTTTCCCGTTCCTCCCGCCGCTGTTGGCTCGATGATCCCAGTTGCATCAGGAATCCAGGCCCTTTATCGGCGGCAAACAGCAGGGATCGTCCGTCAGGCGCGCTGGCACCCCAGCCTTTGAGAGGGGTGTCGGTGAGCATGGCGTCTTTCTGGACGAGCTGTCCCTGACTGTCCAGGCCATGAATGCACAGGGACAACAGCGGATCTTCAGCCGTTGAGGCTACCTCCTCGCCCGCATCCTGTCCCAGAATGGCGATGGCGGGTGGAAAGACGCTGTAGTCGTGGTTCTTGCGTTCTACAACCCTGTGCCAGCGATTGGCGTCGTCATGGTGCCAGATGCTCACGCGGTTATTGGAAGCCGATGCCAGGATGCGGCCGCTTCCCGACAGGCGTATGCAGGACAGCTTTTCGCCCTCAAGAGTACCCGCCTCAAGCGGCGTTTTCAGGGAGCCTGTGCATTTCCAGCTGCCATCTTCATCTCTTTCACAGACCTGGATCTCGCGCGGGCAGGCAGGCACTGCCAGTTTTGTCCCCTCTTGTGCGAAACAGGCGACTGACTCCAGGTGTTGCCCGTAGGGACTGGCGTTACAGCGAAGAGCCAGCAGCTTGTGCAAGCTGTGCTGTTCATCCTGAGCCAGTAGCCAGAGATCTTTATTGCCAAACAAGACCAGCAGATGCTGGCCGTCCGGGCTGTAGCTTATTTGATCTATACAGCTGTCCCGATGGTCGAGAACGGATTCCTGGCATTTCCACTGTGATGCTCTCCCCGCATCGGGCGTCCTGTGCCAGATATGGATTTGAGGCCGATTCCTGCAATCAAAGTAGAAGCCGGTGATGGGCTTGTGCAAGCCCAGCGCCAGCTGGCCTGTCGGGCGACTCACTGCCAGTGGTGTGGTCAGCCGCGTCCAGTTTGACGTACTGTCGTAAAAATGGGATTCCGGTTGCCGCCAGCCCAGTCCGGCTCCCTGATAGCGGAAAAACAGCAGTTGATTGCTCCTCCTGTCGGCGATTTCTTCTCGTGCGCCTATGGCGACCAGATCACCGTTGTTCATGGCGTTGACATACCAGATGTTCCAGGGGGACTGCAGTTCGTGTAGCTGTGTGCGGTTCCAGTCGCCGGTGTGCGTGGCTCTGCGCCAGATGCAGACGTTACGGTCCTCGGCACCAAAAAGCGTGTCGGACTCGGTACGACTGAAGGCAAGAGAGGCAGTAAAGGGCTTGTCTGGTGCTGGCACCAGGGTTTGTTCCTGCCCCCCCGTGCAGTTCCAGCCGTAGATGCGCAACCTCGCCAGGCTGTCCGGGCTGCTGTAGTGCCCGACGGCCAGCCAGCGACCACATGGACTCAGGGCATGTGGGCCGATTCTGTAGGCAAGGACGGGAGTGATGGCCACAGGGTTTTGCAGTAGTGGCCTGGCTTCCGTACCTGGCTGGTACACCAGGTTGTGTGCGTAGTGTTCCAGTTCAGTCAGCAGTCGGTACATCTGCATTTTGTGCTCAGTGCTCTGCGCGTTGTCCAGGAGACTGAGTCGCTTTTGTTGCAGCAGCGTTTGCTGGTTGAGCAATGCCCGGTGCTGTCGCGCTCGTGGTGTCAGGACCTCTTCATCAGCCACTTCCCCAGCCGACTGGCTCGTTTCCATCTGCAGGCTTTCATCGGCACTCCTGTGTGTCTCCGGCTCTCCTGGCGCCGGGGATGTTTGCCCCAGTGCATGGCCCAATCGTTCCCGGGTGGCGGGAAGGCAGTGATACCAGCGCTGGCATACATGTTCACAGAAGTCATGCTCGGCAAGTGGCATCCTGGCCAACAGCAGACTCAGCATCTCGTTGGGTAGTGTCTGGATGCAGGAATCCACGCGCCCCAACCATTGCCGGGAGGCTCCAGGTTGTACGGATGCAGCCTGCTGCTGGTCGCCCAGAGAGAGGCGCAGGCACCCGGCAGAGGTTGTCGCCAGGCGGCGGGCAAAAACGGCGCAATCCTGCCCGGCGTCAGGTGAATCTGGCGCTGGTGGCGTCCTTCTTTTGGCAGGAATTTCCAGGAAAATGGGGGCGGAGGGGGGTATGTTCATGAAAGTGCTCCTTTCGTGTTTCGTGCGTGTGAGTCTGTACGGGTTGCATTTGCCTGAGGTTGGACCCCGTGCGTTGCGACAAGTTCCACGAACATCCGGCAAGCCTGCAGCAGGCGTGGCGCCGGCACCATCAGACGTCAGAACCCCTGTGCTCCGGGCATCTGGCCTCCTGACCTTCAGAGGGGCTCTGCCTTGATACTGATTCTTGTTTCACACCGCTGTGCTGTCGATGAACACAGTTGCATCAGAAAACCAGGCCCTCTGCGTGCGGCGAACAGCAGGGAGCGACCGTCAGCTGCGCTGGCATTGCAGTCCTTGAGCGGGGTGTTGATGCGCAGGCTGTCTTTCCTGACCAGCCGCCCCTGGCTGTCGGGTCCATGAATCCACAGCGACAGGACCGGATCCTCCGCCGTCGAGGCGACCTCCTCGTTCGCGCCCCGTCCCAGAAAGGCAATTTGTGGTGGAAAGAGGCTGGCACGGCGATTCCTGCGCTCCACAACTCTTTGCCAGCCAGCGGGATGCTCATGTTGCCAGATGGTCACGCGGTGTCGGGAGCCGCATACCAGGGTGCGGCCGCTGCTGGACAGCCGTACGCAGGACAGGCACTCGTCAGAGGGGTCATCCAGTTCGTAGGAGTTTCTCAGGACCTGGCCATATATCCAGATCCCCCGCTCGTCTTTGTCGCAGATTTGAATAGTCTCCGGCGCGATAATCTGTGCCAGTTGTTGGCCGTCCTTGCGAAAATCAGCGAGTGATGCCAGATGCCGGTCGTGCGGGGTGATGTCACAGCCAAGCATCAGCTGCCTGTGCGGACGGTGCTGCGCATCCTGTGCCAACAGCCAGATGTTCCCGTCAGCAAACAGGGTCAGCAGCAGGCGGCCGTCCGGGCTGTAGTGCATCTGGTCGAGACGGGGCTGCTTGTCATTGAAGACGGATAACTCGCATTGCCACTGTGATCCCTGGCCAACACCGGGTTTCCTGTGCCAGATATGGAGTCCATTGCGGTGGCTGTGGTCGGCGGTGCGGGCAGAATGGTACAAGCCCAGTGCCAACAAGCCTGCCTGACGACTCACAGCCAGGGGTCTGAAACGGTGAGTCAAGCCGCATGTGTTTTTATAGACCTGGCATTCCGGCTGCTGCCAGCCGCGCTCTCTTCCCAGAAAGCAAAAAAACAACAATTGCGTTGTATATCTGTCCCGGCTTTCTGGTTTGTCGCAGACGGCCACCAGATCACCGTTATTCATGGCGTCGACATACCAGACAAGGTAGTGCTCTGGAAGTACGTGCAGCTGTGTACTCTCCCAGGCTCCGGTTTGCGCGGCGCGCCGCCAGACGAGAATACGATGTTGATGGGCACTGAACAGGGTGTCCGGTTCAGTATCGCTGAAGGTGCAGTGTGAGACAGCGTCCTCTGGCGTTGGCGCCAGCACTTCTTCCTGGCCGCCCGCACAGTTCCAGCCATAGATGTGCAACAGGGCCTTGCCGGCTTCTGACGCCTGCTCCCGGGTTGCCAGCCAGCGACCGCAGGAACTGTGGGCCTGTGAGATGAGATTGTATGTCGGGATGGGAGTCAGGACCGGCGGCAGCTGAATCAGTGGTCTGGTGTCCATGGCTTGCTGACGTACATGGTTTGCGGTGTAGCGCTCCAGTTCCGACAGCAGTCGGTGCACGACCCGCAGCTGTTGATACGCATTGTGCGCGTTGTCTGCTGGCTCGCGTCTTTTCTGTTGCAGCAGCTTTTGCAGGCGCAGCAGCTCCAGATGCTGGAGGTCGCGTTGCGACAGGGTGTCCTGCCCGGCCGATTGCCGGCTGCGTGTGTGACTGCTGCCAGCGGCGGCCATGGACTGATGGGGCTCTGCTGGCCCCGTCGCTTTTTGTGCCAGGGCATGGGCGAGCCGTTCCCGGGTGGCGGGCAGGCAGCTATGCCACTGCTGGCACACCTGCGCGCACTGGCTATGTGTGGCGAATGACAGGCAGGCCAGCAGTTGACTGAGCATGTCATCGGCCAGGGTCTGGATGCAGCCAATCGGGCGTGTCGGGGTGGGCGCCAGTGCCGAAGACTGGCTGGAGCCTGGCTGCTGCGCGCTGTGCGGGACGCCAGCCAGCTCCTCATCGGGAATGAGAGCCAGCGGGCGGCCAAAAGCCGTATGACATTGGTGGGTGGGAGGCGTCCCGACCAGCATGGGCGCTGCGCGTTTGGCTGGAGGGGGACGGCTGCGAGAATCGTACGGTGGCATGGCCATGGCGGTACTCCTTTTGTTCGGTATCAGATTTCTTGGATCACGCGCCGGGCACCAGGTTCCCGCAGCCTTGCAGATAATCTGTTGCCCGGTCACCGCAACTGCTGTCGGTATCAGCGAACGCGTGGCCAGACACGGGAACGGCATCCCGGTAAATAGTGCGTGTCGCTGACGTCAAAAGGCTGGAAAGCTGCGCCAGATTTGGTGCCAGTTGCACGGCTTGTTGTGACGGGATGTCTGACAGCCGGTGCGCGCCCGTGGGGTGCTGGAAGCCAGACACTGCCCTGCGACCTTGCGTCGGTATCAACCCGCTGGCTGGTGCTGTCGGAACACCGCACCCAAAAAATGGCCCTGCTTTTTCAGCGAGGCTCTGGTCGCTGGCTATGGCGGTCCTCCGCAGCCCGGGGAGCCAGCTGCAGTAGCTCTGGTGGTCTTGCGCAAGAGACCAGCAGTAAGGACAGCCCGTCAGGACTGGCAGCCCGGATGCCGTTTGTGGGCGCAGCGACAGTCATGCAGGTTTTTTGCACGAGCTGTCCCTGGCTGTCTGGCCCATGAATCCACAGGGACATATGGGGGGTTTCTACCGTTGTACAGACGAGTTCTCCAGGTGACAGCAAGCAGGCTTGCGGTCGGCTGCGGGCCTCTTCCGGTTTCAGGCGAAGCAGATGAGTTTGACAGGTTCTGCCATGGCAGGGACCAGTGGGCACTCTTGCCAGAGGCTCTGCTTCCAGCCGTAGAGTCGTACCGACCAGGGGGCGGCAGGCCCGGATGTGTACAACAAGGCCAGCCAGTGACTGCAGGGACTGAAAATACAATCCAGCACCCTGTCCTGGTCTGGCCAGTCAAGGGGCAGGGGAGTCAGTGTCAGCTGGCTGGCCTCGGTGAAATGCCGGTTCAGGCCGTAGTGCAGCAATGCCGGCAGCAGCTGCGGGCCTGCGGCTGGCGGGGGGCTGGCTCCTGCATCCTGCCGCCTTGCGAACGGGGAGGTGGCTGCTGCTGATGCAGGTGCATGAGCGCGGGCACAAGCGGACTTCTTGCGGCCTGAAGAAAGGACAGGCTGCGGTGGTTGCTACGCTGTCCCGGGTTGGCAGCGGCCAGGCACGACAAGGGCGCGTGTTGGCGCAGCCACCGGGACAGGCGCACCTCGGGGGCGGGTAGACAGTCATGCCAGTGGCGGCACACCCGGGCGCACCGGGACAGGGCGCAAAGGGGCAGGTGGCTGAATATCCTGAGCAAGACCAGAACCGGCAGGTGCCGGGCTGCGGGGCTGTCTGCCACTGCGGTTCTGGTACAGGTGCGACCGGGCACTGGCGGGCCGGCATCCTGCGGCCTCGGCTCCGGGGGGCGTCATCAGATGCTGTCGGCTCTCCAGACGGGCATCCGGGTGCAAGCCTGCTGTTTGAAGGTGGGTGCATGGCGGCCAGATCCTCCGTTATTACAGCTGCGGGGGATCCGACACTGGCACCAGGTGCAGGTTCCGCTCAACGGGGAGCAGCGGTTCAATGTTGTCACGACCGGTGGGCTGCAAGCCCCACCCCAAAAGGTGTCAGTCTTTGGGGGCGGGTGGAGGCTCCGCCATCCATGCAGTCTGGCTGTCGGCCTCACTGTCTGCCGGAAGCGACAGTTGCAGCAGGGTCGGTGGTACTTCGGTGGAGCCCAGCAACAAGGACAGGCCGTCCGCAGTGACGGCGCCGGGGCTGGCGACAGGGGATGTGACCGCCATGCAGACTTTTCTGACCAGCTGTCCCTGGCGGTCTGGTCCATACACCTGCAGGGAGAGTTCCGGATCCTGCGCCGTGGTGTAGATCAGCTCACCGGGATTGGTCACGCAGGCAACCGGAGCGAAGCGTGCATCCTCGTCGTTGATGCGCTGCACCAGATGCTGCCACTGACCGCCAGGGTTACGGTGCCAGATGTCCATGCGGCAGAGAGTCGTTCGCACCAGAGTACGACCACTGGATGACAGCTGAAGGCTGTTGAGTGCGTCATCAGGAGGTTGCTCGTCAGGTGGAACCGCTGGTGCTGGCGGGGCTTGCAGTTGTTTTCCCCTCTGCCAGAGGCCCTTGCTGTCGCGATAAAACAGCTGAATGTGTTCCAGGGAGCAGGGGAGTGCCAGCTGTGTTGCATCACTGTTGAAAAGGGTGAGGCTGTGGATGTTGAGGGTCGGCAACAAGGGACAGCAGGCCAGGGTCAGCCGTTCCTGCAGCTGGTGTTGTGCATCCAGTTCCCAGAGGCAGGTGCGCCCATTGGACAGCACGCCCAGCAGATACTGCCCGCCGGGACTGTACCTGAGTTTGGCTATATCGGCGTCCTGACAAGTGAGCACCGATATGCGACAGCCCCATTGCTCCGGGCTGTCTGTGTTGAGCCCCTTGCGCCAGATGTGTACTTCATTGATGCGATGGCCGGGGCGCTGGCGCTGAGTGCTCAGGCTCAGTGCCAGCTGGCATGATCGCCAGTCATGGGTGTAAGCGCGCAGCTGTCCATCGCAGACGTATTTCACCGGCGGTTTCCAGCTTCTGTCTGCCGCGCTGTAGAGGAAAAAAAGCAGTTGGAAATTGCGTTGAGGCTGTGCGCTACGGGCTGTTATCACCAGATCGCCGTTGTGCATCGGGCACAGGCGGTGGACATTGTACGGCCAGGTCAGGCGGTACAGAGGGCAAGGGTGCCAGTGACAGGTCCCTGCGGCCCGACGCCATACCAGCATATCAAGACTGTGGACACTGATCAGCGTGTCTGGTGGCGTAGAGGTGAACTTGCAGGTTTTGACAGGCCGGAGGGTGTCAGTGACCAGGATCTGGCGGTGCCAGGCACCCTGCTCCCAGCCGTAGCATCGCAGCAAAGAAGACGTGTTTGCTGCAAAACTGCATGTAGTCACCAGCCAGCGGCCGCAACGGCTGAAGAGATGAAATTCGGACACCGGACTGTCCGGACAATCGATATCAGCCGGACGCAGGCTGAACTGTCGGGCCTGCATCAGCGCCAGGTTCAGTCCGTAGTGCACCAGCCCGGCCGCAAGAGAAGTTGACGCATGGAGCGGCTGTTGTGATGGCGGGCAGGTGTGGGCCAGTCTGTGGTCCGCCAGCTCCTGCTGTTGCAGCAGCCAGGCCAGGGCCGGCACCACCGGACTGCTGGCGGCCTGCAGAAAGGGCAGGGTGCGATTCTTGAAGGCCTGTCCCAGTTCCGGATTTGCCAGGCATGACAAAGGCGCGTTTTTTTGCAGCCACCGGGACAGTCGCACCTCGGAAAGGGGCAGGCAGTCATGCCAGTGGCGGCACACCTGGGCGCAGTGGAACTGGGCGCCAAGCGGCAGGCAGTCGACTATTGTTTCCAGCACCAGAGCGGGCAGGTTCTGGGCGCGGGACAAGGCGGTCATGGCTCCCGGCTTTTCCGGCGGGGCCGGCGGGGATACAGAATGGCTGCTGCCTTGTATTGACAGGCCCGGGGTGGCGGAGGGGGTAAGCGTCAGGCCAAAGGCGAGGGCGCCCTCTGGTGATGGCCGGGTGGTTGGCGGTCCGGGTAGCGGCACCTGGGTGCCAGGAGCCTGTCCGGACAGGAGGTTGGTAGCAGGTGGTGTGGCCATAATGTTCTGCGACTGTGCTTTTGCTCAGGGGGGCGGTCAGATATCAGACAGCACCATCCGGTGCAGGTTCCCGTCGCTATGGGCTGGACGTCGTCTTTTGTCGAAAAAAGCTGTGGCGCAGAAGGCTGTTATCCAAAAGGCAACAGTCGCGATGTCGACCAGAGCCTGCACCAGGTCGACAGGGCGCGGCGGTCCAGAGTTGCCAGAACGGACAGGGCTGGCAAGTTGCCTTCAAAAACGTCGGCAAGGATCTCAGTCTGGTTCAGGTGCCAGTGCCAGTGCCGGTTCGGGTGCCGGTACCGGCTGCCATGCGGCCTGCGGGTCTGTTTCAGTGTCTGCGGGAGGCATGAGTTGCAGCAGGCTGGGGCGTCCACGAACACTGGAAAGCAACAAGGACAGCCCGTCCGGACTGACAGCCCCGGGTCCGTTGATGGGGGGCTGGACGGCCATGCAGGCTTTTCTGACAAACCCTCCCTGGCTGTCTGGCCCATGGATCCAGAGCACCAATGTCGGGTCCTGTACTGTTGTGCACACCAGCTCGCCGGGATCGATCAAGCAGGCCATCGGCAGAAAACGCGCACTTTCTGTCCTTGTACGTTGCACCCTGTGCTGCCAATGATCGGCCGGGGCGCGGTACCAGATGTCAATGTGCCAGCGGGTGATCCGTACCAGGGTGCGCCCACTGGATGACAGAAGAATGTGTTCCAGTGTGTCCTCGGGTGGTTCCTCAGGTGCCGCTGGTGCTTCCAGTCGCGGTCCGCGCTGCCAGTGGTCGTTGTCATCGCGCAAGCATATCTGGATCTGTCGCAGGGAGCAGGGCACTGCCAGTTTTTTGGCATCAGCGCTGAAAGAGATCAAATGATTGTGGTTCGATATATGCCAGGGGAAAAAACTGTCAGTCAGTGTCAGCTGTGGCAGCAGCTGGTGTTGTGCATCCAGTGCCCACAGGCAGACGTGGCCATTGCTCATGCATCCCAGCAGGGAATCCGCGCGCGGACCGTACAGCAATGCCTCTATGTCGGTGTCCTGCTGGGCAAGCACCGATTCTCGAAATGTCCACGCCTGCGGAGGCTCCGTATCGAGCCCCTTGTACCAGATCTGAATCCTGTTGATACGATGGTCAAGCCCCAGGTGGTGAGTGACTATGCCCAGTGCCAGCTGGCATGACTGCTGTTCTGGTGCAACGGCGCGCAGGTCGCTGTCGCAGCCATGTATTACCGCCGGTTTCCAGCTCTTGTCTTTGTCTATGTAGCGGCAAAACAGCACGCGGATATGCATTGTATCCTGTTGCTTCCAGTCCAGGATCACCTGATCGCCGTCGCTCATGGCGAACAGGGCGAAGACAGCGTATGAGTCAGTGGCAGGGCACACAAGGGTTCTGTTCCAGTCGTCACTGCCAGGCACTCTTTGCCAGGCCAGGACATCCGAGTTATGGATAGTGATCAGTGCCTGCGATGGTGTGGAGGTGAACGGGCCCAGTCCGGAAATCGGCGTTTGGTCAGGCTTGTGTGTGCACTTTTGCCAGTTGTCCTGCTCCCAGCCGTAGAGTCGCAGGGACGTGGAGGTCATGCCATAAGGTCGGCACCTGGTAGCCAGCCAGCGGCTGCAGAGACTGAAGCTGTAAGCTGTTGTCAAGGCATTGTCCGGGCAGTCGAGTTCAACCGTACGCAGGCACAGTTGATCGGCCCGGATCAACTCCCGGTTCAGCCCGTAGTGAAGCAGTCTGGACAGAAGCAGAGTGGCTGATGGCACCGGGAGCCGCTGTTGTGCGTCTTGTCGTAGTTCGGACAGTCTGTGTTCCTGTTCCTGTTCCTGTTCCTGTTCCTGTTCCTGTTCCTGTTCCTGCTGCAGATGCATCAGTGCCGGCAGGACCGGGCTGTTTGCAGCCTGTAAAAAGAAGCGGGTGCGACTGTTGAAGCCCAGTGCCAGATGCGGATTGGCCAGCCAGGACACAGGGGCATGCTGTTGCAGCCAGCGCGACAGCCGCTGCCTGGGCGCGGGCAGGCAGTCATGCCAGTGGCGGCAGACCCGGGCGCAGCGGGATTGGTCAGCAAAGGGCAGGTAGTCGACTATTTGGTTGAGCACCAGAGCAGGCAGGCACTGGGTGGCAGAAGTGGGAGAGAGCCAGCTGGCCGGGCTGTTTGATACACATGCCCGGGCACCAGGGGGGCTGGATGCTGTCGGGCCAGTGTCCGGTGGTATGGCTACTGTATATGCATTGCCCACTGGTGGCTGTGCTGTCGGTGCGGTGCTGTGTGAGCGCTCGCTGCCTGGAAGTTGGTGCATGCCTCATGCTCCGTCACTGTCATGGTGCGAGATCAGACAGTACCGGCCGGTGCAGGTTCCTGTCGAAACAGGCCGCCGCTGTTGAATGCTGCCAGGACGGACAGGGTTGGGATACGGCCTTCAAAGAAGCTGACAACGATGTTGGCGTGGTGCAGGCTCGGAGACAGGCGTCAGTGCTTGTTCTGCCTGGCTTCCTGTCGCATTGACCTGGGGTGGTTCCAGATGCAGCAGAGTCGGTGGATGTACTGCCGTGCTGAGCAGCAGGGACAGGCCGTCGCTGGTGACAGCCAGGCGGCCGCTGATGGGAACCTCGACGGTCATGCAGGCCTTTCTGACCAGTTGTCCCTGGCTGTCCGGGCCATGAATCCACAGCGACAATTCCGGGTCCTGTACCGTTGTGCAGACCAGCTCACCGGGTTCC
Organism: Kistimonas sp. bin40; assembly: GCA_002238585.1. Taxonomy (GTDB): domain Bacteria; phylum Pseudomonadota; class Gammaproteobacteria; order Pseudomonadales; family Endozoicomonadaceae; genus Sansalvadorimonas. The sequence continues at coordinate 1,445 of MPMQ01000086.1, read as the reverse complement.
ATAAAGCAGGCGGTCGGAAAGAAGGCCGCGTTTGCTTTCCTGATGCGCTGCAGCAGATGCTCCCAGTGACCCGCCGGGTCGCGGTGCCAGATGTCCAGGTGACAAAGGGTGACGCGCACCAGGGTGCGGCCACTGGACGACATCATGATGTCTTCCAGCATGTCGCCGCGTGGTTGAGCTGGAAGGGGTGGCGCTTCGAGTCGTTGTCCGTACTGCCAGTGGTTGTTGTCATCTCTGTAGCACAGCTGAATATGGCGTAGCGAGCAGGGCATTGCCAGCTGTGTGGCATCTCTGCTGAAAGGGGCCAGTCGATAGAAGCTCACTTGCGTGGGGAGTTGGCAGTCGGGCAGTGTCAGCTGTTGTAGCAGTTGGTGTTGTGCATCCAGCTGCCAAAGGCAGATGCTGTCGTTGGACAGCCTTCCCGCCAGGTAATGCCCGCCTGGACTGTAAGCCAATCCCTTGATGCGGGCATCATGACAGGACAGTACTGTTGTTTGATGTTCCCAGGTTTGCTGACTGTCTGTACTGTGCACTCTGTGCCAGATATGTACTTTATTGATGAAATGGTTATGACACGGGTCGTGGGCACACTCGCCTATCGCCAGCTGGCATGACTGCTCTTCCATGGCCCAGAAGAGAGGGAAGCTTGTATAGGTGGCTGTGACCACCGGATCCCAGCCTGTGCCGCTGCCTGTGTGGGCGAAAAACTGTACCAGGAGTTCTGTCTGTGTTCTGGAGGTCAGAAGCACCAGGCCGCCGTTGTCCAGCGTGCTGATTTCGCGCACAGCATGGGAGTCAGTAACGCGCCATAGAGGCGTGCAGTGCCAATCCCGGCTCCCTGGTACTCTGCGCCATGTCAGAATATCAAGACCATGGACACTGATCAGCGTGTCTGCTGGCAGGGAGGGGAACCTGCAGATGCCAACAGGCTCCGCCGTATCAGGGACCAGAACCTGCTGTCGCCAGGCTCCCTGCTCCCAGCCGTAGAGCCGCAGGAGGCGAGGGGCTTGCGGCTGCATCTGAAGCTGAATCGCCAGCCAGCGGGAGCAAGGGCTGAAGAAATGTGTTCTGGATACGATCCCGGGCGGCCAGTCGATTTCCGCCTTATGCAGACGCAGCTGATCGGCCCGGGTCAACTGCTGATTCAGGCCGTAGTCCAGCAGTCTGGAAAGGAGCGGATCGGCTGGTGACGCAAGAGATGGCTGTTGTGCGTCTTGCGCAATTTCGGACAGTCGGTGCTTCTGTTGTTCCTGTTCCTGTTCCTGCTGCAGATGCATCAGTGCCGGCAGGACCGGGCTGTTTGCAGCCTGTAAAAAGGAGCGGGTGCGACTGTTGAAGCCCAGTGCCAGATGCGGATTGGCCAGCCAGGACACAGGGGCATGCTGTTGCAGCCAGCGCGACAGCCGCTGCCTGGGCGCGGGCAGGCAGTCATGCCAGTGGCGGCA
>MPMQ01000085.1 GCA_002238585.1 Kistimonas sp. bin40 | reverse complement strand
GAAGTGAGTGGTGAGGTAATGCCGCCAGCAGCAGGAACCCGCCGAAGCAATTCAGCGACTCATGGCCTGCAGCCTGAAGCTGTCACCTGTGAGCGCAGCAGGAATCCCCGTCCTTCAGGGCGGGGAGGATGTCAAAGTCCGGCCATCCGCACCTTTGTCGGTGTCGACCTGAGCTGGGATGCGGCTCCCGATGCGGCGACCCTGCTCAAGTTCCGCCACCAGCTGGAAACACATCAGTTGACGGAGCGCATTTCCGTCACCATAAACGGCCACCTGGCGGCCAGAGGCCAAAGGGAAGGGACGCTGGTCGATGCCACCATTATTGCGCCCATCCGCTACAAAGAAGCAAAGCGGACAGCGCGATCCGGACATGTACCAGACCCCAGAAGGCAACCAGTGGCACTGCGGGATGAAGGCGCATATTGGCATGGATGCTGACACCAGGGTGACCCATTCGCTGGTGACAACGCCGACACATGCCGCTGACGCGAGCCAGGTCCATGCGCTCCTGCATGCTGGCGAGCGACGCGCTTGCGGCGATGCAGGCTAAAAAAACAGGCATGACTCACTCTTCTTCGCAGACACCAGCTGCAGGGGCAGCGTTGGATGGCGGGTGCTGCCCAGCAGCAAGGACATCCCATCCGGGCTGGCGGCGTCGGGATTTTGTATGCTCTGACCGACGGGCATGCACACTTTTTGCACCAGCCTTCCCCGGCTGTCTGGACCATAAACGCGCAGCAACATTTCTGGATCTTCTATAGTGGTGCAGACCAGTTCACCGGGCTGTAGCAGGCAATATTGCGGCCCCCCTCTCTGGTTTTCCTGCCTGCTGTGCTGTACGAGATGTTGCCAGCCTGCGCCAGGGTCCTGGTGCCAGATATCCAGTTGCCAGTGCGTGCGCCGCACCAGGGTGCGTCCGCTTGACGACAGTCGCAGGTCTTTCAGGAAATCGTCAGCCGGGACATTGCGCGCTGCTGGTGCGTCAAGTTGCGTTCCCGGGTACCAATGGCCTTTGGCATCGCAGTAAAACAGCTGAACCTGCCGCAGGGAGCGGGCGAGTGCCAGCTGTTTTCCGTCGCTGCGGAAAGAAGCCTGCACGCGCAGTTTGTAGACCGGGTTGTACAGGCAGTGGGGAATAATCAGTTGTATCCGAATCCGCCGTTGTGGATCCACTGTCCACAGGCAAGCCTGTTTTTCAGACAGAATTCCCAATAGATGCTGGCCGTCCGGACTGTAAATTATTCGTTCCACCCTGGTGTGTTGCCAGGGGATCACAGATTTCAGGCATGCCCATGGCTCCGGCCGGAGACTGTTGAGTCCTGTATGCCAGATATGGAGTTCATTGGTGAGATAGCCAGTGTCCGGGTCCTGTGCGGTTGTGCGCAGCGCCAGTTGGCATGACTGTGGTTCCACCGTCCAGGCGACCGAGAGCCACGAGTCCCACTCGGTACCATAGGTTGTCCTGGCGACGGATTCCCAACTCTGGCTTTCCCCGGTGCGGCGGTAAAACATGACATGGAGCTGTGTTCTGGTGTTCCCCGCCCTTTGGAGCATGATGATGTGATCGCCGTTGGCCATGGGATAACAGTCGAGTACCTGGTGTGACTGAGGAAAAGAGGACACAAGCGAGCTGTGCCAGGTGAGGCTGTCTGGCTCTTTGCTCCAGGCCAGAACCTGCACACCATGGACACTGACCAGGTTGCAGGGGGGCATAGGGGAGAACTTGAACAAGGTGACAGGTTCCGTCACATCAGAGGCCAGCAGGCACCTTTGCCAGGCGTCATTCTCCCAGCCGTAGAGTCTGAGATAAGAGAAGGATTCTTGTTGGGGCGCACATGCGAGAGCCAGCCAGCGGCTGCAGGGACTGAAGGCAAAATCGCCTGCGCCTGATACAGCCTCGTCTGACCAGTCGAGGGGGGCTGGACGCAACCGCAGCTCCGGGGTCTGGCGCAAATGATGGTTCACGGCGGCGTGCGCCAGCCAGGACAGCAGGTCACCGGCGGCGGGTGGCTGTTGCTGTGTGTCCTGGCGCGGCGCGGCTGGTTTGTTTTCTTGCTGCTGTTGCTGGTGTTGCTGTTCCAGACGCGTTAGTGGATGCAGAAACGGACTCTTCTCTGCTTGCAGAAAGGGTTGGGTACGGCTGCTGAAACCGCGTCCCAGGTGCGAGATGGTCAGGTATGACCGGGGGCCGTTTTCTTGTAACCACCAGACAACTCTGAACTTGAATTCAGGCAGGCAGGTGTGCCAGTGGCGGCACACCCGGGCGCACTGGGCCAGGGAGCAAGAGGGCAGATGACTGAATATCCTGTGCAGCACCAGAAACGGCAGGTTCTGGGCAATGTTGGGTGTCCTCCCGCTGGTGCTCGGGTCTTCCGGCAGACTGGCCTGTCTGCTACCTGGCAGCTCTGGCCTGGCTGAGGTGGGCACCTGGGCGACCGCGTGGCCCATGCCTGAGCGACCGGGCGCTTCGGCAGGAGGGCTTGTTTGAGTTCGCTGACCCGATGGTGCCTGTGCTGCTGCAGGCTGCCGGTGTGGCGACGGGCTGTCTGAAAGTGGGTCCATGGTTTGCGGTCTCCCGTTGTTTCCTTCGCCCGGCGTTGGACACTGATGAGAAGGGGGAGTTGCAGACAGTATGAAAGCTCTTTTTCGTGGGCCTGAAAACGCTGGACGCCAGCCGGTAGACGGTGTCAGAGCAGGAGACAATTGTCGCCATGCCGGGCGCGCGTCTGGTCATCCTGCCGGTCGGCAGACAGCCGGGCCTGGCTGTCTTCTGGCGGAACAACTTGCAGCAGGAAAAGAGGGTCTGTCGTCGAGGACACAATCAGGGAAAGTCCGTCCGGGCTGGCGGCGCCAGAAAAGCTGAGGGCGATGTTGACCGCACGGCAGGCTTTCCTGACAAACCGGCCCTGGCTGTCTGGCCCATGAATCCACAAGGACAGAGTCGGGTCTTCTGCTGTTGTACACACCAGCTCACCGGCGTTCACCAGCGCAGCGCAAGGTGGAAAGCGCGCGTTCGTCTTGTTCTGGCGCTGCAGGCTATGCTGCCAGTGACCGGCAGGGGGGCGGTACCAGATGTCCAGCTGGTCCGGGGTTGCCCGTACCATGATGCGACCATTTGCCGACAGTCGTATAGTGTGCGGCACCATCGCGGGCCTGGCCGCTGGCACGAACGGGGCTTGCAGAACTTGTCCGCGCAGCCAGTTGTCATTGTCATCGCGCAAGCACAGCTGAATCTGTCGTGCGTCGAGGGGGAGTGCCAGCCATTTTTCATCTGCGCTGAAGGAGGCGGGATACTTGTATGTCCCTTCCGGCGGACGCAGGCAGTCGGCCAGGGTCAGCTTCTCCTGCAGACGGTACTGCGCATCCAGGGCCCACAAACAGGCCCGGCCGCTGAGCAGTATTCCCAGTAGATATTTTCCTCCAGGGCTATAGACAAGATTGTCAATGGGGGCACAGTGCCAGGCAAGTACCGACAATTGATAGTTCCATTGCCTCCGGCTGTGTGTATTGAGTTCCAGGTGCCAGACAAGAACCTCATTGGTGTAATAGCCAGGCCCCTGATTCCACCAGGTCCGGGTCAGCGCCAGTTGGGATGACTGTGGCTGGTGCGCCCGGCAGACAAAATCGAGGCGATAAGCCGCGACCTCTTGCCAGGTTCCATCACTGCATCTGTGGAAGGACAGCCGCCCTGGTAATTCTCTGTTGTCCTGTTCGCATGTGGTCAGAATGGCCGTATCGCCGTTAGCCATAGGGCAAAGGCTCAGGACCTCGTGTGATGGAGAAACAAGGTGCACAAGGGTGCCGTGCCACATGTTGGCGTCAGGCTCCCGGTCCCAGGAAAGTACCTGCTGGCCGTGGGCACTGAGCAGCCTGTCGGTTGGCATCAGGGGGAAACAGTATGTTGCGACAGGCTCCGTCGGTTCAGGAGTCAATGGGCACGTCTGCCAGTGATTGCCATCCCAGCCGTAGAGACGCAAAAAAGTGGGCGCCGAGACTTGAAATTGGCATTCTGTGGCCAGCCAACGGCTGCAGGAGCTGAAAAGGAAGGTCTGCGCCCTGGCCTTGTCCGGCCCAGTGATGGCGGCCGGACGCAGCCTCAGTCGCCGGGCCTGGATCAGCTGATGGTGGAGACTGTAGTGCACCAGGCAGGAGAAAAGATCACTGACAGCCAGGTCCGGGTTCTGGTGCTCTGTGTCCTGCCCGGCTGTAGCGTGTCTGTGTTGCTGCGGCTCGGGCAGCAGCTGCATCAGTGTGGGCAGCAGTGGGCTGTTGGAGGCTTGCAGAAAGGGGCGGGTGCGGCTGGAGAAAGCTTGTCCCCAGCCCGGTGCTGCCTGGTTCGACACCGGCTGTTCTTGTTGCAGCCACAGGGCCAGTCGTTCCCGCAGGGAGGGCAGGCAGCTCTCCCAGTGGCGGCATACCCGGGCGCACCGGCACTGGGCGACGGGTGGCAGGTAGCTGAATATCTTGCGCAGCACCAGATCAGGCAGATTCTGGGCGAGGCTGGGTGTATGCATGGCGTTCGGGCTTTCAGACAGGGCAATGCCGGTTCTGGTCAGTGGCGTTGGCCTGTCTGGCAGGCAGGCCGCAGCGACAGAGCGACCGGACAGCGCGGTGGGCTGATCTTTTTCACTGAGCTGTGCGGTTGCTGTCTGTGGTGCCGGCAGGGGCCTGTGTCCAGGTTCGCTGCCTGAGAGTCGCTTCCTCATTGTCTGGCCTGTGCTTTTTCGGTGAACTGGCAGTGACAGGGACAGTAAAAACCTGCGCAGGTTCCCGGCCTCTGGCGTAGTGCGCCGTCACAAGCGCGCCTTGCACAGGAGCCGACTCTCACAAAAGCCGGCATCCTCCATTGGCTCGCGAAGGGACCAGCTGCAGTAGTGTTGGCGCAGCCCGCTCAGTACCCAGCATCAAGGAGAGTCCATCCGGGCTGGCAGCTTCGGGGCTGTTTATGGCCACTTTGATGGGCCTGGAGATTTTTCTGACGAGCCTTCCCTGGTGATCTGGCCCATAAATACGCAGATCCAGTTCTGGATCCTCCGCCGATGTGCAGATCAGCTCACCAGGTTCCAGCAGGCAGAATTGCGGAAAGAATCTATGGTCCTCTTGCTTTGAGTGCAGTACGCGATGCTGCCAGCCTTCGATGGGGTTCTGATGCCAGATGTCGACGCGCCATTGGGTTTGCCGTGCCAGGGTGCGTCCAGTTGATGACAGTTTCATTTTTTTGGGCCTGTCGCTGGCGGGGGTATCTGGTATTGGTGGTGTTTCCAGTAATGCTCCGTATTGCCAACGGCCGTTGGCATCACAGTCAAGCAACTGGACTTGCCGCAGAGACAGGCAGACTGCCAGCTGTTTTCCATCGCGGCGGAACGTGATCTGTCTGTGGAGTGGGTAGTCCGGGTTGTACAGGCAGCCGGGAAGAACCAGCCGTTCCTGGAGCTGGTATTGTGTATCCAGTTGCCACAGGCAGACCCGAAGATCGGATAGCACGGCCAGTAGATAATGACCGTCCGGACTGTAGGTGATTTCTGCCAGAAGGAGGTTGTACCCAGGGAGTACCGAATTCTGCGACTTCCATTGTTCCGGGCAGGCAGGATTCAGTCCTTTGCGCCAGATGTCTACTGTATTGATGACCGGGCCCGACTCGCGATGCCAGGTGCTTGTTGCCAGTGCCAGTTGGCATGAGCGCGGCTCGGCTGCCCAGCAGCGAAGTGCCCATGAGCTCTCTTCAGTTATGAAAGTTTTCGTCATGACGGCTCCCCAGTTTCTTCCATGGCCTGTGCGGCGATAAAACAGAAGGCTGAAGGATGGTGCTGTGCCCTGTATTTTCGTGACTATGACCAGATCACCGTCACTCATAGGGTAAAAATTGAGAACCGTGCATGACGGAGGAACCTGGCACAGGTGAGAGCTGTGCCAGGTCTGGGTGTTTGGCTCCTTGTTCCAGGCCAGAACATGCACCCCATGGATACTGAGCAGTGTGTCTGGCGGCATAGAGGTGAACTTGAAGAAGTCGACAGATGTCGCCACCTCAGAGACCAGCAGGCACCTTTGCCAGGCACCGTTCTCCCAGCCGTAGAGTCTCAGATGAGGGGGGGCTTCTGGCTGGAGTTGGCATGCGATAGCCAGCCAGCGGCTGCAGGGGCTGAAGATAAAGTTCCCTGTTATTGGTCCAGTGCCTTTTGGCCACTCGAGGGGGGTCCGATGCAGTTTTAACTCAGAAGCCTGGGTCAACTGTTTGTTCAGGCTGTGGTGCACCAGACAGGGGAGAAGGTCACGGGCAGCGGGTGACCGGGACAGCGGTTCCGTATCTTGCCGGGCGTCGGTTGGTTTATGTTCCTGCTGCTCCTGCTCCTGCTCCTGCTCCTGCTCCTGCTCCTGCTCCTGCTCCTGCTGCAAGTGCATCAGTGCCGGTAGAGCCGGGCTCTTGACGGCTTGCAGAAAAGGACCGGTGCGGTCGCTGAAGCCGCGTCCGAGCCCAGGATCTGCCAGGCATGACTGCGGGGCGTTTTTTTGCAGCCATCGCATGAGACGTAGCCTGGGAGGGGGGAGACAGTCATACCAGTGGCGGCACACCCGGGCGCACCGGCACTGGCAGGCCAGGGGGAGCTGGCCGAAGATCTTTTGCAGGACCAGATCCGGCAGGTTCTGGGCAAGGCTGGGTGTGTCGGCGCTGATCTGACCTTCGGGCAGGGTGGTGCGTTCGCCGGTCAGTTGTGCTGGCCGGTCAGATACGCAAGCTGTGGCGATAGCCTGGCCAGAGCTCAAACGACCGGGGGGAGCGCCTGGCTGTTCTGGTTTGCCTTGTTCACCGGCTGCTGTCTGTGGTGCCGGCAGGGGCCTGTGTCCAGGTTCGCTGCCTGAGAGTCGCTTCATCATTGTCTGGCCTGTGCTTTTTCGGTGAGCTGGCAGCGACAGGGACAGTAAAAACCTGCGCAGGTTCCCGGCCTCTGGCGTAGTGCGCCGTCACAAGCGCGCCTTGCACCAGAGCCAACTCTTAAAACAGCTGGCATGCCCCATGGCCGCGCGAAGGGACCAGCTGCAGCAGTACAGGTGCGGTCCTCCTGGCACCCAGCAGCACGGAGAGTCCATCCGGGCTGGCGGCGTCAGGGCAGCTTATGGGTGCTTTGAGGGGGCGGCAGGTTTTTCTGACGAGCCTTCCCTGATGATCTGGCCCATAAATCTGCAATGACAGTTCTGGATCCTCTATCGATGTGCAGATCAGCTCACTGGGTTCGAGCAGGCAGGCTTGCTGAAAGAATCTATGGTCCCCCCGGCTTGCGTGCAATACGCGATGCTGCCAGCCTTCGACAGGGTCCTGGTGCCAGATGTCGACGCGCCAATGGGTTTGCCGTGCCAGGATGCGTCCATTTGACGAGAGCTTGATGTCGTTCGGTAGGTCGCTGGCGGGGGTATCTGGTGCTGGCGGTGCTTCCAGTAATGGTCCGTATTGCCAGCGGCCGCTGGCATCGCAGTCAAGCAGCTGGATTTGCCTTGGAGACAGGGAAACGGCCAGCTGTTTTTCATCGCGGCGGAATGCGATTTGCCTGCCGAGTGGGACGTTCGGGTTGTACAGCCAGCCGGGAAGAACCAGCTGTTCCTGTAGCCGGCACTGTGTATCCAGTTGCCACAGGCAGATCTGGAAACCGGATAGCACGCCCAGGAGATAATGACCGTCCGGACTGTAGGTGATTTCTTCCAGAGAGCGATTGTGCCAGGGAAGTATCGAATTCTGCGATGTCCATTGTTCCGGGCAGGCAGGATTCAGCCCTTTGCGCCAGATGTGTACTGTATTGATGAAAGGGCCAGGCTCAGGGTGCCGCATGCTTGTTGCCAGTGCCAGTTGGCATGAGCGCGGTTCGGCTGCCCAGCAGCGCAGTGCCCGTGAGCGCTCTTGAGTTGTGAAAGTTTTCGTCATGACGGCGTTCCAATTCCTGCCATCCTCTGTGCGGCGATAAAACAGGAGGCTTGAGAGTTGTGCTGTTTCCTCCAGCTCCGTGAGGATGACCAGATCACCGTCACCCATAGGGAAAAAGCTGAAGACCGAACATGACGCGGGAAGCTGGCACAGTTGAGAGTCGTGCCAGGTCTGGCTGTCTGGCTCCTTGTTCCAGGCCAGAACATGGATCCCATGGACACTGAACAGTGTGTCTGGTGGCATAGGGGAGAACTTGAACAAGCCGACAGATGTCGTCACCTCAGAGATCAGCTGGCACCTTTGCCAGGCACCGTTTTCCCAGCCGTAGAGTCTCAGGTGAGAGGGAGATTCTGGCTGGGTTTGGCATGCGAGAGCCAGCCAGCGGCTGCAGGGGCTGAAGATAAATTTCCCTGTTATTGGTTCAGTGCCCTTTGGCCACTCGAGGGGGGTCAGATGCAGTTTCAGCCCAGAGGCCAGGGTTAACTGCTTGTTCAGGCTGTGGTGCACCAGACGGGGGAGAAGGTCACGGGCAGCGGGTGACCGGGACATCTGCTCCCTGTCTTGCCGGGTATCGGTTGCTCTATGTTCCTGCTGTTCCTGTTGTTCCTGTTGTTCCTGTTGTTCCTGTTGTTCCTGCTGCAAGTGCGTCAGTGCCGGTAGAGCCGGGCTCTTGACGGCCTGCAGAAAAGGACCGGCGCGGTCGCTGAAACCACGTCCGAGTCCAGGATCTGCCAGGCATGACTGCGGGGCATTTTTTTGCAGCCACCGCATGAGACGTAGTTTGGGACTGGGGAGACAGTCATACCAGTGGCGGCACACCCGGGCGCACCGGCACTGGCAGGCCAGGGGGAGCTGGCCGAAGATCTTTTGCAGGACCAGATCCGGCAGATTCTGGGCGAGGCTGGGTGTATCGGCGCTGACCTGACCTTCGGGCAGGATGGTGCGTTCGCCGGTCAGTCGTGTTGGCCTGTCAGATGCGCAGGCAGTGGCGACAGTCTGGCCAGAGCTCAAACGACCGGGGGGAGCGCCTGGCTGTTCTTTGTTGTCAGGCTCACCGGCTGCTGGCTGTGTTGCGGATGGGGAGCTGTGTCCAGATTCGCTGCCTGAGAGTCGCTTTATCATAGTCTGATGACCTGTGCTGCTGCGGTGAGCTGGCAGTGACTGGGATTGCAAAAACGGGCGAAGGTTCCCGGCATCTGGCGTTCAGGCGTTCAGGCGTATTGTGCTGTCAAAAGCGCGGCCTGCACCGGAGCCGACTCTTAAAGAAGCCGGCATCCCCCATGGCTTCTCGCAGGGGCCAGCTGCAGCAGTACCGGTGCGGTGCGCGTGGCACCCAGCAGCAGCGAGAGTCCATCCGGGCTGGCGGCGTCAGGGCCGCATAGGGGCGCGTTGATGCGCGTACAGAATTTTCTGACGAGCCTTCCCTGGTGATCTGGCCCATAAATATGTAGTGACAGTTCTGGATCCTGCACCGATGTGCAGATCAGCTCACCAGGTTCCAGCAGGCAGAATTGCGGAAAGTATCTACGGCCCTCTTGCTTTCGGTGAAGTACGCGATGCTGCCAGCCTTCGACAGGGTCCTGGTGCCAGATGTCGACGCGCCAGTGGGATTGCCGTGCCAGGGTGCGTCCATTTGATGACAGTTGCATGGTTTTGAGCCTGTCGCTGGCGGGGGTATCTGGTGCCGGTGGTGTTTCCAGTAAGGGTCCGTATTGCCAATGGCCATTGGCATCGCAGTCAAGCAGCTGAACTTGCCTCAGAGACAGGGAGACGGCCAGCTGTTTTCCATCGTGACGGAACGTGATCTGTCTGCCGAGCAGGCAGTCCCGGTCGTACAGGCAGTCGGGAAGAGTCAGCTGTTCCTGTAGCCGGCATTGCGCATCCAGTTGCCACAGGCAGACCCGAAGATCGGATAGCACGGCCACCAGATAAAGGCCGTCCGGACTGTAGGTGATTTCTTCCAGGGAGCGATTGTGCCTGGGGAGTAGCGAATGCTGCGATTCCCATTGTTGCGGGCGGGCAGGATTCAGTCCTTTGCGCCAGATGTGTACTGTATTGATGACCGGGCCCGACTCGCGGGGCAAGGTGCTTGTTGCCACTGCCAGTTGGCATGAGCGCGGTTCGGCAGCCCAGCAGTGAATTTTGCGTGAGTGCTCCTCAGTTTTGAAAGTTTTCGTCATGATGGCTTCCCAATTCCTGCCATCCTCTGTGTGGCGATAAAACAGGAAGCTCAAGAATCCTGCTTGTTTCTGTGGTTTTGTGAGGATGATCAGATCACCGTCATCCATAGGGTGTAAGTTCAGGGCTGGGCATGACGCAGGAAGCTGGCACACCTGCGAACTGTGCCAGGTCTGGCTTTCTGGTTCCTTGTTCCAGGCCAGAACATGCACCCCATGGATACTGAGCAGTGTGTCTGGCGGCATAGATGTGAACTTGACCAAGTCGACAGACGTCGTCACCTCAGAGACCAGCAGGCACCTTTGCCAGGCACCGTTCTCCCAACCGTAGAGTCTCAGATGAGGGGGTGATTCTGGCTGGGATTGGCATGCGACAGCCAGCCAGCGGCTGCAGGGGCTGAAGGTAAAGTGCCCAGTTCTTGCCCTGGTATCTTCAGGCCACTCAAGGGGGGTCGGATGCAGTATCAGCCCAGAGGGGTGGGTCAACTGCTTGTTCAGGCTGTGGTGCACCAGACAGGGGAGAAGCTCACGGGCTGCGGGTGACCGGGACATCTGCTCCCTGTCTTGCCGGGCGTCGCTTGGTCTATGTTCCTGCTGTTCCTGCTGTTCCTGCTGCAAGTGCACCAGTGCCGGTAGAGCCGGGCTCTTGACGGCTTGCAGAAAAGGACCAGCGCGGTCGCTGAATCCACGTCCGAGTCCAGGATCTGCCAGGCATGACTGCGGGGCGTTTTTGTGCAGCCACCGCATGAGACGTAGCCTGGGAGCGGGAAGACAGTCATACCAGTGGCGGCACACGCGGGCGCACCGGCACTGGGACGCCAGGGGGAGCTGGTCGAAGATCTTTTGCAGGACCAGATCCGGCAGGTTCTGGGCGAGGTTGGGTGTGGCGGTGGTGGCCTGACCTTCGGGCAGGATGGTGCGTGTGCCGATCAGTCGTGCTGGCCTGTCAGAGACGCAAGCTGTGGCGACCGCCTGGCCAGAGCTCAAACGACCGGGGGGAGCGCCTGGCTGTTGTTTGTTGCCTGGTTCACCGGCTGCTGGCTGTGTTGCGGATGGGGGCTGGTGCGCAGGTTCGCTACCTGAGAGTCGCTTCATCATTGTCCGGCCTGTGCTTTTTCGGTGAGCTGACAGTGACAGGGACAGTAAAAACGGGCGAAGGTTCCCGGCATCTGGCGTTCTGGCGTTCTGGCGTACTGGCGTACTGTGCTGCCAAACGCGCGGCCTGCACAGGAGCCGACTGTTAAAAAAGCCGGCATCCCCCATGGCTTCTCGCAGGGGCCAGCTGCAGCAGTACAGGTGCGGTCCGCGTGGCACCCAGCAGCAGGGAGAGTCCATCCGGGCAGGCGGCTTCGGGGCCGTTTATGGGCACATTTATGCGCCTGCAGATTTTTCTGACGAGCCTTCCCTGGTGATCTTGGCCATAAATATGCAGTGACAGTTCTGGATCTTCCACCGATGTGCAGATCAGCTCGCCAGGTTCCAGCAGGCAGAATTGGGGAAAGAAAGTATGACCCGCTTGCCTTGGGTGCAGTACGCGATGCTGCCAGCCTTCGACAGGGGCCTGGTGCCAGATGTCGATGCGGCATTGGGTTTGCCGTACCAGGCTGCGTCCATTTGATGACAGATGCATTGCTTTGGGCCTGTCGCTGGCGGGGGGATCTGATGTCGGAGGTGTTTCCAGTAAGGGGCCGTATTGCCAACGGCCGTTGGCATCGCAGTCAAGCAGCTGGACTTGTCTCAGAGACAAGGAGACGGCCAGCTGTTTTTCATCGCGGCGGAAGGCGATCTGCCTGTCGAGAGGGTAGTCCGGGTTGCAGAGGCAGCCGGGAATAACCAGCTGTTCCTGTAGCCGGCATTGTGTATCCAGTTGCCACAGGCAGACCCGAAGATCGGATAGCATGGCCAGTAGATAATGACCGTCCGGACTGTAGGTGATTTTTTCCGGATGGAGGTTGTGCCAGGGGAGTACCGAGTTCTGCGATTCCCATTGTTGCGGGCGGGAAGGATTCAGTCCTTTGCGCCAGATGTCTACTGTATTGATGAAAGGGCCAGACTTGCGGTGCCGCGTGCTTGTTGTCAGTGCCAGTTGGCATGAGCGCGGTTCGGCCGCCCAGCAGTGACGTACCCGTGAGCTCTTTTCAGTTTTGAAAGTTTTCGTTATGACAGCTTCCCAATTTCTGCCATCCCCGGAGCGGCGATAAAACAGGAGGCTTGCGAGTTCTGCCGTTCCCTGTGTCTTCGTGATGATGGCCTGAGCACCGTCACCCATAGGGTAAAAGTTGAGGGCCTGGCATGACGCAGGAAGCTGCCACAGGTGAGAGCTGTGCCAGGTCTGGCTGTCTGGCTCCTTGTTCCAGGCCAGAACATGCACCCCATGGACACTGAGCAGTGTGTCTGGTGGCGTTGAGGTGAACTTGAACAAGTCGACAGCTGTCGCCACTTCAGAGACCAGCAGGCACCTGTGCCAGGCACCTTTCTCCCAGCCGTAGAGTCTCAGATGAGAGGGAGATTCTGGCTGGGACTGGCATGCGATAGCCAGCCAGCGGCCGCAGGGGCTGAAGGTAAAGGCACCTGTTCTTGCCTCAGTACCTTTTGGCCACTCGAGGGGGGTCGGATGCAGTCTCAGCTCAGAGGCCTGGCTCAACTGCTTGTTCAGGCTGTGGTGCACCAGACAGGGGAGAAGGTCACGGGCTGCGGGGGACCGGGACATCTGCTCCCTGTCTTGCCGGGCGTCGCTTGGTCTATGTTCCTGCTGTTCCTGCTGTTCCTGCTGTTTCTGCTGTTTCTGCTGTTCCTGCTGTTCCTGCTGCAAGTGCATCAGTGCCGGTAGAGCCGGGCTCTTGGCGGCCTGCAGAAAAGGACCGGTGCGGTCGTTGAAGCCGCGTCCGAGTCCAGGATCTGCCAGGCATGACTGCGGGGCATTTTTTTGCAGCCACCGCATGAGACGTAGTTTGGGAGCGGGAAGACAGTCATACCAGTGGCGGCACACGCGGGCGCACCGGCACTGGCAGGCCAGGGGGAGCTGGTCGAAGATCTTGTGCAAGACCAGATCCGGCAGGTTCTGGGCGAGGCTGGGTGTGTCGGCGCTGCCCTGACCTTCGGGCGGGGGAGTGCGTTCGCCGGCCAGTCGTGCTGGCCTGTCAGATGCGCAGGCAGTGGCGACAGCCG
>MPMQ01000010.1 GCA_002238585.1 Kistimonas sp. bin40 | reverse complement strand
GATACAGAGGCAGCAGCTGAATGCAGGAGGCTGTCCGCAAGACTACATTTGCCCGCTGACTGCGGCCTGTATGGATGACCCGGTGGCTATTGTTGAGAGCCAGGACAGCTGGAAGTACTTCAGCAGAAGACGTTTGCTACAAAGTTTGGAGCACATGGGGCCTTTCCATCCGTTAACACAGCGTCCGCTGTATCCGGCAGAAGTGCCTGAGGTAGATCAGGAGCACTTGGCGTGCATCAATGAGTGGCGTGAGAAACACCCTGAGCTGGAACTGAAGGCGGTGCAGAAGGCACAGGAGGCACAGGAGGCACAGGAGGCACAGGAGGCACAGGAGGTGCAGGAGGTGCAGGAGGTGCAGGAGGTGCAGGAGGTGCAGGAGGTGCAGGAGCCTGCCGAGTCCCCCGCCGCATCGGGACAGTATCTTTGTCGCCTTTTGTGATCACAGCGCTTCCCTTGTCGAAGGAGGCTGGCAAGGGCTTTGTGTCAGGTTCCGCCTTGCAGTCTGCGTCTCAAAGAAACACTGAGCTGCATGATGACGGAAGGGAGCCACATTTTTCACCAGCCGGAGTCAGTTCCAGCAATCGCTGTCCGGCGACCTATGCTCGCAGGCGTGAATGACATTGCCGGGCGGACTGAGGCGGGCTTGAAACCTTGGTAGGCAAGTCCCGGTTTGTAGCTTCATTGCGTTGTTTTCGTAAAGACCTTCCCCCGTCACCCCATCTGCCTGCACAAGGCTGTCCTGGCCGCCTGACGTCATAACCACGACTTCTTCAAGGAATCAGAAAAGTGCTGGACTGTGCCGGGATTGCGCAGCCAGGCTGTGTGCATGTTCAACGAGATTTCAGGGCAAGTGATTCTGGAGCCACCAGAAAATTCGGGAACTCCATGACTGATGTGTGAGTCCATAATGTGGGCGGGGCAGACGAGCTGATGTCCCCGACTCTATTCCTGGCTTGTGGGTTTCACTCTGCTGTCAGGGTTTGCGCACCGATGGAAATCGACTGTCGCAGCAAAAGATCTCACTTGTTATGGATATTTTTTTTATGCAAAACATACATTCGAGGGCCTCTGTTTGTCCTTCTGCCTCGGCGTTACCTGGGTCATCATCGCAAACCGCCGTCATCGCGCCAGGGCACCTGGATCACAACTTTCTACAGTCTTCTGCCCACCAGTCTTCTGTCCACCAGAATGGTACGCAGATGCAGGCAACGGCGTTGGCGCAAAGGGAGATTGGTCCAGTGGCGACAGATGCAGGACAGCGCGTGCCTGGTGTGGTTGAGCTCTGTGACTTGCTCTGCGATCTGGATGATTACTCACCCGTGGTCATGGGTATTGCACTGGGGCTGCCGTCCCATGTGCTTCTGCGCGAACTGCGTGCCTATGATCGTGATGCCGTCAAGCAGGTGAAATCGCTCCTTGCGGCCAGTCTGCCACTTTCCCTGGCTGAGGTGGCCAGGCGATTGGAGCAGGGGCCGTACGCTGTCCTGGGGGGCAAGGACATCGCCGAGCAGCTCAGATCCCTGATCGCGTGCAGCGCAACAGACCGGCTGGAGTCCCTTGACCTGCCCTTGTGTGATGAGCTGGTAGCTGTGTTTTTACCACTGATCGCACACAGTGATGTGCTGGGCGAAGTCTTCGGGCTGCCGGAGGCCAGACGCCTCCAGCTTCAGGCTGCGGCAGCGCCCCCCACCCGCTGGCAGCTGACAAGGACGATTGTTGATCATGACATCCGGTTGCGGCTTGAGCGCAACCTGCCGGCACGCAGGTGCCGGGAGTGGATGGCGGTCATGGCCCAGGCCGGCCTCGGTGGGCGCGAGCTGGAGCATGTGGCCTGGCATTGGCAGCTGGCATTGCCGCCAGATGTCGCCGGCTGGTATGGCTATGCGCACTACCGTGTTTTTGAACGCGAGAACGCGCTGCTGGAGGCGCACAGGTCCGATCACCATGCACCTGTGCCCCTGCAACAGTTTGTGACCTTCTTGCGGTTCAGTGTGCTCTTGCAGGCCCGTGATTTCGGTACGCCCGACTGGGACCTGCTGTCTTTTCCGCTGGCGGCGGGTAACGACAGCGACCCGCGTCTGTTCAAAAAAAGAGAGTGGCATGAGATGTGCCTGTTCAGCCTGCTGCGGCATGCGGTCTGTCAGAAGGGAGACGGCCAGCACATCAGCGGATCACTCATGTGCCGTCTGGTCCGGCTCGGTATTGCCGGCGAGGCCGTCCAGGAGATGTTGCATTGCCCTGCGCCCGTTGCGCAAACGCACTCCCGCCCCCTGAGGCCTTTTGATCTGTTGCAACTGAGTCAATCGCGCAACCTGTCGAGGCTGGATGCTATACAAGTGGCGGCGCTGCTGGGGGTGGGCGGCGAGGTGCGTGGCGACAGGAACAGGCACTGGGCTGTGATCAAAAGCCACTCGTGGCATGTCCAGGAACAGTGGGGGTCTTGTCTGTCGGTCTGGCGCTGGATCTACAGACGTGCTCCCTGGTTGGAAACAGGCCATCTGGCGCACCTGTTCCGGCGGTTTGGCTTGGGCAAGCAAGACCTGATACGAGAGCTGACCGGGGCTGTCGACAGCGAATCTGGTCCACCTGCCCCCCCGTTTCCGCAACGGGCGGTTGAATTTATGGATATGGCTGAGTACTTGTTCCAGCAGCCAGGACTCGTAAAGGTTTTTTTGCGCCGGTATCCGGTGGACGACTATTCCTGTTTTCGTCGGGTGCCGACCCTGTACTTGTATGGGGGGAGCGGCTCCAATGAACGCAAATGGCGCTTGTTGAACGCTCTGGCTGCGGACCCTCTGGTGCTGAAAAACTGGCGCGCTTTTCTGGCAGATCACCAGCAAGTCCGGCGGCAGCGTGCGGCGGATGCAGAGAGCCTGGAGCTCAATGCCGAAGGCTATCCGTATGACTATGTGTGCCCGATCAGTCTGGTGTACATGGATGATCCGGTAGCGATTGTTGAAACCTGTAAAAACTACAACTGGTACAGCAGAAGCGGTTTGATGCGAGCCCTGGAGAATCACTCCGTCAATCCGCTGACCGGCACCTTGCTGCGTCGGGAAGACGTGCCGGAGGTTGATCAGGAACATCTGGCGCGCATCAAGGCGTGGCGCAAGAAGCATCCTGAGCTGGAAGATGAGCAAGACCCCACTGTGTCCACCGCCTTGCTGCGACGCTTCCTCTGTCGCCTTTTATGATCAGGGCACTCCCTGTCGCCGTGCGGGCTGAGCCGCAAGCCTGTGTGACTGGCTATGATATTTCAAGAGGGGAGGGCTTGAGGATTGGCTCGCCCGCAAGTTTGTGCACACCCGCCCTCTCAAGACGATCATGGAGAAAATCGTATGAATATAAAGGACCTGAGTGCGCGTGCCCTTGGCATGGCATTGTCTTCCTTCTGGGGGAGTGCAGTGTCCAGGGTTGCCGCAGCTGTCTCTGTCGTGATGGACAGCGTCAAACAGTCGGTCCCTGCTGCTGAAAATCAGACGGCGCCGGAACAGACGAATCTGTCCAGCCGGGATATATGCGCGCTTGCCGCACCAACAGCGCAGCCTGTGCCATGGCTGTGGGGACTGCAGGATATGTTGAGCCGTGAAGGTTTCGAGCAAACGCGGGAGCTGGGTATAGCGATGGACCTGGGTTTCACGGCGGTGTGTCAGCAAGCCTGGCGAAGCGATCCCCGTCATCTGGTACGCCAGCTCTGGGAAGCGGCCGGTCCACAGTCGCTGGAGCAGTTGGCTGAGCGACTGGAAAAATACTTCCCGCAAGATAAAAGCGTGATTGATCAGGTCAGAGTGTTGGCTGAGCGTTATGGCAACAAGAAGCTGGCCTGCGAGAAGGACAGTGAGACTGCCAATGATCTGGTCCACATATTGGCGGGACTGGCCGATCACAGCGCCGCTTTGCTGGGGCAGACCTTTGGACTGCCAGGTGCCGCCATTGATGCCATCAGGGCACGGTGCCAGAAACCTTCGGGGCCGGAAGCCGTGCAGACCTTGTTCAGGACCCTGCGCCGGGAAATACGGACAGGCCAACGGCAGGCTCCCACCTGCAGGGAGTGGATGGATGGTCTGGCGCAGGCTGGCGTCAACGCCCGCGTTCTGGAGAATCTCGCCCGGCAGTGGAATCTGGCGCCACCGCAGGACTTCACCAGCTGGACTGACTACCAGAAGTCGCTGCACGACCCGGAGAAAATCAGTGCGGACTTGCTGGCGGCGTACCATGCCAATCCCGAGGCGGTAGTGCATCTCAAAAAGCTTATGGTTGTGACCAATCACTATGCCAACTACGCCGGAAAGCCTGCTGTTCACAATCCGGACGACCTCTGTTTGGCGACACTGGAGAGGCGTCGCCAGATGTTGTTTGTCTCGCTGCTGGAACAGGTGGACGCCAGTGGTGGCAAGAGCCTTGAAGTGCCGGTGCGGAAGTGGAGAGATGTCGCCGAATTATTCGCCTCTGGCTCCTGATAAATCAGAACGCCAACCACAGCGGCAACTGTGCTTGTTACAACAGCAGGTACTTGCGCCGATACGAAGGCGCCGCCGGGTGCTGTTGTTGAGCGGCCGCAACGCGTGCACGAGAGCGGTGCAATGAGCCTGCCTCTGTCAGGGGGGAGGGAGACAGTCGGCTTCTGCTGCGGGTTCTCCTCATCCCCCCTCTCGTCCCGACTACGCCATCTGTGCCTGGCAAGCCTGCCAGGTTGGAACCTGCCACCGGCGTGAGAAGAATCCGGTGCCAGGTTGTGTGGCGCAGCCGCTGCGGTGGTTCACCGCGCCGGGCGGTTTGCTGATTTCTATGGTGACCTGCTTTTCCTTCGCATCCATGCATCAGGGCGCCTTGCCATGGACACTTGTTCCTGTGGAAAAATGTCAGGCCTTGCTATCCGTATTGTTTTGCTTGCAGGGAACCGGGCTCGAGGGGGAGCGGTCTGCTCCCGGTGGGCAATGCCGGTGTACCTGTTCTGGCGGGAATCCGGCCTGTCATAGCACGTTATCACTGGTATCCTGGAGGGTTTTTTATGCACCCCACGCGACCTGCCGCAGCTTCCAGCGGAACCCTGTCCCGGGAGACCGGGCCGCCATCGGAATCGGCATCGCCCAGGCAATCGCCATCACCCGGCTCCCGGCCAACGGATGCCGATTTCTTTTCCCATGTCTTTGCCCGCCGGGGTTTGCAGGGGCCGCCGGCCACCACTTTGGCCAGCAGAAGCCTGCGCATGCTGTCCCCGGACGCGCAGATCCGGCCCCGCGTTCATATCGTCATGGCTTGCGGGATGATGGAGGGCGTAGAGCCGCTGGAGTTGGGGGTGGGACTGGGGCTGTGGGCCCGCTCCTTTCTGGATGATGTGATCAGATGGGGGGAGATGGATAAACAGATGCACAAGCTCTTGTGTGAGGCACTTCCCTTTTCTGTGACAGGGCTGCTGCGCGCGTTGGAAAGCCCTCCGGTGCAGGCTTACGAAATAGCCACGCAGGTCAGAGTCCTGGCCCGGCACCGGGACCTTGACCGGATCACTGATGAATACCATCCGGCTTTGGCAGAATTGGCCGCGTTGCTGTCGCCAGTGGCCAGCGATGCGCAGCCACTGGCCACCGCTCTTGGTGTGCCGGAATCGGTGTGGAGCCATCTTCAGTTCTCTTTTTCTTTGAGCGATCGTGAACGGACATACAAACTGGGTGTCCTTACCAAAGCTTTCTTCCAGTGGGAGCTGCTACGTGATGATCCCTGGGGCGGGCAGACTGTTGAAGAGTTGCAGGAAGCGGTGGCCCGGTCAGGTGCCAGTGCCGCGACCCTGGAGCGTAGCGCCTCCTGCTGGGAACTGGAGCTGCCGTCAGGCTGTTCCAGCTGGGAAGAGTATCGGTCACGTTTGTATGACGAGATCAGTGGCAACCTGCTGCGCCAGCGTCAGCAACATCCTGACAGGCTCGTGCCCACGGAGCAGGTGTGGTTGATGCTGCGTCGCTACTGTGCCCGGCCCGCTTTTTCGCTGGCGCTGGATGATGCCACCGATCCTGGTTTTCTGGCACCCGGGTGCCGTCATCTCAGCGGCCTGCTCAGCCTGCAGCGCCATGTGGCGCGTCTGGGGGCGGATGCCGCAGAAATCAGCTGGTCGTCCCTGTGCTGTCTGGCCCGGTACGGTTGTATGGAGCCGGCCTTTGCGGCGGAGCTGGTACAGGATGCACCGGTTGCGGAAACCGTTTCCCGCCGCTTGCGTCCCTCTGACCTGTTACGCCTGGTTGAGGGCCATGGCGCGGACCCGGTGGCATGGGCGGTGGCCGCAGTGCTGGGGGTGGGGGCGCCCGGTGCCGCAGGTTCTGAGTCGGAACAGGTTTCGACCCAGGATCTGGCCATTGCTCTCTGGCGGCGTATCTATAACCGGATTCCCTGGTTGGAAACAGGGCACTTGGTGCGGGTGTTGCGTCTGCTGGGCAGGGATGACTTTGTGGCGAAACTGACAGCGCATTCCGACAGTCAGCACTGGCCTGATGCGTCTGTGGGCGCGCACTCGGCGCGTTGCGCTCAATTCATGCAGCTGGCTGAAGGCTTGCAGCAGCAACAGCAGCACCACCAGGAGCGGATGCAGGCCTTCATTGCCAGGTACGCTGTGGCGCAGCGTTGCAGTTACAGTGCGCCCGTTGGCACTCCCGTGCGCTGGCGGTTGCTCAACAGTCTGGCACTTGATGGCCCGCTGTTGCGCTGCTGGCACTTGTTTGCTGGACCGCTCCAGACCGGAGACAGGGTGGAAGCACAGCCACAGCAGCAGGCTGGTGCCAATGTTGCTGCCCAGCCAGGGATGCTGGTACAGCCAGAGGCTGCGGGTGTTGGGACAGACGCAGACAGGCTGGCCAGGAATGCAGAGGGGTATCCCTATGACTTTGTCTGCCCCTTGACCTGGGAGTACATGGAGGATCCTGTCGCCCTCCCTTTGGCCAGAGGCAAGACAGCCTATGTCAGCAAGACGAGCCTGTTGAAGGCACTGGCAACCGGGCGCCACTTCAATCCACTGACAGGCGAGCCCCTGCTGCCCGCCCAGGCAGAAGGGTTGGAGCTGGACCTGGCGCACCTGGCGCGTATTCATGCCTGGCGCCGGGCGCACCCTGAGCTGGAAGAGGATGCTGCTGCCTTTATGCCCCCCGGGGCTCGCCCGCCAGCGGCCCAGCCTGCCGAAGCGCGTCATCGCCCGGCAGAAGGGGACGCGTAGACCTGCCAGGCCTCCCCTTTTTGCGGGCCGGCACTCTGCTTTTGTGCAGAGTTCAATAAATGCCGGGGTGTCGGTACCACCGGGTGCTGCCAGCCAGGCATTTCTTGTTCTGTGCGGCGGGTGTAATGGCGGTGCTCAACGCGGTTGTGACAGGTCAAACCCATTCTACCAGGAGCCAGGGAGGAGACGTCTGGCTCCCGGGGGCTCCCTGTATCAATTGCGGGTCTGGCCCTGTGATGGTGCCGCCGTGGGAATGACACCCTGTGAGCAGGTGGCCGGTGTCATTGAGGACTGGAGTTGATAGTGCCATGACGTAATGGTGGAACTGTTGTTGTACCGGGAAGTCTATAAGGAGACGGGAGTACGGTTGTGAGTATGTCGCAGGCCGGGCATTCGTCGGGGCAACAGGTGACCTGAGGAGGCTGTTTGCCAGACAAAGCGCTCTCTAAAAAAAACAGTTACCAAGGAGCTTCCTTATGCGCCCTCTTTCTTCTTCCTTTCAGGGGAGCCGGGCGGGAGATTCGCCTCCCCCGGCACCCGCCAGCCGCGAAATCGCCAGTGTCGGCATTGTCTGTAATCAGGGGGCGCCCTCGTCTGCGGGTGTTCCCCTTCTGAGTCGACAACCGGCCCTGCTGCCGGTATCGACTTATCCTGGTGCCGCAGAACTGACGGCGCTGCTGATCGCAGAGGAGGATGTGTCGCTCCTTGAACTGGGCGTGGCTCTGGAGTTACCCGTCTGCTTTCTGCTGTCGCAGGTCCCCGAAAGCGATCCCCGTCCCTGTTTGGACAGCCTGTTGCAGCAGGTCTGCCCCCTGTCCATGGAGACCCTGGCCACCGCGCTGGAGTCCGACAAGCTCAACGCCTGGAATATCGCGGCACAGGTCAGATCCCTGGCAGAGAGCACTGGCATGCCTATGCTGACAGCCTGCAACCGGGTATTGGGCAGCCGTCTCGTGGATCTTCTGGAACCCTTGGCTGACAGCAGTGAGCAACTGGCTGGTGCACTGGGCCTGAACTGTCCCCAGGTTCACTATCTGCTGAGCCACGAAAGGAGCCCTCTGGAAAGGAGCCCTCTGGAAAGGAGCCCTTTGGAAAGGGGCCCTCTGGAAAGGGGCCCTCTGGAAAGGGGCCCTCTGGAAAGGAGTCCTCTGGAAAGGAGCTCTCTGGAAAGGGGCCCTCTGCACAGGGGCCCTCTGCAAGGGAGCCCTCTGCGAAGAGAGGTGCAGGTTGCGGCTCTTGTCGAGCAGGCCTGCTGCCAGCCTGCACGGACACGCAGTGAGTGGATGATGCTGCTGGCCCAGGCAGGAACCGGAGCCATGACTCTGGAGCGCATTGCCCAGAACTGGCAGCTGCCATTGCCGAGGGAGTATGACAGCTGGTATGACTGGCTGATGTCCTTCTTTGATGCGGAACAAATCAGCACAGCGGTGCTGGGCCAACATCAGGGTTCCTCCAGGCCATCAGTGTCGCTGTTACAGGCGTGGATACTAACGTATAAATTCGCGGGGAAACCGACCTTTGCCTTGGCATTGAACGATGCCACCAGTCCTTGTTTGCGTGCCCCTGCGGACCGTCAACAGGCAGGATTGCTTGCCCTGCTGTACGTTCTGGAAGAACAGGGTGCCGAGTCTGCGAGTTGGGAGTTGTTGCAACGTCTGGCGCGTTTTGAACTGATCGCTCCCGAATTTGCTCGCTGGATGCCGACAGTTCCCCGTGCGCCGGAAACGGTTTCCCGCAGGTTACAGCCTTGCGACCTGGTGTGTCTGGTGGACTGGGCTCCAGCACAGCGGGAAGCCCAGGAAATGGCGGCACTGTTGGGTGTCGGAGCTGACTACGAGCGCCTGGAGTGTCAGTTTGGGCATCTGGATGCGAGGGATAAAGCACTGGAAATCTGGCGGCGCGTCTACCAGCGCACCCCCGGGCTGGAAACCGGTCATCTGGTGCAGTTGTTTCGCCAGTTTGGCAAGTGGGCACTGCTGGAACGGTTGACGGCTGATGCGAACTGCGATCTCCAGCCTTGCGTTCCCCTGGACGCAGTGTCTGCCAGAGCGGTGGAATTTGCCGGGCTGGCGGACTGGCTCAGGCAGCATCCTGTCCTGGCGCAGGCCTTTGTGGACAGTGCGTGCCTGGGGCTGCACTCTGGCCACTCGGCATTGCGTGGTACTGATCCGGTATTCCGGATGTTGAATGTTCTGGCGCTGGATGCCAGCAAATTGCTGCGGTTTTATGCTTTCCTGGGCAAGCAGATGCTGGGCAGCCTGCCTCTGTCTGATACAGGTCTGGCGACGGCCAGCAATGACAGTGGCAATTATCCCCCGGAGACAACAAGGGAAGGCTGTCCTTACGCCTTTTTATGTCCTATTTCCGGTGCCTACATGGATGATCCGGTGCCGTTGGAAACAGACGGACCTGTACGCCACTTCAGCCAGGCCTGTCTGCTGCAGGCGTTGGGCTACAACCCCTGTCACCCTCTGACGCGCGCGCCCCTGGAGCCGGACGCGGTTCCCAGTGTGGACCAGGTACACCTGCTGCGTATTCGCCGCTGGCGTCACCGGCACCCCGAGCTGGAAGAGAGTCTGTCGCCGACCGCTGCGCGCACATCGGATTGAGTCCGGGGCCTTCCCCCGGCGCGGATGGTGGTGGGTTTATAAAAAGGCCCGGGTAGTCGATACAGCGAAGGTGGGCAAGATAATGGCTGAGGGAGCAGACGGTTATGGGACGAGTGTCTAAAGTGTATACCGCAGTGGTTCAGTGGTTGTACGACAGGACTTTACAAGAGGGCACAGCTTCCCGCTCACCAAACGGGAGCGCAGATCCTGCGTCCGTCGCTGTGAGGGCTCCGCAAAGCCCTGTGCAGCAAGCCAGGGCAGAGTCTGGCGAAAGGGATCATCCGTCCATGCCTATTGCTTCACGAGAGGTGCAGGGACTGTCGGGAGCTGCTGGCCAACGACAGCCTGGAGAAAAGGAAGTCAAGACGTCGCTGCCCGAAGGTCTGGGCTACGCCAATTTGCTGGAAATGGGTATTGCATCAGGGTTGCCAGCCACCGCTCTGCTGCCACTGGCGCCCCACAGTTCCCGCTCCGCATTCCTGTACAACCTTTTGAAAGCTGCCTGCCCCTTGCCGCTGGAGCAGCTGGCCCAGGCCCTTGAAGCGGAAGCCCTGGAGGCTTTCCCGCTGGCACAGGAGGTCAGAGGCATGGCTCTGCGCTCGCCATCGCTGACAGCAGAAGACGCACAACTGCTTGATCTGGCGCAGTTACTCTTGCCCATGGAGGGAGAAGTGGATGCTTTGGGGGAACTGCTGGGCTTGCAGGAGGCGACTGTCGAGGCGATCAGGGATGAGTTCTGTCCGCGTCCCACACAAAAGGATAAAGATGCACTTGTGCGCCAGGTCTATAGTGTCCGCAGTGAGAACCAGCCCAGCTGCCAGCAATGGCTGGATGCGCTGGCAGTGTCGGGTGCTGGCTGGACGGCAGTGAAAGAGCTGGCCCAGGCCTGGAATCTGGAGCTGCCGGCCGGTCATGCCAACTGGGCAGCTTATGTAAAACATTGCAAGCGTCCTGGGGAGGCGGTAACGGCTCTGCTGGCCGCGCGGCAGAGAGAGCCGGATGGCACGCCTCAATTGTCAAAGGCCTGGTTACTGGTGCGCGCCCATGCGCACCGCTACGCCTTGTCTGCTGCTGTAGATGATCCGGTGGACCGCAGCTGGGGCTTGCCTGCGACTGGGCGTTCCCATTTGCGTGGCTTGCTCAGTTTTCTGCATGGGGCGGCCCGGCAGCCCACCGGCGAGCTGGACTGGGCTTTTGTTGATCGTCTGGCGTACAGCGGCTGTATGGATCCTGAGGCTGCGGCACAATTGCAGCGCCAGGGCCCCATGCCGGAGACTGCGTCCCGGCCCTTGCGCCTGTCTGACCTGACGCGGCTCATCGGTGTTGCACGACCGGAGAAGGAGGCGATGGAAGTCGCGTGTCTGCTGGGCGTGAAGCAGAGTTTCTCGCAGCTCAAAGAGGAGTTTCCCAACCTGCAGGAAGCTGACAGGGCTTTGCATATATGGCGCCAGATTTTTGAAACCATACCAGGGCTGGAGACGGGGCATCTGGTGCAGTTGTTTCGCGAGCTGGGCCAGGAGCCGCTGAACATGGACAAGGATCGGCTGATTGAGTGTCTGACGGGCGACCGGAACAGCACTTTGATGCCGGATGTGCCACTGCGGCAGTTGTTCGCGACTGCGGCAAACACCCTTGAGCTTGCCAAAGATATCAGCATTGAGGCGACGGAGTTGGCAATCGTAGAGAAAATCAGGGGGTTCTTCGACAGTCCCTTCCATGGTGTACCAAAGGGTACGGCTCCGCTGTGCCAGTTATTGAACCTGGTGGCGCACCAACCTGAGGCTGTGGAGATAGTGCGTTTGCGGTTTCCCACAGTGGCATTCCCGCCTTTTGCTCCTGCAGCTGCGCTCAGGCGCAAGTAGAGCTTGTCGCAATCCGGGGGCGTTCTCCTGTGGCTGCCGGATGCGCTGCCCTGCCCCTGTGTCTCCGGGATACAGGGACAATCTGGTGGCCATGCCTGCTGCGGATAACAAAACAGGCCTCTTGAGGCGGAGTCTGTTGCAGGAGGGGGGAGGCGAAAGACCAAAGCACTGCTGGGCGATATACATCCGCAGCATCCGTTCAGCACATATCCGTCCGGTTCAATGCGGCCCTGGGTATACCGGTCCGGGGCTTTTTCAGATGGATGGCCAGGCGATCAGTTTTGCGCAGGACAGCACCAGGGGGTGACAGCCCAGGCAAGCGGGCAATCAGGCGTAGACATTGTCATAAACTCAAGGCCGTAGTCTGGTCAGAAGGTTTGAGACCCTGAACTGTCAGGGTGTTTCTGTTTGAGTCAGGATGCATTCCTTGCAGCCAAGCAATAGGCAGACGGGGCCTGGTGCGGTGAAAATTGAGTCTCTGACAATCTCGAACTACCGGATGTTCAAACATGTTGAATTGAAAAACATGCCAGGTCTGTGTGTCTTTGTTGGGGCTAACGGCAGCGGCAAAAGTACGTTGTTTGATGTCTTTGGTTTCCTGAAAGAGGCTCTTGTCGGCAATGTTCGTCAGGCCTTGCAGAGACGGGGTGGGTTCAGGGAGGTAGCGACCCGCGATTGTGCTGACCGGCCTGTCGAGTTCACCCTGCAGTTTCGGATGGAGATCAGCGGTGTCGGGCGGCTTGTCACCTACCATCTTGCTATTACTCAGGGTGAGGACAAGCGCCCGTCCATCGCGCGCGAGTACTTGCGCTACAAGAGGGGAAAATGGGGCTCGCCCTCGCATTTTCTGGACTTCAGTCATGGCAAGGGGTTCGCCATTCTGAATGAGGAGGATTTTAACAAACCCGATTCAGCGCTGGATCGGGAAGAGCAAACCCTGGACAGCCCCGATATCCTGGCTGTCAAAGGTGTAGGCCAGTTTCAGCGCTTCAAGGCCGCCAACGCTTTTCGGCAGTTGATTGAAAACTGGCATGTGTCTGACTTTCACATCAGTGCGGCCCGCCCCCCGAATGAAGCGGGCTATGCCGAGCACCTTTCATCCCGAGGGGATAATACCGCTCTGGTAGCACAATACCTGTTTGAACAGCATCCTGAACGATTCGCTATTATTCTGGAAAAAATGAGGCAGCGGGTGCCCGGCATTGATAATGTTGCGGCGGAGAACACCGCTGACGGCCGCCTTGTGCTGAAGTTTCAGGATGGGAGCTTCAAGGACCCGTTTGTGGCCCGCTATGTGTCGGATGGCACTATAAAAATGTTCGCCTACCTTTTACTGCTGAATGATCCGGCACCTCACGCCTTGCTCTGTGTAGAAGAGCCTGAAAACCAGCTTTACCCCGATCTGATGGTGGAGCTGGCCGAAGAGTTCCGCGACTACGCTGAGCGAGGAGGTCAGGTGATGGTCTCCAGTCATTCCCCCGATTTTCTTAATGGCATTAAGTTGGAGGAGATCTTCTGGCTGAAAAAGTCTGATGGGATTGCTGAGATTGAGCGTGCTGCGGACGATGCGTTGCTGGTCAGTCTGGAAAAGGAAGGAGATCTTCCCGGTGTGCTCTGGAAGCAGGGGTTGTTTGAGAGAGCGCACCCCCGATGATCAAACTGGTGTTCCTGCTGGAAGAGAAGTCTGCCCAGGAAGTTCTGGATCAACTGTTGCCAAGGATTCTACCGCAGGACGTTTCCTGGCTGATTCACATCATCAGGAATCTGTTCGGCCTGAAAAAGGTCCGTGAGCTGGGACTGTCGAAGAACAGGGCGCAGTTGTTTGCGCTGTTTGGTCTCGCCCATCTCTGACCGTAAAGCGGCAATCGCTTGCACTTCACAACCCGGCTGCGGCCTGCACCGGGATGTAGCGGGAACAGGGGCCGGAATACGGCCCGGAACAGGGTAACACCGGCCTGCGCAAAGCCATTTGGGGAAAGCCCCCTCGTTGGGCTCGAACCGCCTTCCTCTGACTTCATGCACAAGCTGTGCTTGTTCAGCACTTCCTTGAGACAAAGTGTCAATGCAACTTTTACAGGATGCGGAAATCCAACTCTCTGTTGTTTATTTCTCTATGCAGAGAGGCCATGGATGCAGACGAATGCAGCGAAAATCAGTCAGGCGGGGGACTATAGAGCCTTGCCTTGTTCCACCGAGTGTTCCCGCCAGCCCACAGGTTGTCATGAAGGACGTTCTGTCCAGAAAACCCCGGATGCCACCGCAGCCCAGCTCCCGGTCCCGGCTGACAACACTATGCAGACGCCTGTTGCCCTGCGGCGGCTTGCCAGCAGAGCACAGCTGGACGACCCGCACCTGCCCATCAATTTTTTTCCGACAGGACGCTCACCACTGGAAGGGCTGATACCTGAACCGCATGTCCTGCTGCCATTGGAGAAGGACAAGGATCAGTGGTTGAGCAGGTGCTGTCAGTCAAGCGAAACCTCGCAGAAGGCATTTGATCAGTGGCTGGACGCCTATCGGCGGGCCGAAGAAGCGGGGCAAGAATTCTGCTTCGCACCACTGCAGACCACCCTGGAAAATATGTTTCTATTTGTTCGCCACATACGGGCAAACAAACAGTTTCATCGACCTTTGACCCAGAAAGAAGACAAGGCAATGGCCTGGGTAGAGGAAAAGACGCTGGAACTGCTGCTGGAGCCTCAGCCCCCCTACAAGCGTACAGTGCATCTGGCCATTGCTTTCATGACCTTGTATGAAATTGTCACAGACCGGCAGGTGCTGGAGCCGCTGAAAACAAACAAGCCTGGAGCTTTCGAGGAGTTTGTCGTGCGGCGGGAGCTGTGGTCCGAGAGTCTGGGGCATCCGGATGCTGACGGAGAAGCCGGGGTCTTTTCAGCCGTCGCTCTGGATCCGGAGCAGGTGGCCGCGTTCTGCTGGGGCGGTAACAATCCAGGTGGCGCAGACGAGGCGGAACAGCTCTTCAGCGCCCGCGCGGGATGCTATGCGATCTGGGAAGCTCTTGCCGCCAGCATCAACAAGCAGCACCTTTTGATTTACCCGTCGTTTCAGGAGCTCAGTTGCGAGGATTTTTGTCGGTTCGGTCATCTTCCCCTGCATCCCGTCGGGATGATAACCCGCTACGCGCAGAATGCAGATGGCGTCCTGATGAGTCCGCTGGAGTTTGCAGCCCATGATCTGACGCATCTGAACAACCTGCAAACCATAGGAGATCCTGAGTTGATGACGGGGCAGCACTTTCTGCGCCAACCTGTCGAGCGCCTGATCTGGCGTTGTCTGCTGCGTGAGCAGACACCGGCCTGTCTGGCTGGTCTGCAACTGGAGCCTGCACTCCAGCTTGTGCTGTTTCAATTGCTCCATGAGCAGATGCCGTCGATGGCTCGCTTTGCGCTGGAGGATGCCCATTCTGGTTTTTTCTGGCTGCTCCGGTCGTTGGCCTATGCACGCCGGGAAGGCTGCAATGGTTATCCGCCCGAAATACGCGAGCAGGTTTCAGACGCACAGGCCGTTCTGGCCACATGCTGGACAGTTCGC
Source organism: Kistimonas sp. bin40 (assembly GCA_002238585.1). Lineage (GTDB taxonomy): Bacteria > Pseudomonadota > Gammaproteobacteria > Pseudomonadales > Endozoicomonadaceae > Sansalvadorimonas. Next base: position 63,747 of record MPMQ01000010.1, on the reverse strand, counting down.
CTGTGGCACAAGTGGCAGACTGTGAAGGGGGCCGTATTGCCAGACGGGGAACTGGATGCTCTGGCTCAGGAATTTGTCGCGAAAGATGTGCTTGTGCTGCAACGTCATATGGACTTTGTTCAGCAGCACACAGGCTGTTTGCGCCAGCTTTTCAGTGAACATTGTGATCCGGTGATCACCAACGAGTACGGTCATCGTCGTTTTTGCCTCCCTGCCGATTTCCCGAAGCTGCGCGGATACGAATTTTTCAGGGATTACGGCTTTGGGAGTGGCCTTCACCATCTGGATCATACTGATCTGGCCTATCTTGCCGCACTGGATTGCCCCCGGTTGCGAAGGGAAATAGAAGAGCGGACCTGTGTCGCCCCGCCCGAAGGGCAGCCATGCGCGTCTGCCCTCCCGGAGCCAGGTCTCACGGACTTGCCGTCATAGCGGCTTTGCCAGGAGGGGCATGGCGACTGGTTTTTCCATCCAGGCCGCCAGACCTGGGCCCGGGGCGTCCTCGTGCCTGCATCTTTTGTTCAGGGTTCGTGGTGGACGGGGCGATCTTTTTTTCCGCCGCCGTTGGGTTGCAATTCAGGGACGGTGATACTTCTGGTGCCATTCAGGGCAAGGGAACCGGTAGAACGGGCGTCTGGAGCAAGCTTTTTCAGCCATTGTGGCTAACAAGAGAATGCGGGGCACAGTTTTTGTGGTGAACCGTTATACTGGGGCGGCGTGCTGCCTTGTTGCAGTCATTATTTCGCATTGTTTGAGTGCACTATTTTTTGAAGGAGCTTTCCGTATATGGATAGCCAGGGAACTTCCGCCCCCTCATCGGAGGGGGATAACAACCGGGACACAGGCGTCACTGCAAGAACGCCCTTGCGGCTGAGTGGGCCCGGAGCCCTGGAAGTGATGCAGCTGCTGACGCGTCACGGCAGCTGCAAGCCGCTGGAGCTGGGGGTGATGCTGGGCTTGCCGGCCAACTTCCTGCTGTCATTGGTGCCCTGGAGTGATCCGCGCCACCTGTGGACCGCCATGTTGCGGGCCGTCTGCCCGATCAACCTGGATATGCTGGCCTCCGTGCTGGAAGACGATCTTGTCAATGCGCACGACCTGGCCGTGCAGGTGAGACGCTGGGCGCAAAAAAACGCGCTGCCGCAGCGGGTATCCTGCGATGCTGATGTGGACCGGCTGGTTGATCTGCTGCTTCCTCTGGTCGATAGCTGCCCCTACCTGGTCTGGTGTCTGGGGTTGAGCGAAGATCAAATCAGGATCATCAAGTCCGACTGTTCACAACGCTGCGTCAAGAAAGAGTTGCAGGCCGTGGTTGAGGAAGCCTGTCGCATACAGGAACGCAGCTGTGAAGACTGGCTGGCAGCGCTGGCGCGGAGCGGGAGTGACTGGAGTCTGCTGGAAAAGATTGCCACCCATTGGGGGGTGGATGTTCCGACCGACTGCAGCGACTGGTATGACTATTGCCAGCAGATGCAGGATCCGCAGAACACGGGCCGAGACATTGTGCTGCATGACTTCCAGCAGTCGCAGGCGGACGAAGCCATTGTTCCTTTGCAGAAGGTATGGCTGCTGCTGCGCAGCCGGGCTTCCTTGTTGCGCCTGCCTCTGGCACTGGAATACGTCACCGATTATGTCCGGTGTTGGGAGTGCGGCTGTGAAATGGTGGCTCTTCTGGCATTGCTGCATTATGCCGTCGATCGCAAAATCGAGGGGCTGTCCGGATCGGATCTGGCGCGCTTGAAGCAGCAGGATTGTCTGGAACCTGATTGTATTCCCTCATGGGCTTTGCAGGCGCGCTTGCCAGAGAGACGTTCCCGGCGGTTGGCTCCCTCGGATCTGCCGTTGCTGGTCAGCCAGGAGCCGGAACAGGTGGCGCTGGAGGTGGCAGCCTTGCTGGGGGTTGGGCTTCATTATGACGTACTGCTGGCCGACTTCTCCCATTGCTCGCCGCACGAGCGGGCTCTGCAAATCTGGAAGCACATCTACAGTCGTGTTCCTTTGCTGGAAACAGGCCACATTGCACAGTTGTTTTCCCAGTGTGACCGACCGCAGCAGATTGAGGCACTGACCGGCAGTCAGGATGGCGCTTTCGAGCCTTCCGTCGCACTGGGCAGCATCTGCGTCCGGTTCCAGGAATTTGCCCAGCTGGCCATGGCCATTGATCAGAATCCGATGGTGGTGGCAGCGTTCATGATCGGGCGGGCTCTGGAACAATCCAGTCTGTGGAGCGCGCCAGTCAATACGCCTCCCAAGGTTCGGTTGTTGAACTGCCTGGCACAAGACAGCAGACTTCTGACCGCGCTGCATGAGGTTCTCTAGCGGGCCTGGAGAACCCGGGTTGATGTCACCTGGGCACGTGCCTTGATACAGAAGCGGCATGAGCCCGGGTGCGATCCGTCCCCCCTGGCTCAAGTGCACGCAGCGCTGCACAACGCTTGCTGCTGTTCCCGGTAACCGGCACTTGCCTGGCTGCAATGTTGGCATCCTCCCCGCCCTGAAGGACGGGGCTTGCCGCGCATCAGGTCAGTTCGCTCTGGATGAAAAGGGCGTGGCCCGCACCCCGGGGCGAATAGTTTATTGTCCACAGACTGGCATCGGTGGTGATCGGTCCGCCCTCTGTCGCTGCGAGGCGAATGAAGGGATTCTCGCCATTGAGAATCAGTCGTCCCGGCATGAGTGGTGGCAGCCCTGGCGCAGTGCCGCTGGTCATATCATAGGGGGATGTTGTCATGTCGCTGTGCATCCGTTGTGTCGATTGTCTGTTGTCTTCAGGCCTGCGCCAGATGCCGCTCAGGTGTACACCGCTTGAAAAGGCACAAAGAGGCGTTCAAAAATCCAGTGAAGAACAGTAACAGCCGTTTCCAGTGGCAGGGGCCCGATGGCTTGCGGGCAAGCCCCGCCAGTGCCTGCGCAGGGCTCTGTGCAGGGGCCGTCGTTGCTACTTGTAATAGGCGTTCTCACGGAAGGAGTGATCTGTAATATCCCTGATACCCGCAAGCTCGGGTATGTGCATACTCAGCGTGCGCTCCACGCCGCCCTTTAGCGTCAAATCCACACTGGAACAGCCCTGGCAGCCACCACCAAATTTCAGAACGGCGTAGCCTTCCTCATCGATTTCAACCAGCTCCACCAGACCGCCGTGTGAGGCCAGTGAGGGGTTGATCTCGGTGTGCAGCCAGTAGTTTACTTTTTGCTCCAGGGTGCTGTCCTCGCTCACCTTGGGCAGCTTGGCATTGGGTGCCTTTATGGTCAGCTGGCCGCCCATTCTGTCGGCGGCGTAATCAACGAGAGACTCCTCCAGGAATGGCACGCTGGGTTGGTCAATCCAGGCAACAAAACCGGTCATGGGCATGGATATATCGTTCGCCTGTTCTTCGCCGGGACGGCAATAACTCAGGCAGGTCTCGGCGTGAGGTGTTCCCGGATTGGTGACGAACAGGCGAACCCCCGTGCCTTCCTGCTCCTGCTTCGCCAGAAGGCCGACCAGGTATTGCTGGGCACTCTCCGTAATGGTGATGCTGAGCTCTGATGATGTAGTCAAAATAGATGTCCCTCTTCGATGTCCCAACGGCCGAGCCGAGCTCGGCGCACTATACCAGCCTTGCTGTGCCGCAACCACAACACAAAGGGTTCAGGCTCAGCCGGTGCCAGGGCTGGCTTCATGCTGTATTTCCCTGATACGCCGACAGCCTGCTGCCAACGAAGATGCAGACTTGTTTCGTGCCGGCCTTGCAAAAAAAAGTGTTGCGGGTCACCCTTGCGCGCGCCAGATGGTGCGGCCGGCTCGTTGCCAGGGGGTAATGGACGGCATGCGTGGATTATGGCAGGTGTTGTGTTGACGAAACGCCTCAATGAGCCAGCCATTGACGGGACCGGCGGTGACAGGCTCAACGCCATGAATGAGCGCTGCAATCAATGCTGCAATCAATATGGCGCAGCGCCGGGAGTCGCCGATGGGCACGACTTTTGTGCCTTGTCAGGATTCGTCGGGGCTTGAAAACCCGGTGTCCAGAAATAGATGCCGGAGTTCACTTTTGAATGCATAACAATGCTTTTGGAAACAGGTTAAAACAAGGGTCGCAAGTGTATGGCTGATAGCAATTTTGTCAATGAAATCAACAAGCGAAGGACTTTTGCTATCATCTCGCATCCGGACGCTGGAAAGACCACCATCACAGAGAAACTGCTTCTGCTGGGCAGGGCCATCCAGATGGCCGGGACCGTCAAGGGCCGCAAGTCCGGACGCATGGCCACCTCGGACTGGATGAGCATGGAGCAGAGCCGGGGTATTTCCATCACCACCTCCGTCATGCAATTTCCCTTCAACGGCTGTATGGTCAATCTGCTCGATACCCCCGGTCATGAAGACTTTTCTGAAGATACCTATCGCACCCTGACGGCCGTAGACAGCTGTCTTATGGTGATCGACGGTGCCAAAGGGGTGGAAGCACGCACCATCAAGCTGATGGAGGTGTGTCGTATGCGTGAAACCCCCTCGTTCACTTTTGTGAACAAGCTGGATCGGGAGACGCGCGATCCCATTGCGTTGATGGATGAAATTGAATCGGTTCTGCACGTGAATTGTGCCCCTGTGACCTGGCCTGTCGGTACCGGTCAACGCTTTCGGGGGCTGTATAACCTTTACACAGATCAACTTCATGTGTTCCGGACTGACCGGAGTCAGGATCCGGCGGGCGATCGCTGTATTCAGGGGCTCGACTCTGACGAAGCTCGTGCCTTTCTCGCAGAAGACTATGCGGATTTCTGTGAAGAAGTGGAGCTGGTGCGTACAGCAAGCCACCGCTTTGATCTGGAAGAGTTCATGGCCGGGCAGCAAACGCCTGTGTTTTTCGGCAGTGCGCTGAGCAACTTTGGCGTCAAGGAAATGCTGCAGTGTTTCACGCAGTGGGCACCGCCCCCCCTGCCCCGGCCCACGGATGTGCGAACAGTGCAGCCGGATGAAGACAATTTCTCCGGCTTTGTCTTCAAGATCCAGGCCAACATGGATCCAAGGCACAGGGATCGCATCGCTTTCATGCGCGTTTGCTCGGGGTGTTACACACCGAATCTGCGTCTGCGGCACGTGCGCACGGGCAAGGACGTCAAGGTCTCCAATGCCCTGACCTTTCTGGCCGGTGACAGAGCCCAGGCCGAGCAGGCGGTTCCGGGGGATATCATTGGCCTGCACAACCACGGCACCATTCAGATAGGCGACACCTTCACCCAGGGGGAAGGCTTGCGCTACCTGGGCGTTCCTCACTTCGCCCCGGAACTGTTCCGCCGTGTTCGCCTGCAGGATCCTTTGAAAATGAAGCAGCTGCAGAAAGGCTTGAAGCAGTTGTCAGAGGAAGGCGCTACCCAGGTGTTCATGCCCCGGCGTAACAACGACCTCATACTGGGTGCTGTCGGGGTTCTTCAGTTCGACGTGGTCCTGCAACGCCTGCAGGATGAATACAAGGTAGATGCCACTTATGATGCGATCGGCATTCAGACCGCTCGCTGGGTGGAGTGCAGTGACGCGACAAGATTCGCCGAGTTTACCAGACAACAGCAGCAGTACCTGGCACTCGATGGTGGTGGGCATTTGACCTATCTGGCACCCAGCCGGGCCAATCTGGAATTGGTGCAGGAGCGCTGGCCAGACGTCAGTTTTCGCACAACGCGCGAACTTTGAGCCCGGTATGCCTCGCTGGACAGCAAGGCAGTGCTGTTGCTCAATATCCAGGACAGCAGCCGGGTTGTTGCGCGTGGCTGGGTTGCTCGCAGCTGGGTTGCTCGTGGGTTGGAGGGCACACACAAAACGCCAGATAGATTACCGCCCTTGAGTGGCGAGCCAATCCGTGCCCGGACCGGAACGGAGATGCCGGCACCGAAATCAAGCCGCAGAAAGAACTCCTCTCCGGGGTGCAGCGGTTTGGTGATGCCGGACAACAGCAGACAGTTCCCCCCGCTCTTGAGCTTGAAGTTTTTCTCTCCGGCTTCCAGCGTCACAGTGTTGAGCGGTTTGGGGGCGGCCGGAAGACCGTCGATGGCGTGGGGGCACCGGCACAGAACGACCTTTTCCGCGCTTGCGGCTTTGACTTTGTTCAGGGAAACAGGCCGGTTCGTCTGGTTGCTGATGCTCATAAAAACCACCGCCCGTTTTCCCGGGTCGGCAGCCGGAGTCTGGGTGCCCGGCATTCGTCTTCCTGGTTTGGGAGCCAGTACCCGGACGCGCGCCCCGGAGATCTTGATGGGCGCTGGAGCTGCGGCTGAAGTCTCTTCTTCTTCCGCCATATTCAGGTTGTCTACCACCGCTTCCGGTGCCGCCTGCAGACAGCTACAGAAGGTACCTGCCCACAACAGCTGTCGCCACATGGTTTTCATCCTGTGCCCCCCCTCTCTTCTCTTGTCATGCAAAAGAATCGCGCTATCAAGGTTGCTGGCTGTATTCTAGACCCCAAGTGACACAATAGGCGGATCAAAATTCGGGAGGCTGGTGCCAATGACACAGTGTGTGGTGGAATCTGTTACACGACAGGAGTCCGGAAGGTGTGATCCTGCATTGTTTGACAGTCATTGTCATCTTGATTTTGTTGAGTTTGATCATGATCGTCAGGCACTGCTGACACAGTGCGCACGGGCGGGCATCAAATATTTGTGCCTGCCTGCCACTGAGCAGGATCACTGGCCTCGCTTGCTGGCATTGCTGGGACCGCACCGCCAGGGTCTGACCCTATGGGGTGCTCTGGGGCTGCACCCCTGTTTCATGTCAGCGCATCGCCAGGACAGTCTGGTCGCCCTGGATGCCCAGTTGTCCCGACGTACACCCTATGTGGTCGCACTGGGTGAGCTGGGACTGGACCTGTCCGCAGGTCAGGCCGGATTGAGAGAGCAGCAAGCGCTGCTGGCAGGACAAATCGAGCTGGCGAGCGCCTATGGCCTGCCGCTGATACTGCATGCCAGACGCAGCCATGACCAGCTTGCCTGGCTGCTGAGGAAAATGAAGTTCAAGGAGGGGGGTATTGTGCATGCCTGGTCGGGCAGTGACCAGCAAGCCATGGCTTTCTGGCGGCTGGGATTCCGGCTGGGTATAGGGGGGAGTCTGACGTGGGACAGAGCGCAACGCCTGCAGCGTCAGGTGGCCAGCTGGCCACTGGAACATATGGTACTGGAGACAGATGCCCCCGGCATGCCGCCGGCCCATGCTGCGGGGCAACGCAACACCCCTTTGACACTGCTTGCTGTGCTGGACAAGATGGCCCACTTGCGCCTGCAGGACACCTCTGAGCTGGCGCGCCAGCTTACAGACAACACTTTTCAGACTTTGCGTGTGCACTCTTCGGCGCCGGAATAACGAAGCTGATTGCCTGCGGAAACCTTTGCCAGCCTTCTGTTTTCCAAGAACGCGTGACGGGTGGTTGCACGCTACAAAAGTCAGGCGTTGGGCTGGCTTGGCGAGCCTGTCTGTCAGCACGGCGTTTCCACCAGCTCGTCAGTCATTCAGGACGGGAAAGATATACCATGGAAATGCACGTGGCCTGGACGGGAGGAGGCGGCTGATTGGACGTGTCCTCTAATGCAGAGTGTGTCGGTCGATAGTGTAGAGGTGACTTATGCCAGATTCAGTTTCAAGAGTGTTCTACGCATTCCGTCATACGCTGGATTACGCAGTGGCGTCCACTCATGATCGCCTGGTCTGGATTGATTATATCCAGGGGGAGTATGAGCTCTACACGCAGGACTTGCCTGCAGGTCCGCGTCGCAAGCTGATGACGAACGCTGCCGACGAGGGACAGGTGCTGCAGCTGGTGCAGCTGAGTCGGTCCGGCCGGCTCGTCGTTGTCAGGTCAGGCCGTTGTACCCAGGAAGGCAGTGCCTCCCTGACGTCCCATCAAAGGAGCTCTCCCGATTTGCGTATGCTGCTGATAGATACCGAAGAGGGGCGTGTCCTGCAGTCGATCAAGGGTGCCAGTACCGCCGTGGTGACGCCGGATGAAAGCAGCTTTGTCTGGGTGCGCAGGGGAACCGTGCTGGCCTGCTCGCCAGGAGCCCGGCGTGTTCGTAAACAATTCACCGTGCGGGGGCGTGTTGTATCACTGCACTGGTCACCGGAGGGTGGTCGTCTGGCCTTCGTTTGTCACCGGGGAGGGCATCGGCTGATAGGTATATATACGCCAGGTCAAGCCCGTCTTCACTGGGTGGCTCCCGAGTTTGACAGTGACGACTTTCCCTGTTGGTCGCCGGATTCCTCGCGTTTGGCCTTTATTCGTTTTCACGGCCCCGAAATGGATACTGGCGAATATGCCTTTTCAGGAAAGGGGGAGCGTTTCTCGGTTATGGTCGCTGTGGTTGCCACGGGTGAGACCTTGCCCCTGTGGCCGCGTGACCGGGAGCCGGATGCGGGCTTTTCCCGCCAATATGGGCACCGCCCTTTGCTCTGGCTCGACGCCGAACGCCTGCTGTTTTCCCATGACAACTGTGGCTGGGATCATCTCTACCAGCTCCGACTGGCAGACGGCAGCTGCGAGGCGCTGACCCGGGGAAGCTGGCTTGTTCAGGATTATTGCGGCAGTCAGGATGGAAGCGAGGTTATTTTCAGCCACAATCGTTTGCGTCGTCATCATTACAGTCTGGACAGACTGACGACGCACGATGGCAAATGCTATCCCCTTTGCGTTCCGAAAGGGCAGCAGTACTGGCAACCTTGCCTGTCCTGCAACTGCCGGTATCTTGTGTTTCTCAGTGGCGACGAGAGTCGCCCTTGTCATCTGGGATTCATGGATCAGCTGACAGGAGTCATCAGCCGTTTGACGGTGCCGGACCTTTACATACAGAAGCAGGCTGTCGATTTTGTCACACCTGTGACAACAGCCATTCAGTCCGGCGACCGTCTGCCGTTATGGGCGCATCTGTTTGTTCCCCAGGGAGAGCAATCCTGCCCGGGGCTTGTCAGCGTTCATTGTGGGGATGGGCGCCAGTCGCTGCCCGGTTTCCACCGGGAGTTTGATATGAGTTTGCGCTATGCCTTGTGCCAGCTGTTGGTGCGACACGGATTTTTTGTCATGGACATCAACTGCCGCGGCCAGAGCGGCTACGGCAAGCTGTTTCGCCAGGCACCGGAGCGCGGATGGGCTGGTGCCAGTGATTACCTGGATGTTCGCGCGGCAGGACACTGGCTGCGTCAGCAGGTTCGCGTGGCCTCTCATGCCATTGGCGTGCTGGGCCAGTTCTGGGGGGGAGGGCTCTGCAGCCTTGCCCTGGCCCGGGACAGCCATTTGTTTCGGGCTGGTGTTGTTATCGGTGGATGCTCCAGCCTTGCGCACGAGCAGGAACGCAAATATTGGCGACACAATATGTTCGACCTGTGCAACCTGTTCGACAGTCGGCTGGTAGATTCGGGTGAAGAGCAGACGGACCGGTCCGAAGAAGAGCCTTCTGCCTGGGGCTGGCTGAAAAACTGGATGAGTCCGGTTCTGCTGGTGCATGGTGATGACAGCTACATCAGCTTCGCTGAAACCCAGCAGCTGGCTCACCAGCTGGTACAGCGGTCTGTCGAGGTGGAAAGTCTGGTGTTGCCCGATGAAGGGCACAGTTTTTTGTTGCACAAGTCACATGTGCAGATTGGCGATCGGATTCTTGAGTTTTTGCTCAAGCATCTGGGACACGCCTTTGCTCCCAGGTGATGAGTCGCAGCGCCGTTGTGAGTCAGGCGGTATGAATTGCGGCTGGCGTGAGAGGAAAGGCTCAGGCTGTGCCGGGACCTGCTGTCGGTTGCGCAATCCTTCTCTGGTGCCCGTCATAGTCAGCGGCATGGTCCGGTGGATGTAGCCGCAGCGGTTCGGGGTTCATGCATGCGGAGTTTGCGCCAATGGGCGCCCTGGCTGGTGGTCATGCAGCTACAGCTGACCCGGTGCGCATGGGTGCAGTGCCCTGCAAGAGGCGCAAGGGCGCGCAGAGACGGTTCTTCTGGCACCTGTTCTTCTGGCATCTGTTCTTCTGGCACCTGTTCTTCTTTCTGGCACAGGGGGGGGCGCAGCCTGTATTTCCTGAATGCGCGGGGCTTCGGCTTTTCCCGAATGCGAACTTGCGCGTGTAAAACCATCGGAGCCGTGCATGAGTAGCTAAGCTTATAGACCAGACAGGACCAAAATAGAGGACGGGAAAATGGCACGGATGCGCTCTCCCTGGCAGGCTGGCAGTCTTCTGGCGTGGATTTTCAGACGTCGCAAGCCCCGTTCTGCACAAAAGGACCGAGGATCTGATATCCCCGGCAGGACCTGGAAACGGGTTCGTGCGTGGACCACCGGATCACGCGTAGTGCAGGATTGTCAGGGCCAGCCCAGGGTGCATGTTTCGCTGAAAGACCGGCTGGCTGCCAGGCTGGTCGGCGGCTCGCTGACAGCCTCCCTCGCCAGACGGGCGGGGCTGTGCGGCAGAAAACGCTTGTTCGTTGGGCGTCCTGTGTCTGCCGCCCATGCCTTGAAGCTTTTCTACGTGGACGCACGAGAGAATCGGGGGCGTTTTTTGGCTGAGTTGCTGTCGGACCGGCCCGATGTGGCAGAACAGATGCTGCTGTCCCTGAGTGAGGAAGAGCGCGTTGAGGTTCTGTGTCTGTTCGGGTATCCCGCGCCTGTGCTGATGCCGGATGCGGCAGGTAATGGAACGACGCTGCTGGCCAGAACCTGTCAACAGCATAGGATCGCCAGTACGCTGGCCCGGTTGCTGGAGCATTCTGGTGAGGTTGCCAGGGGCGCGTCTCTTGAGCGTCTTTACGATGTGGGCTGTCTGGACTTTGGGATTCTGTTCGAACTGCACCGGTTGTTCGTGTCCGGTCTTGGCAAGGACCCGGTTGCCAGTTGCCTGCAGCAGATGCGAACCCGCATGGACCCGCAGCTGGTGCGTTATCTTGAGACGTTTCAGTCGCTGATCAATCGGGCCTTGCCGCGCTACTGTGCCTATTGGGCCCGGTGTACCGGCTTGCCGTCCAGCGCCTGTCCGGTGCGGGACATGATAGCGGCCGGCGGTCTGGCTTGCCTGACGCCGGAGGTTCTTGACCGTCTCTGTCAGGACGACGCTTCTGGTTTCGATGCCGAGACGGCCCGTCTGGGCTGGAGGAAGGTGCAGCCACGTTCGTCCACGACGCTGCGTCATTCCAGGGCCGCCATGGATGATTTTCTGTTCAGAACTTTTTCGGCACGCCAGTCTACAGCACAGGAAGGTCTGGCAAGCTTTTAATGAGCGGCAGTCTGGCAGGACAGGCTCGCGTGGCACTGCATAGCCTGCGTGCCCTTGCCAGCGCCGGTGGCCCGTGAGCAGGTCCTGCTGCCGTCTGTGCAGGCCTGTCGGGCCTCATCTGTGCGAGGATTCAGGGGGAAAATTCTCAGGGAAGGCAGGCCAAGGAGGGAAGAGTCCTCACAAGAAAGGTTTCCTGGAGGAAAGCGTTCGCACAAGAACAGAGCTTTTCCCATCTGCCTCTTCAGGTTTCCGTGAGGGGGGCGCTCGAGCTCCCATGCTGTGGATATTTGAGTCCGCACTGTGGTTTCTGTTTCTGTTCCTGTTCCTGTTCCTGCAGCAGCCAAAAGAGCGAGGCCCGCCTGGCGATCCACGGCAATCCCTGCTGTGACAGGTCCGATCTTTCTTTCACGCAGCTCACACAGCCTGCACAGTGGCCGGTATCTGGACGATCAGGCAATCACACTTGTTGTTCCGGTCCTGTTCTACCGTTTTTTGCCGGGAAACAGCCGGTCCAGGCGAACCTCAGGATCCTTTGGATTTCCCGTGATCTCATAACGCAAGCTGGCAAATTGGCGCAAGTTCTTGCCCAGCACTTTATCAAACAAGTAAACAGCACCGGCGATATAAGGCTGCCCCATCAAGAGTCCGACAACCGGCAGATTCTTGGTGACGGGCAGGGTAACTACCAGCCCCATGTTCACTCGCTGACTGTTCAGGTCAAGAACACCTTCGAGACTGTAGTCCGAAGAGGGGGACTCAAGGGTGGCCGGTCTGTCCAGCCTGATCACGCCATGGTCCAGCGTCAGTGCGCCTTTCACCCGGTCATAACTGATTCCGCTGCCATACAAGTCGGAAAAGTCCAACTTCAGCCGGCGGATTATGGCGCTGGTGTTGAGAGCTCCCAAAAAACGTAAAGCACCGGTTCCCCCTCCCGTATCGACTGAGGTCAGACGTCCCCCTTTCAGCTCAAAACGCGCTGATCCCTGTGCAGTGAGGGGGTCAAAGGTGGCAGGAGAACCAGACCAGTCCATGTTGACATGGCCATCCATGCGCCCGCTGGAAATGACATCACCCAGCTGGAAAAACAGGTTGGACTGCTGCAAATCCCGGGTGCGCAGATCAGCTTCTACGCGCGTACGGTGCTGTCCCTTGTGTTGCGTCCAATCCATTTCTCCCTGGATGCGGATGCCGGCCAGACGCCCCTGGAAATCCTGGATGCGTACTCCCTGGCGAAGATGACGTACTGAAAAATCCGCATGCCCCAGCGCGTTGTCATCACGCACAAGCTGATTCACACGTACGTCCATGGCGGGCAAGACGGAGGGGTCGATGGCCTGTAAAAAATCGGCGCTCTGTCCGGCCTGTGTCGGCTCCGGGCTGGCTGACAGATTCCTGCCCGGCAATACTATCTTCCTGATATCCAACTGCCAGACCTGCTCGGCAGTGGTTTTCTTCTCGCTTCCGGAACCGGCTGGAAAAGCACCCGTTCCCGCGAGCTGGGGGGATTCTACGTCCAGCAGCCAGAAAGACTTCTCTCTGGCCAGGTTCACATTGACATCCGTCAGCTGTTCTCCGTGCCACAGCAGGCGGTCCAGGGTCAGATCACGTACTTCAAGCTGTGCCAGCAGATTTTGTGTGTCCGGCTGGTGCCGGGGATGCTGGGAAGATTCTTGCGTGAGCGGCCTGTTCCACCAATGTATCCAGGGCGACAGCTCCAGGCTCTCCAGGTGGCCCGTCAATACAGCCCCTTCTCCGGGAAGGCCGGGCTCATCAAGCCCAAGGTTCACCCCCAGGGCGACAACCTGTCCCTGGCCATCCAGCGACATAAGCGTGTGCACCCCCATGTCTACAAGATGTGCTGATACCAGCGTGTTTTCTTGTTTGCCGGCTTCCAGTTCCACCTGCAGAGAACGTTTCTGCAAGGCTTCCTTGTGCAGCGGGGGCGGCAGCGATGAGGCAACACCTTCAAGGTCGGTGTCCACCACCAGCTTGACGTCAGAACCAACCGTTATATGGGCATCGTAGTTTGTCTCTCCCTGCACAAAGCGGGTGATATCCTGCCTGGACCAGCGCGCCAGAGTCTGCATATCCATGCGTCCCCTGGCATGAATCTGAACCTCTTTCGTATTACTGCCGGCCGTCACAGGCTGGGACTCAATGTCCAGGGATACCGGACGATCGTGCAATAAGCCTTGCAGTCTGGAAGAGCTCAGATTCAAGGGGCTCGAATACGAGAGCGTCCCTGTCAACTGACTCAACTTTACCGCACCGGTGGGCAGCGTCAGGCTGTTGTTGTGCAGATTCAGGGTCAACTGCACATCGGGGCTGGTGTCGGACTGCAGTGGAATTTGCAGACCCAGCTGCGCATCAAAATTGCCACCCAGGGTCCAGGTGTCCGCCAGATGCCCCATTGCCTGTGCCACAGGAGCCAGGTGAACCAGATGGGAGAGGGCATCCTGCTTTCCCGCCAGCCTGGCTTGAATACGCAACTGTGGAACAGAGGCGCGCAGCTTCGGGACTCTGGCTTCAAGTCTGCTGATGCGGGTATCAAGAAAGCGCGCATGGCCAGCCTGAAGCAACATGTCTTCTGCATCAAGGGTCAGACGCCCTTTCAGGTCACGGACCTTTGGCCACTCGGGGCGGAATTTGACAGCAGCCTGTTCCAGATCCAGTATCAATCCCCACCAGGGGGCGCGTCGCTTGTCTTTTGCTCCCAGCCAGCCATTGAGAAAGAAGGCGCCCTGGGTAATGGTGCCTGACTCGGGGGCTGTGGCCAGCCAGTCCTGCAGCGGGCGGGACAAAACCTTGTCTGCCGTCGGAATATAGCGACCGGCGTCAGGAAGCTGCGCACCGGAAATCCCCGCTTCCAGCGCAATGAACGGCGCCTGTCCTCGCGCGTAAGGCAGGTCAAGGCGCATGCGTGCTGCTATGGTCTCGCCTTGAGTCCGCGCCAGAAGCATGTGATTCATGCGCAAGCTGTAGCCTGTCGGAGTCTCTTGCCAGAACAGGCGTCCGGCTGCCCGGTCGAAATGCCAGGGTCTGGAAAAAGTGGGCTTCAGGCCTAACACAAAGTCGGAACTGTCCAGATCCAGCTCCCCCTCATGGGCTGTCATGCGCAGGCGACCTGAGACATGGGTCAGGGTCGGGACCCCTCCCCAGTGCGCCACACTGGCATTGTGTGCATCAGCCCGGAGTTCAAATGATCGAAGATTTTTCTTTTTCCAGCGTACCTGCACATTTTGCAGCTCACCTTCGGGTTTCAAGCCGGCCAGCAGTGCGCGAATATTATCCGGTACCAGGCTGGGCAGTGCAGACAATACGCCGGCTGATGTTTGCAGTGGGAGCCGGTTGACAGCCAGGCGCCATTGGGGATCAGTGCCGGGTATCTCCGAAAGGTACAGACCGCCTTGCGACCATTGGTGCTCACCAAACTGGAAGGCGACAGGGTCCAACCATAGCTGCATGGGTTGGTCTTGTCGGCTGAGAAATGTCATCTGGGCAGCCAGATGCGTCACAGCGGGCAAGTCTGCGTCCTCATGCATCTGGAGATGCCCGGATTGCAGCCGGGCACGGACATCCCAGCCTTGCAGGTTATGGGACAGCCAGAAGCGTCCACTGCCGCCCAGCCGGTAGGGCACAGTGCCAGTCTGCTTGAGCGCATCGGGTAGCAGAAAGGGTATCCAGGGTGAAAAATCCATTTTCGATACAGATACGTAGCCTTTGAAATCGGCGCGGGACAGCTCGGAGGGGAGGTCGAACAACCGCAGTTTTCCCGCAATCTGGCCTCCTGACTCACTGCGCATGAGGATCTGAAGCTTCCGCCGTTGCGGGGGGCCCGACAACGACAGACGAGCCACTGTCAGTTTGTGTATGGCGTCTTCTTCGCGCGTCTGGCCAGCAGCACGGGTGACCAGGTGCAGGTTGCGCACATCCAGCTGGCGGGTGACCAGCAGCGGCAAGAGTTCCTGCCAATTGACGCCAGCCACCTTTGGCAGTTTCTCAGGTGCGGGACGAACACTGGCACTCTCGTGCGAGGGTGACAAATACAAGGTGCCCCCCTGGGCACTGAGTTTGCGCAAAACCAGACGTCCGGCACGCAAACTGGCCAGGCCATCGAGCTGCACAAGCAGGGTTTGCAGGTGGAAGCCGCTTGCGGTTTGCCCCTTTTCAGGCTTGATAATGGCGCCCCCGATATGAATGACCGGGTTGAAATGAGAGAAGCTCCCCGAGAGCTTCCCCAGCTCTACCGATTGGCCCAGAGCAAGACCTATTTGCCCAGCCAGCTCTTGTCGCCAGCTGTCCAGATTGTTCATGAGCACTTTGCCCAGCGGAATGCCCACAATCAGGGCCAGCAGAAACAATGAGACAAGAATTCTGGCGGGAAGAAGCAGATGCCGCAACAGAGCTTTCACAGGAAGTGCACCGAACACCGACATTTCCCTGAGCACAGGGAGCGCAAGGGGAGCAGGCCTGATGGCAAGCCCGGGAGCGTCTGGCACACAGCAGCTATGCCAGTGCTCTGTCCGGCAGCTGCCTCCGCCGCAGAGGGAGCAGAAAAGGGAGGGAGAAAACAGGGCTTCATAAAAACGACAAAGATTCCATTCACGGCATGAAAAGATATGCTGGCCGGTGGAGCCGGGCGAACACTTGCTGCGCTGTCGTCAGTTTCTCCCGCCTGTGACGGCCAGGGGAAAAGGTTTCAGCGCAGTGCCAGCACAGCTCCCAGTCGGGACAAAAAAAACCTTACCATGGGCCACAAAAGCGCACTGGATACAGGGGCCAGAAGAGTTGTCCCGACCAGCAAACCCGATTGGCCAGTGACGGCACCAACACCCAGGACAACCAGTTCATACAGCCCGATACTGAGCACCACAACACAAGACTGCTGCCACCAGCAAGCCAGCATCATGAACCTGCCTTGAGTACTGACCGCCAGGGCCATACAGGACATTGCCAATGCATGCTGGCCGAGCAGACTGCCGTGCAGCAAATCCATCATCAACCCCGCCAGCCACGCAAAAACCAACCCACAGTGCCCGGGGGAGATCAGCACCCAACACAGAACAAAAAGCGGTACCCAGGCCGGTCGCACAAGCGCGGCAAATGCCGGTAAAGGAACAAAGGCCAGCACGGCGGCCAGCATCAGGGTGATCCATATGAAACCCTGGCCTGCGCCCTGTTTCACGGCCCGTCACCCTGTCGTGATGCCGGGACCACCCCCGTATTATTAACCAGATCATTGGTCACAGACGACGGCTCCTGTTTTTTTGTATTCTTTCTGCCCCGCGACAGGAGGACCAGCAATCTGTTGTTGGCAAGTCTGGCCCGGGGGCGGGCATGGACAGTCAGAAAGTGGTGGTTTTTCTTGCGCTCCACCCTCGTCACATCGGCCACCGGATAACCGCGCGGAAAGAGCTGGCCCATACCCGAGGTCACCAGCAGATCTCCCTCCCGGATGTCTTCGGTGAAGGGCACATGCAGCAGCTCCAGCAGCTTGCCTTTTGCCGTCCCTGCCGCTATGGCAGCGTAGCCGCTCCGGTTCACCTGTACCGGAATACGACTCTTTGCATCTGTAATCAACATGGCCCGACTGACCAGCATATCGACACTCACAACCTGGCCGACAACACCCGTTGCATCCAGCACGGCCTGTCCCGCGACAACGCCATCGTGAGTCCCTCTGTCCAGCAGAATCTGCCTTACGCTCGGTTCAGGGGCAATGCCCAGTTGTTCGACAACAGTCACAGTGTCCTTCAACGGGACAGAGCCATTGAGCAAGGCCTTGAGGTTGCTGTTCTGCTTTTCAATGAACTCTTTTTTTTGCAAGGCTTGCCCAAGAAGTAATACCTGCCTGCTCAAGCTTTCGTTCTCGGCAGCCAACTGATGGCGGTCTTCATAGAGATAGCGCAGGGAATCCAGCAAACGTCCCGGGACGTCTGCCATCCAGAAAACGGGGGTGACGGCCAGCGAAAGCATGCGACGAGGAGCAGACAGGTACCCGGTGCTGTAGTCCAGAGCCATCAAACCCAGTGACAGGACAAGCAAAAGGGCCGCTGTGACATCTTTTGTTCCCCGCCCTTTCAGGAAAAGCGAACGAATAGGAAACTCCCCCTTGTTGGTGGTCAGGCCCAGTGTCTGTCAGTGTGCCGGTCCGCAAGCCCCGGCACTTTTCTTTTCAGCGCTTGTCAGCCGCTCGTGCCCCTGTCATTACTCACAGCGGTCGAGGCAGTGAACATCGCCCTCTCGTTTCCAGGGTTCTGCTGTTCCCACAGTCTGGCGATGCTGTCTGGGGCCAGGCTTGCCCTCTCCCTCTGGCCCTCTGTCAGTCCGTAGAGAGCACATTCATCTGGTGATGATCAAGCATGTCCAGCACACGGCCGCCACCACGTGCCACACAGTTGAGAGGCTCTTCAGCGACTACAACGGGAAGACCCGTTTCTTCGCTCAACAGGGTGCCGAGGCCGCGCAGAAGCGCCCCACCACCGGTCAAAACCACCCCCCGCTCGGCAATATCAGAGGCCAGCTCCGGCGGCGATTGCTCCAGGGCACTTTTGACCGAGCGTACAATCGTCTTCAGGCTTTCCTGCAAAGACTCCAGTATCTCGTTGCTGTTGAGAGTAAAAGCGCGGGGAACACCTTCAGCCAGATTGCGGCCGCGCACGTCTATTTCTCTCACCTCGCCCGTAGGATAGGCAATGGCAATCTCCTGCTTGATGCGCTCTGCGGTGGACTCGCCAATCAGGCTGCCGTAATTGCGGCGGACATAGGTCACAATGCTTTCGTCGAACACGTCACCGCCAATACGGACCGATTCTGAATAGACAATGCCACTGAGAGAAATAATGGCAATTTCCGTTGTGCCACCACCCACGTCGACAATCATGGAGCCGCTGGCTTCTTCCACGGGAAGCCCTGCGCCTATGGCCGCAGCCATAGGTTCATCAATCAAATACACTTCACGAGCACCGGCACCTATAACGGATTCACGGATCGCCCGACGCTCTACCTTGGTTGAATTGCAAGGCACGCAGACCAGTACCCTGGGGCTGGGCGGGATGAAGCTGTTTTCGTGGACCCTGTTTATGAAATACTGCAGCATTTTTTCGCAGACATCGAAGTCTGCAATCACGCCGTCTTTCATAGGGCGGATGGCCATGATGTTGCCGGGGGTTCGCCCCAGCATACGCTTGGCCTCCATGCCAACGGCCACCACGCTCTTGTGGGACCCCATATCGCGAACGGCCACGACGGAAGGCTCATTGAGAACGATTCCCTGCTCGCGCAAGTAAACCAAAGTATTGGCGGTGCCCAGATCAATCGATAAGTCGGTAGAGAAAAGGCCGCGCAGTTTTTTCAGCATGTTTCTTGATTCAGGCTTTGCCTTTCCATTCCCGTTCCAGCACCGAGAGCCAGAGAACTCTCATCGCACCAAAGAGTCGGGCAACAGGAAGACACTGTTTTCCAGGGAGGGACACCGCTACCAGAATGCACGGACAGGATAAACCTGTCAGATAAAATCATTCACTGGGCCTGTTACCCATCAACTGTGACTGCTCAGCACCCAATCAGACGACAGACGAGGCTTCCGGCTTCCCGGGCAGCACCCGCCATTGTGCCAGATTTACGGATGCATTTGCCGGCAGATGCGGTCAGCCCTTCCGCCTTTCTTTTTATTGGGAGCTTCACGGGGGTTGCGCTTTATGGTTCCCGCCCTGCCGGACAGGGGTCACGGCGATGCATGCTATCAACGGAGCACACAACGAGCAAGAGTATAAACAAAATTCTGCACCGGTCTGTGTGTCTCAATTGCCGCTGAGGTTCCGGTCCTGGCGAGGCCGAACGCAATGTTTATCGTCAATTGGCGTCGCCCCAGAGCAGCTGGGCACATCGTTCGAGCCTGAAATGACACCAGCCCTGCGTCGATGACGAGTAAAGACGGAGGGCGGGGACAACAGATCCCTGCGAGGTTACAGTCATTCTCTGGCAGAGTGCGAGATAAACAGAAACCACATCCCCAGCATGCTGGTCACCCTTGAGATTCAATACTCAACTCCTTACATTAGAGGGCGCTTTTGGTCCAGATGCCGCCCGGTGGTGCACTCACGACTTGGGCGCAGCATTTTGGCCAGTGCAGATCGCGTTCCTGCGTGATGCCTCCTTGTTGCAAGATTGTTACAAGCAAGATTGTTACAAGATTGTTACAAGATTTTTGGAAAATTGTTGCAATATTGTTGCAAGACAGCCCAGGCGAGTTGTTCAGGAGAGAAGGCTCCCCACAAAACCAGCCCGCGAATAGCACCTGTAGCCAGCCAGGGCGGTACAAAATGGGGTGTCATCCCGGTTTTGTGGGAGCGACCGGTGCACCTTGTGTTGCACGAGAATGGTGTTGCACGAGAATGGTGGTGCACGAGAATGGCTGGCTGTTGCACTTTCCGGCACGCTTCTGCTTCCGTATCAGGCCCGTCTGTCCTTGCGGCTGATCTTCTGACGGATCGCTGGAAAACACACTTGAACCATAAACTGCGGCGAATCCAGAACCGGCGTACAGAATCGATAATGAGACAGAGCTGATGCCGGAGACGTTTCACAGGGTGTCATCGTCTTCGGGATTTGCGCACCAAAGGAAGGAAAATACATGCCAGACAAGGATCCGCAACAACGCGCTGAGCGTTCTTCCTCCATGAGTATGACCGGTCCTCAAGCGGGTCTTGGTACAGAGGAGGTTGCCAAGCTGGCTCAATTGGCTCGCCTGGGTGACAAGGGTGAGGAGCTGGAGCAACTGACGGCCGATCTGCAAACTTTGACGACCCAGATGACCCCATTGGAGCAGGTGGATACACAGGGCCTGGCTCCTCTTGTCAATCCATGGGAAGAAAATAGCCAGACCCTGCGGGATGATCAGGTCACCGAATCTGACGAGAGTACCCAGCTGCTGACCTGTGCGCCAGCTTGTGACCAGGCGCTCTTTCTTGTGCCCAGGGTCATTGAGTGAACGGCAATTGCGGCACAGTAAAAACGGACGCACACGACAAGGTCCCGCCGTTTCACATTCAAAGGAACAGCCATGCACACAGGTGATTTACACGAGAGTAGCCTTGCTCAATTATCGCGCAGACTCCGTGCCCGCGAGCTGTCTTGCGTTGAACTGACGCAAACCTTGCTGGACCGCATCCGCAGTCTGGACGCAGGAATCAACAGTTTTATAACACTGTGCCCGGAACAGGCGCTGGAGCAGGCGCGGGCCGCTGATCGCCTGATTGAACGCCAGGAGGGCGGTGTTCTGACAGGCATCCCTCTGGCGCACAAGGATATTTTTTGCACCAGGGGCATCAGGACCAGTTGCGCCTCCAGAATGCTGGACAACTTCATCGCACCCTATGAATCAACGGTTACAGCCCGTTTGCGGGAAGCCGGTGCCATTAATCTGGGCAAGCTGAACATGGATGAATTTGCCATGGGCAGCTCCAATGAAACCAGCTTTTATGGTCCGGTCCGCAATCCATGGGACAGGCGCCGGATTCCGGGTGGCTCCTCTGGTGGTTCTGCCGCCGCTGTGGCCGCCCGGCTGGTGCCTGGCGCAACAGGCAGTGACACCGGGGGTTCCATACGACAGCCGGCCGCTTTATGCGGGGTTACCGGGCTCAAGCCCACTTATGGTCGCGTGTCACGCTGGGGCATGATTGCCTTTGCCTCCAGTATGGATCAGGCCGGCATTCTGGCCCGTTCAGCCGAAGACGTGGCTCTGCTGCTGGGTGCCATGGCGGGCTTCGATGAACGCGATGCGACTTGCGCGAACCGCGCCGTGCCCGATTATCTTGCGCAGCTGGAGCGCCCGCTTGCCGGTCTGCGCATTGGTTTGCCGAAAGAGTATTTCCAGAGCGCGATGGACGCTGGTATAGCAGAAGAAGTGCAGAAAGCACTGGACGAATACAGCAAGTTGGGTGCTCTGGTGCAGGACATCAGTCTGCCTCATACCCGGTATGTCGGCACTGTGTACAGTCTGCTGGCCTCGGCGGAAGCTTCCAGCAATCTGGCCCGCTTTGATGGTGCCCACTTCGGTTACAGGTGCAAAGACCCCCAGGGTCTTGAGGATATGTACAAACGCAGCCGCTGTGAAGGTTTTGGTCGTCAGGTGAAAAGTCGTATTCTGCTGGGAACCTATGCTCTCTCAGCACGCAATTACACCAGCGTTTGTCTTCAGGCCCAGAAGGTTCGCCGCCTGATCCTGAACGATTTTCTCAAGGTGTTCGCTGAAGTTGATCTGATCATGACGCCCACAATACCGGTGCCGGCCCGTTTTCTGGACCGCTCGGCAGGCCCTATGTCCCCGTGCGGAGATGATCCCTTTACACCTGCTGTCAATCTGGCGGGGCTGCCTGCGCTCAGTCTTCCGGTCGGGCAGGTCACGCGATTGCCGGCCGGCTTGCAGCTGATAGCACCGCATTTCCACGAGGAGCGTCTGCTTAACGCCGCTCATCAGTTTCAGAAAGTGACTGACTGGCATCGGGAGTCTCCCCCTGTTCAGCAGGGAAACGGGAGGAGCGCACTATGACAGAAGAAAGATCCAGTACTGCGTGGGAAGTTGTTATCGGACTGGAGGTGCATGTGCAGCTGGCCTGTCGCTCCAAGCTGTTTTCCGGAGCGTCTACGGCCTTCGGTGCTCCGCCCAACAGTCAGGTCTGTGCCATTGATATGGGGTTGCCGGGCACTTTGCCCAGTGTCAACAGGGAAGCTGTTGATATGGCTATTCGTTTCGGACTGGCTGCCAACGCCCGGATCAATCGCACCTGTGTATTTGAGCGCAAGAATTACTTCTATCCAGATCTTCCCAAGGGGTATCAGACCACGCAGCTGAGGCAGCCCATTGTCGGGGCAGGCTTTATGGATGTGCAGCTTGATGACGGCTCCGACTTCCGGGTGCGCATCCACCATGCTCACCTGGAGGAAGATGCGGGGAAAAGTCTGCATGACTTCCAGGTGGACAGCACCGCCATAGATCTCAATCGTGCTGGCATGCCTTTGCTGGAAATCGTGACAGAGCCCGACCTGCGCAGCGCCTGCCAGGCTGTCGCCTTTGCGCGCCAGCTGCACGCTCTGGTCGCAGGTCTTGGTATCTGTGACGGTCATATGGAACAGGGGTCCTTGCGTTTTGACGTCAACGTGTCAGTGCGTCCCGGCGGGAGCTCTTCACTGGGCACGCGCACTGAAACCAAGAATCTCAATTCGTTTCGTTTTATGGAGCAGGCTATAGAGCAGGAAGTCCGGCGCCAGATCAACCTGCTGGAACGCGGTGCTGCGGTGCGCCAGGAAACCCGTCTGTACAATGGTGAAACAGGGCAGGCTGCGGCCCTGCGTACCAAGGAGGAGGCGGGTGACTATCGTTATTTCCCGTGTCCCGACTTGTTGCCGGTCAGAGTCGAGCAAGGGCATATCGACCATTTGCGCGCCAGCCTGCCTGAGCGGCCCGAAATGCGCCAGGCGCGCCTGATGGACAAGTGGGGACTGCCGGCCGCAGAGGCCGCTCTTCTGGCCGAGCAGGCGGCGACTGCGAGCTATTTCGAAGCCACTGCCATGGCTTGTGATGACGCCCGTCTGGCCGCGCAGTGGATAACAGGGACCCTTGCCCGGAATCTGAAGCGGGATAAAATCTCCCTGCAGGATTCACCCGTGTCGGCGGAAGCCTTGGGCGGCTTGCTACAACGTGTCAAAGACAATACACTCTCCGCACCTTTGGCGCGACAGGTGTTCGATGCCCTGTGGCAGGGCGAAGGCAGCTGTGCTGATGATGTTATTGCAAGCCAGGGCTTGAGGCAGGTGACAGATGAAAGCTGTCTGGAACGCTTGGTGGAGCAGGTCTTGACAGAGCACCCTGAGCAAGTAAAAAACTACAAGGCAGCCGACTCGGCCAGGCAAAAGAAAATGATTGGCTTTTTTGTAGGCCAAGCCATGAAAACATCCAAAGGGACAGCCAATCCGGAGCAACTCAACCGGTGGCTGCATAAAAAATTGAGCTAAAAAATACTAGAGCCGGCTTCAGGAAACTGTCATGGAACGGCCCGGTTTTTGTAGGATCGGGGAGCCCGCAGTATTTCGCCGTCACTTGAAACAGCAGGATTAAGTTGATGACCAAGAAAGAATTGATTAACGCTATTGCAAAGAGTTCCGGGATTACTCCCGACCAGGGCAGGAAGGCTCTCGATTGTTTCATCGCAGAAGTCAAGCAGAGCCTGTGTCACAACGAAGAAGTACGGCTGGCAGGGTTTGGCACTTTTGCCCTGTCCCCGCGCGCTGCACGAAAGGGACGCAATCCCAAGACAGGCGAGGAGCTGGATATAGCGGCCGGCTTCCAGGTCAAGTTCAAGGCCGGCTCGGATCTCAAGGCAGCCGTGAACGAGACCGCCAAGTCCGGGGACTAGTCCGGGACAGTGGCAACCCCCTGCTATACCCTTTGTGCCCCCTCCTTTATTTGCAGAGCTCCTTTATTTGCAGAAAAAGGAGGGGGACGTTGAACTGTCTGCTGGCCAGGGAGGAGACCGGCTGGGCTTGTCTTCTGCCGGTGCGGATTCAAGCTTTACCTGGTGCGACGCGCCTGTGGCTTCGGCCCAACCGGCATTCGCTCAGCATGGCAAAAACCCGGTCCGTTGGGGCTGCGCTCAGCATGGCAAAAACCCGGTCCGTTGGGGCTGTTGACGGCAGGTGTTGGGACCTTGGGGCGGGGATTGAGGCTGTTTCTCTGGTGGCATATGCCCCGGCGAGTGCCAGGCGACGGAGTGCCGTAACGAGAAGAGATCCTGTCGGGACGAGGTTTCTTGTGCGAAAAACTGGGCATTCCTGCCCGCCTTGCTTGTGGTTTACAGCAGGGCCCTGTTTCTGGATGCCTTCCTGGCGTGCAATGAAAATAGATAGAGCCTGACCATTCGCGGTTGTACAGTGGACTGCCCGTTCGGCTGGCCCGTTCGGCTGGCCCGTTCGGCTGAAACCTGACCTGATTCCCCGCTTTTTGGGTGTCTGTCTCTCCGGCAGGGGCCTGACGCAAAGAGACCTGGGGAAGCTTGTGCATCACGCCCCCATGATAAACCCTCAAAAGGAGACGAAAGACCCATGCTGCTGAATCTTGCCAGGTACAAAAGATTACTGCTCTCTCTTGCCGTTTTTTTTCCTCTCCTGGCTACGGCTTCCCCCTGGAAGGAAGGGACCCATTTTGTCCGTCTGGAAAAAGAACTGACCACCCAGGCTTCCACTGGCATTGAAGTTGTCGGGGTCTTTTCCTATGGCTGCCCGGCCTGCTATAGCCTGGAGGCTTCCTTGATGGCGTGGCGCAAGAGGCTGCCTCAATCTGTCAGTTTCCGCAAACTGCCAGTGGGGTTTAATCGGTCACGCTGGGAGGAGTATGGTCGGCTGTACTTCACTCTGGAGGCACTCAATCTTCCGGCATCGGCACATGAGGATGTTTTCCGTGCCGTACAGGTCCAGCGAATGGCGCTGCGCTCTGTCAGCGACATGGCCAAACTTTTCGCGCCCTACGATGTCACGGCCGAAAAGTTCACAAAGACTTTCAAATCCTTTGGCGTCAAGCGGAAAATGCACGCAGCGAATGTGTGGCTGGGGGATGCGGCAGTTGACTCTATTCCGCTGCTGATCATCAACGGCAAGTACAAGGTTTCGCCCCAGTTGGCTGGCAGTACCCAGGCGCTGTTCCAGATTGCTGACTACCTGATTGCACAGGAACGCAAGAACCTGGATTCCGGCTCTGCAACATCTGTATCCGGTTAAAGGGTAAGGTCGTTTGTATCTGAGCCGGTGATGCTGTCCGCGCCCTTTCGTCGGAATATTCCGGAAGAATTTCCGCTGCCCGGAACAGCGGGAGCACCGCAGCGGAAGGGGGTGCCAGCATTCCCATCGGAAGTGGCCAGCTTGTCGACAGGGCGGTTGCTTGTCATGAGGTGGTCTGAAAGTGCGCAATGGCATGTCTGATGCGACAACCCCCTCTATACTCTCCTGCTGCGAGCACGCTTACCGGAAAGACTTCTGGCTGTGAAGGACAATCGGGACGGGCTCATGACAGACACTACAGACTGCGTGCTGCGCATCGCCCTCCCCGTCGGTCGGGGGCGCCTGTTTGACTACAAGCTTCCGGAAGGCGTCCAGAATCCGGAGGCAGAGGTGCCCGGACAACAACTGCCTCCTGGCATCAGGGTCAGGGTCCCTTTCAGAAACCGGGAGTTGACGGGGGTTCTTGTCAGTTCCGGGCCCCGGTCCGGATCAGCTGCCCGCTTGCGCCGGGCGCAGGCCCTGCTGGATACCAGTCCCTTGCTTCCCCCAAGCTTGCTGCAACTGGCTCTGTGGACAGCGGATTACTACCACTACAGCCCGGGGCTGACCCTGCTGCAGAGTTTGCCCTCCTCTTTGCGCGCGGGTCGCGATCTACCGTCCGGGACTTGTAAAAAGTGGCGGGTCGTCTGCAACGCGGCAGCAGAAGAAGAGTTGCTCGACAGTCGCGCCTGGGGGCAAAAGGCGGCCTGGCAGCAACTGTGTGGCTGCCCGGATGGGATCGCAGACAAGGCACTGAAACAGGCCGGTATTGAGAGAGCGCTGCTGCACAAGCTGGTCGAGCGCGGGCTGGTTGAGTCTTTCGAGATCACAGAGCCGGTCAGGTTGTTTGACGACTGTCAGTCCCTGTTGAAAGAGCAGCCGTTGCCACTGACCAGTCAGCAGCAACAAGCGCTGGATGCGATCCTGTCCCGTAACGGGGCGTTCAGCGTGACTTTACTGCAGGGGGTAACGGGAAGCGGAAAAACGGAAGTGTACCTGCAGGCCATAGCCTGCACCCTGGCTTGCCGCAAGCAGGTGCTGGTGCTGGTGCCAGAGATCGGCTTGACGCCACAAATGCTGGAACGCTTCCATGCACGCTTTCATACGCCTGTTGCAGTGCTGCACTCCGGGCTGAGCGATCGCCAGCGGCTGCACAACTGGCTGGCAGCAAAGCGTGGCGAAGTGGGTATTGTTCTGGCGACAAGGTCGGGCATTTTTACGCCCCTGCTGCGCCCTGGTCTGATCATTGTCGATGAGGAGCATGATCTTTCCTACAAGCAGCAAGACCGGGGCGCCTCCTTCTCCGCCAGAGATCTTGCACTGGTGCGCGCCAGGCTGGAATCTGTTGCTGTTGTGCTGGGCTCTGCCACGCCCTGTCTTGAAACGCTCCACAACGCACAGATCCAGCGATTTTACCGGCAACTACTGACGCACAGGCCCGGACCGGCCCGGCCGCCGGAGCTGGTTCTGGTCGATAGCCGCCGACAAGTATTGACCGGCGGATTGACAGCGGCCAGCCTGGAGGCCATAAACAGCTGCCTGTCCCGGGGAGAACAGGTCCTTGTGTTTCTGAACAGGCGGGGGTATGCCCCCACCCTGATGTGCGATGACTGCAACAATCTGCTTGACTGCCCCTGCTGTGATGCTCACCTGACCCTGCACATGGCGCCGCCGGCACTGCGTTGCCACCATTGTGACAGCTGCCAGCCCGTGCCGGACCAGTGCCCGAGCTGCCATAGCCGACTCCTCAGCCCGGTGGGGCAGGGGACGGAGCGCACCGAGGAAGTCCTGGCTGAGCATTTTCATCCTGTCGATGTCTTGCGTATAGACAGCGACAGCGTAAAGAAAAAAGGTGCCTTTGCCACAATTCTTGAAAGGGTCCAGACAGGGAAGCAAGCGATTCTGGTAGGTACCCGTATGCTGGCCAAAGGTCACCATTTTCCGGCAGTCACCCTGGTGGTGATTGTCAACGCGGACGCCGGTTTTTTCAGTACGGATTTTCGCGGTCCGGAGCGCACCGGGCAAACCATTCTCCAGGTGGCCGGACGGGCCGGGCGTGGCGACAGGCGCGGCAAGGTCCTGATTCAGACGGCCTGCCCGGATAATGCGTTACTGCAAACGCTGGTCACCAAAGGATACGGCGCCTTTGCCGAGGCTTTGCTGGCCCAGCGTATGGCACTGTCTTTGCCGCCTTTTGGTCATCTGGCACTGATCACCGCCGAGGCACAGACGCTTGACGCTTTGACGGCCTTCTGGGACAAGAGTGCCGCGCTGGCGCGCCAGTTGTCCTCCCGGGCCGACCCGGCTCCTGTTGTGGTCACAGGTCCCTTGCCTGCGCCTATGGAGCGACGCCAGGGGCGTCTGCGCTGGCAGCTGCATCTGCGGTCCTGCTCCCGGCCTGCGTTGCACCATTTGCTGCGCCGGCTGGTGGCGGGCATGGCGCAACAATCGCCTGTTTCCGGGTTGCGATGGGCCGTGGATGTTGATCCACAGGAAATGGGGTAATCACCTGTTTTTTCTGCACTGATACAGGATACTTGTTACACTCTCGCACCCTGTATCACCGGCTTGAGGGATAAAGAAAAATGCCTTCGTTTGATGTCGTTTCAGAAGTCGATACCCAGGATCTGAAAAATGCGATTGACCAAGCCAGGCGTGAGCTTGACAGCCGCTATGACTTCCGTGGTGTTGGAGCCGATTTCGAGCTCCAGAAGGACAGCATTGTCATGACGGCTGAGGCTGAGTCTCAACTCAACCAGATGCTGGATATCCTCAAGATCAAGATGGAAAAGTGCCGTCTGGATAGCCGTTGTCTGGACCCACAGTCGTTCCAGCCTTCAGGGAAGCAAGTCCGTCGGTCGCTGCTGGTGCGCCAGGGACTGGAGGCCGCGCACAGCAAAACAATCATCAAACTCATCAAGGATACCAAGTTGAAAGTACAAGCCAGTATGCAAGATGGCCAGGTGCGCGTCAGTGGCAAAAAACGCAATGATCTCCAGGCTGTCATTGAGCTGCTCAAAGAAGCAAAGCTGGAGCGGCCGTTGCAGTTCCAGAACTTGCGCGATTAACCTGGGCGGGCGTGCAGTGCGCGGATAGTCTGACGTCAAAGCCTGGGCGTCAGGCGCCGCCACAGGAGCAAAGCTGTTTGGCAGAAGTCCTTCAGCAGGGGAGGCTGGCAGCAGAAAGTCTCGGGGAAGGTGTGGCTTGTCGCCATGATACCCGGCTGACAGGCGGTGCCGGACGTCCTGGCTCGACCACCTGAAGGTTGTGCATGTCCGGATGCTTTCGTGTGTGCGTATGGCATTTTGCGATCCAGTGCTGTAGAAGGCTAGGCTGGTCGTCAAGTCAATGTCATCAAAGTCAGTAGCACCCCCTGGCTACTGGAAGCAGGCAAGGCCCGTGGCCCTGTTCGCAATCCGGGATCATGGCAAGGCAAAGTCAAGTGGAAGTGGATAGCCGTTTCGTTCAACCAATATCATCGGCAGGGAAAAGGGGCGGGCCCGGCCTTTCAGAGTCTGGTCGTCTATTCGGGAGCGCGGTCCCCGAGCTTGCGGCCCTTTGCCTCCAGGGACATCAATGGCAGATACAGCAGTAGATAAAAAAACAGGTGACGGTTTTCAGCCAGCACAGGCACCGTTGAGCTGGCGGAAATCACTGGCTGCTTTTTTGCAGGGCCGGGTGCTGGCGATGCTGGCCTTCGGTTTTTCCTCGGGACTTCCGTTGCCACTGATTTTCGGCAGTCTTTCGCTCTGGCTACGTGAGGCCGGTGTTGCCCGCTCCACGATTACGTTCTTTAGTTGGGCCGCGCTGAGCTATTCCTTCAAGTTTATCTGGGCACCCGTGATTGATCACTTGCCCCTCCCCTGGTTAACCGCCCGTCTGGGGCGAAGACGCGCCTGGCTGCTGCTGGCCCAGCTGGCTGTGGCCGGTGCGCTGCTGTTTATGGCGCACAGCGACCCTGGTAACAGCCTGGTTGCCATGGGCTGGGCGGCAGCACTGCTGGGTTTTACGGCGGCAACCCAGGATATTGTGACTGACGCCTATCGCATCGAGGCCTCGCCAGTCCGGCTGCAGGCGATCATGTCTTCGACCTACATTGCAGGTTATCGTCTGGGTATGCTGGTGGGCGGGGCCGGCTCGCTGGCTATGGTTGCCTGGCTCAGTGGCCCCGCAGATGCTGGCTATGACTTTTCGGCCTGGTCCACAACCTACGCGTGCATGGCGGCGGCCATGCTGGTGGGTGTGGTGACCACGCTGAGTGTACGCGAGCCGGAGGCGAGTGCCAGCCGTCTGGAGCACAGCGTTCAGACGCACATGCGCTTTCTGCTGTTTTTTATCTCCGTGATTCTGACGTTTGTACTGATTTTTTCTGCGTCAGACACGGCGGCAGCTTCAGGCCAGGCCTGGCTGGCACAACAGGGTGTGGGCGCGCCGGTGGCCGTTTTTATCTCGGGCCTGGTGCGCGTCGTTGTGAGCCTGGTTGCGGCACTGCTGGCCGGACGCCTTATGACCGCCAGCAGGCTGGTTCCGACAGATCTGCTTCACGCGACCTATGTACTGCCGTTCCAGGATGTTTTCCGGCGCTTTGGCAAGGCGGCCCTGCTGATGTTTCTGCTGATAGGAACTTACCGTATCTCTGACATTGTCATGGGCGCTGTGGCTCATGTGTTCTACAGCGACATGGGGTACAGCCTGGAACAAATTGCCGCGACATCAAAAACCTTCGGCCTTGTCATGACCCTGTGCGGTGGCTTTGTGGGTGGGCTGCTGACTCTGCGGTATGGCGTCATGAAGAGTCTGTGGTGGGGAGCTTTCCTCAGTGCGAGCAGCAATGCTCTTTTCGCCATTCTGGCTGAGACAGAGCCGAATATATGGGCATTGGCGGCAGTGATTGCCGCCGACAACCTCAGCAGCGGAATCGCCGGCACTTCTTTGGTTGCCTATCTGTCTGGACTCACCAATCGCACGATAACAGCGACACAATACGCCTTGTTCAGCTCTCTGATGACGGCTGTCCCCAAGCTGTTGGCGGGCTATTCGGGCACTCTGGTCGATGTGCTGGGCTACCCTTCTTTTTTTATTTTTTCAGCTATGATCGGCCTGCCGGTGCTGCTGCTGATAAGACAGGTGAGTCGCTACTCTCCTGATGAAAAGGTGCCGGGCTTGTAGCCCGTATGCCCGGTAGCCGATACCGGGGAATGGCTGTTGCGCACCAGACTCTGGCGTGGTCAGGTGCGCGGTTGCCTCCGGTCTTCAGCTTCAGGCTGGCGAGAGTACGGGCTCAGGGCCGGACACTCACCCAAAGCCCTCTCGAGGGCTACGGCAAAAGCACTCAGCCGACTCACCGTGCCCAGTATTGAACGTCTGCGAGCCAGAACCGCGTCCAGGTGAATGTCTAACGAAGTCAACACTGGACACTCCCAGGCTTTGGACAGGCCAGTACGGACGAGTGTCTGCAGGCATTCCATGCTGGGAAAAAGCGATGTTTCCATGCTGGCCGCGTAGATGTTGAACGAAAAAAAAACACCGAGTACTTCCAGCACATCCAGAAACTCAACCGTAAAGGCCATGGCCAGCATAAGGGTTGCCCTGGCTTCTTGTTCCGCGCCGACTTGCAGTGCACGAATGAAGGCCAGCTTGAACCCGTCCAGCTTGTCCCGGACATGGTTTGAAAGCACTGCACTATAGAGCGAAACAGCGGGCTCGCCTTGACGCCACAAAAGTTTCCCTTGCTCATGAGCAAACAGCAACAGCGCCAGTCGCTCTTCGTGCAGCCTGGCGCTCATGGAGCCCAACGGAAATACTGTCTGGTCTAATTGAGCTATGCGCGCGAGCAGGGCATCAGCATAATCGGCTGGCAGTTGAGCGGGGCAAGTGCTCCCGGGTTCGCGAAAAAGGAGACCGCCCGCCCAGCCCTGCTCAGAGGGGGCGCTACACAAGGTCAGCGTAACCAGCGCGCAACAAACGGTACACCGCATCGGCCTGCCACTCCATGCCATGACACGAACGCAGCAGAGCCAAGTACCAGCCAGCTGCAGCAGTGGGAAGCAGGCCACCCGTCAAGGCTGAAATCAATAGCTGGCTGACAGTCGTGTTCGCGCGCTCATCCGCATAGCTGGCGCAAATTCACGGGGTTTCAGTCAGATCACGGGCTTGCTGCTTGATGTAGCGGCTTAACAGCACCATCTGCACGATGACGAACACGAGTGTCAGTCCCAGGTTGCCAAATACTTTGAAACTGATCCAGAAATCTCCCGGCAGAACAAAAGCGACATACCAGTTGGCAAAGCCCAGCGCAGCGAAAAACAGTCCCCAGCTCAAATTGAGCTTGCACCACACCGAAGAAGGAAGGGTGAGGTTGCCAGACAGCAGGCGCTCAATCAACCAGGGGCCACCTCGCCAGCGGCTGAACAGAAAAGCCGCAGACAAGACGCCATTTACCAGGGGCGCTTTCCACTTCAAAAAGGTTTCGTCCCGCACGAGCACGGTCATCCCCCCCAGTACAAGCACAGACACCAGTGTTATCACCTGACCTGCATCAAGACGCTTGTTGCGATACCAAAGCAGGCCGTAGACAGCCAGGGTAGACACAATCAGGCAGGCGGTGGCACTGATGATGCCGCCTATCTGCAGGTCATGTCCCAGTAACATGACTGTTCGTGGTTCCATCTTTGCGATCACAAAAAAGAGGATAAGCGGCAAAAAATCTATAAACTGTTTCATTCTCCGGTCACCCGGTTGACTGGTGGGTTTGCCAGGCGAACATGGCAAAAAAATGCCGGGATGACTCTACACCGGCCCGTGGTGCTTATTCTATTCGGCAACAGGGCATTTTAAGGCCGCTTGCGTTCAGGATAAAGGTTTTCCATGTCACAAAAAGTTGACTTTCACTGCCACAGCACGGCTTCTGATGGTGCGCTCTCGCCCCTGCAGGTGCTGAGCCGGGCCGCTGAGCAGGGGGTCAGCTGCCTTGCTCTGACCGATCACGACACTCTGGCCGGTACGCGCTGGCTGCAAAAAAAAGCGCAGTCCTTCCCGGTGCGTCTGGTGCCTGGCTGTGAGATTTCATGCACATGGGGGCGCAAGGAGATCCACGTGTTGGCCTTGGCCATGGATCTGGATCATCCGCCAGTGACGGCTTTTATTGATCGGCAAATCGAAGCCCGCAGGCAGCGCAGTCATGCCATTGCCGCCCGGCTGGCAGCCCGGTTGCCGCAGTACTCGGCGGATCAGTGCCTGGGTGGTGCCCGGGAGGAGGCCTGGAAAGCGCAGCGGGATGCCGATGCCGATTTTGTCCTGCCTGAAGAACAACTCCAGATTGGGCGCCCCCATTTTGCAGCATGGATGCAGCGCGAAGCGCTGGTTCCCGATCGCCGGACGGCCTTTGAACGCTACCTTAAAAACCGTCAACTCGGTGGTATAGAGCATCACTGGCGGAGCATGCAGGAAACGGTCGCTGCCATAGATTCCTGGAATGCGATGGCCGTGCTGGCCCACCCGCATCGCTACCGGCTGACAGCCACGCAATTGCGCGCCCTCATCAAGGACTTTGTGGCGGCTGGCGGACAAGGTCTTGAAGTGGTCACCTGCCGTCAGGCTCCAGGAGAACGGGAGCGTCTGGGGGCTTTGTGCCAGCAGTTTGATCTTTATGGCTCTATGGGCAGCGATTTCCACGCGCCGGTGTCGGAGTATGTGGAATTGGGGCGGCTGGCGCCGCTGCCGGCAGGCTGTCCTTGCGTTATGAGCCAACTGCAAGAGCGCAACCTGTTGTGAGGGGCGTGCAGGAAATCCGTACACGACTGGTCAGGCGGGTGTTGCCTCTTTCGAATACAAGCTTTACTACCCATGATCTGGAGGTCTGTCATGACACCATCGCGTCCCTACCGTTTGCCGCCGATACCAGTACCGCAGACTGATAAAAGGCGGCAGCCCCGCACTGCTGCCTGGCCTGATAGCCGGCCCCTGGTCCGAAGAGTCACAGGTTTGTCTGATAACTGTGGAGAGAAGTGGACCGGAAAAGCAAAGGGGGCAGCCCGTCTGCTGATTCGTTCCAGTTTATCCCCTGTCAAAAATTGCGAAGGCGTGTTCAGGGGTAAAGGCGGCCCGGCTGGCCAGCTGCGCACCCATGGCAGTGCCAGAGTTTACAGGTGTACACACGCGGGCTGTGGCAGGCAATTCAGGCAGAGTTACCGCTGGGCTTTGCACAGGCAAACGCATATCAAAAAATTCTCTTTGTCGGCTGCCTCGGGACGTCAAGCGGCGCTCGCGGGATGCTTTTCCCAAAAGAAAATTGATGCGCGCTCTCCGGGTGTAGAGAAACTTTTTACTTGCCTTGCCGAGGGCTGCCACCAACTTTTTGCACAAAGGGCCGCTCTTTACGCGCATATGATTGATCACGAGCGGGACAATCCCTACGCTTGCCTGGAAGAGGGCTGTAAAAGACGGTTCTTGAAGAGAACGACGCTCCTGAATCATGTTTTGGCGGCGCATCCCTGTCCGGAAAACAGGCTGTGCCCAACATCCAGTCAGAAGTCATCAGAAGCCTGTTGAATCAACCGGACGGGACGGCAAGCATGACGTCTGGCCAACAGTCCGCAGCAGCAAGGCCGGCATTTGTCCGGCAGCGGGCGGCCCTGCCTCGACCGGATGGCTGAGGCCCTTGCGTGGCAGGAACGAGGCCTGACAGAGGAGTCGGGCGCGCTTGAAATGGCTCAAGACATCCGCTGTTTGAGATATTGGTGGAACTCGCCTTCGATTTCCGGATGGCGCAACGCATAATCCAC
Source organism: Kistimonas sp. bin40 (assembly GCA_002238585.1). Taxonomy (GTDB): domain Bacteria; phylum Pseudomonadota; class Gammaproteobacteria; order Pseudomonadales; family Endozoicomonadaceae; genus Sansalvadorimonas. Next base: position 29,935 of record MPMQ01000010.1, on the reverse strand, counting down.
ATTGGCCTTCATGTAGCCTATTTTGCTGCCGCAGTCATACCTTGTACCTTCAAACTCATAGGCAAAAACGTCCTGCACGCCAAGGAGGGCTTCGATGGCATCTGTCAGCTGAATTTCCCCAGCTGCGCCATTGTGCGAGTCTGAAATAAAACTGAATATTTCCGGGCGCAGTATGTAACGCCCAACGATAGCAAGGTTGGACGGGGCGTCTTCTTGTTTCGGTTTTTCCACAACACCGTTGAGTCTGTACAGCGGATGGTTTGTTTCACCAGGATCGATCACGCCATACTGACTCACCTTGTCTACGGGGACTTGTTCCACAGCCACCACAGATGAGCCATTTTGCTGGGCCACATCGATCATATTTGCCAGGCAGCTTTTGTTGTGGTCAGAGTACATCAGATCGTCGGCGAGTATGACGGCAAAGCTCTCATCACCAATAATATGTTTTGCGCAGTCTACGGCATGACCGAGGCCCAGTGCCTCCGCCTGGCGTATGTAAAAGCAATTTACGTTGTAGGGTATGATGTTTTTTACTATTTCGAGGAGCCTGTTTTTCCCTGCTTTCTCAAGACGGTACTCCAGCTCAAAGTTTTTGTCGAAGTGATTTATAACCGGAGTTTTGGTGTAGGAAGTCACGAAAACAAGATCAGTGATGCCGGCATCAATGGCTTCTTCAACAGCATATTGAATCAATGGCTTGTCAACCACCGGCAGCATTTCTTTGGGCGTGGCCTTGGTGGCAGGCAAGAAGCGCGTGCCCATGCCCGCAACAGGAAATACGGCCTTGCGTATTTTCTTTATGGCTTTCATCTGCGGTCCCTGTCGTGTCTCCGGATTTGCTGTCAATACGACCTGGACTGGAGAGCTTGATCTGTGTTTCTACCAGTCGAGGCGAGACGTTGCGCACCTTTTTGTTGGCTGTAGGCAGGACTTATGGGAACGGGTAAGCAATAGTTCGGCACCAACTTTTTCATCTGGGAGATGCTGGCGCTTCCCGAACAGATAACCCCTGCCAATACCGGGAAATTCAGGTGCATGGAAAAATCGAATTTCGCGTGAAGTTCGTTGTTGGGGGTGCAAAAAATGTCGCTGTCGTCTGTCCTTGTCGGACAGACCAGCAAAAATGACGGCCATGCTAACACGGGGACGAGGCAAGAAAGAAGTTCATGCGCGTAGCCATTTCCACAAGACAGTCGCGCACGCCTTGCGATGATCTTTCTGAGGAGGGGGATGGCTACAAAGTTGAGCGATTGGGGTCATCTGGCAGGGGCGCAGGACTGGGAGAGAAGGCCGCTGGCAGAGTCGCAAGCACTACAGCCCGTCTGTTCCACCGCCAATGGCGCACCGCGCTGATCTACTTGAGAATAACGGGCATAACCAAAGCTGTAGCCAAGCATCCGGGCTAGAGTGATAGAAACAAGGCCCAACAATGATCACAAGGATGCGACACATGCCAGGACCGCGCAGCAGCGACAATGTTGTTGATATTTTTTCTGGCCGCAAAGCCGGCACTATCGGGGCCAACCGTATCATTCGCCTGGCAGCAGAGCTCGATGGCCTGGAGATGCTTTACAGTAACGACAGCGCACCCGGTAAAATCTTCAGTATGAAAATACTCTGCTGGGCTTTACGCCGCAACGGCGAGGTCGAGGGCATGATTCCCTGGCTCGGACAGCTGGTATCGGCAAAGCAGTTGACAGATCCTTTGAACGGACGTTGGGAAGGCTATTACGACCACCGCACCGATCATCTCTTCTACGAGCCCCCCACGCACAAGACCGCCGAGCTCCAGGCTGCCAGTGCCTGGTTCGGTTCAGCGCCGGAGGAAGCAGACAAGCACCCTGTCCAGGAAATACCTGACAACATAGGGACCCATGCTGCTTTCTTTGGTCACCAGCCTGATGCCCTGACGCTGGAGCCCGTTACCAGCTGGCAGCTGATGTCCGATGGCCGGCTTCAGGCCATGGTGGCCGATACCGATCAAGCTCAGGCAACGCCGGTTCTGCCGGGAGACGTTTGCCTGTGCCCGGTGCAGCATAATCCACACTTTCGTTACTTCTTTCATCACCTGATAGCCAACAGGCTCAAATCCGGTGACCCGGAAACCATGGAACACCTCAGCCAACTGCTGCAGCGCTGAGGCAGGGGCCGCCCGTCTACGGCTGCCCCCCCGGCGCTTTTGTCTCCCGGGACTGCCATATTCCATCTTCCGGCACTTGCGCCCTCTCCCCCCTCACACGGGGGGAGGTTCATGGACCATGCCCTCAGCCACGTTTGCGAATGTGATAGCAAAAGTCCTGGCCACGGGGTTCGTTTACCAGCAATTCGTGCTGAAGGAACAGGCAAAACCGGGGAACGTCCCGACGCGTGGAAGGATCACTGGCTATCAGTTCCAGCACCTCGCCCGTTGCCATCTCCCTGACCGCCCTGTGCAACAACATCACCGGCTCCGGACAAAACAAGCCGCAGGCATCCAGCCTGTGGGACAATTCATACTCCACCTCATACTCCACCGCGCGCCCCTGCAAAAAAAGTGCAAACATACACCGAGCGCACAGGATTTGCGAACAGGAGTGAGCGATTCTTGCCGGATTCGTTGTGCCAGCCCCTCCGTGCTTTATCAAAACTCATGCCGAGTGGCGTCGCACCCGGCGCACCATGGCCTGGGTGCCGGGCTGGCAAGACGTGGTGCCGGCTGCCGGCCGCCTGTATCCCGGCAGCAAGTGGGGATATGCGTCGGCGTTCGTCTCTGTGGATTCTTGTCCTGCGCGCCGGACAAGCTTGCGCCAGGCGAGCGACCAGGGATCCGGTGCGAAGATGGGATAGCCGTGACAATCGGAGTAACCATGGCTTGCCGAGGATGACAACAAAGCCCTTGTCTGCGCCAGAGCCTGTTGGAGGGCGGCAAGCATTTCGGGCACAGAGTGCAGAAAGAAAACATTGGGGTCCTCCAGGGTCGCAGGCGGATACCCATAGGCCATGAGCGCGTATTGCAGCATCAGCATGGCGGTACGACCATTGACAGAGCGAAAGGGATGCAGCAGATTGAAAGCCCTCGCCATAATCACCAGCGCCCGAAGAACGTCCTCGTCACTGTTTGCGGCTGACAGATCCGCAGACAGCCTGTCGAGAATAAAACTCAGGCAGGCCGTATGCAGCTGCTGGCCGGGCGTCACGAAACACAGATAATTACGGATATCCAGACTCATCACCCTCTTTATCGTGTTAAAAGCGGCCTCCGCAACAGATCGGCTTGGGGGGAGCTGGCTGTGCAACAGGCTGAACACCTTTCCGGGATGATCAGCGAGGCTCCACAATCTCTGTGCCATACCCGGACTGAGTCCGTAGAAAAGGTGTTTCGGGTGACCTGGTGTCGCTTTTCTCAAGCTCCACAACAGATTGAAAGGGCCAGATTCCTTGTCGGCCGTCAAGCGGGTCTCGGCAGACTGATTCATGAACAGCCTGAACTCCTGTTCTGCTTCGCCAAATCCGCCATCACTCGGATACCAGACGCCAGGCAGTGAGGTATGACACAAGGGAAGGGCGCAACAAATGTCGACGCGAGCAGGCTGCAACAAGGCACTTTGGCGAGCAGCCGGATAGTGATTTGACAAGGCCTTGTGCAGGCCAGTGACGAAATCCTTGTTCAGATCCAGGCCTGTTGTCGTTGTGTCTTCTGCTATTTTCGTCAAACGACTCACAAGGTACGCCCATCCCAGAATCAGACTGTCGAGACTGCCCGGTTCGCGCGCCTCGTACCGGGTCCAGCCGCGCTCGGCCACCAGTAAACAACCGTCGACCATCAGGCGAATGGCGTCCTTGTCAGGGTAAGACAGCAGCAAGCGCAGTCCTCGTTGCGGTTGCAAGGCAATCGCACCGCCAGTCCGGGAAGTGCACAGCTGGCAGGAAGGTTCCGTAATGCCCGTCGAGGCGCGGCAGTCGCCCGCCTCACGCTGACGTGCAACAAGCCTTTTGCAAGAGGAGACAGCAGCAGAGGGTTCCGGGCTGGTGAAGCGGCTGGCATGCGGGGTGACAGCGGGCCTGGGCCCGGTTGCGGCAGGCGTGTGCATGAGAGTCTTCTCCTCTTGTGCTTGCACGTCCGGAGGGCTTCTGGTGCAAGTTGTGATTGTCGGTCTTCCTGAGAGCACAAACCTGAGGAGGTGATTCCCGAAAGCTGACAGCTGTGTCAGCTTCCGGAAAAAGCAAAGGGATATTGTGTGAGGGCGCTGGTGAGTCAGTCGCTATGGTTTTTGCGGCTTTATCAACTTCAGCAGTTCGGATACAGGTCTGTAGCCGGGGATGTTGCTGCCGTCTTCCAGGAAAAGGCTTGGTGTGCCCGTGACGCCCAACTTGCGGCCCAGATCATAGTGAGACTGGATAGGCGAGTTGTCGCAGGTGGCTGAGGCGATGGTTTTGCTGTCCATCAGGCTGTCCAGTGCTGCGATCTTGTCTTTCTTGTCTTTTCTGCACCATGCGGACTCCATCTTTGCCCAGGCCGGTGCCCGCTCGCCGCCACGGGGAAAAGCAAGATAGCGGACTTCGACTCCTTTCTCAGTCAGCTGCGGTATCTCCTTATGCAGCTGCTTACAGTAGCCACAGTCGACATCCGAAAAGACATACACGAGGGCCTGACGTTGGCCTTCAGCAGGAAAGACGGCAGCGGTTTTTACTGCTGGCAGTTTTTGATGCGCCATATTTTTGCGAAAGGCCTGAGTGAGGTTCATTGGCCCGGTCTTTGTGAGGGCGACAAGATCTCCGGTGAAAAGGTGTTTGCCGTCGCCAGAGAAATATAACAGCTCACCTGAAGCCAGCATGGCCTGGAAAATACCAGTCACCGACGTGGCTTCCAGACTTTCAAGCGACAGCGACTTGTTTACTTGCTGAAGGCTGTCCTGCACCCTTGCCTTGACGCTTTTCAGATCGGGCTGTTCGCTCGCTGCGTGTGTCACGCCGGACTGTGCCATGGTCGCTACCAGAAACGTGGCCAGCGCTATAAAACGTCCCAGCTGTGTACCCATTTTGCCTGACATGAAATACCTCCATCGGTCGGCTTCAGACGGCGAAAAAGAGAGAGCAGTAACGCGCCGGTGGGCCCGTTACTGCTCCGGTCAGTTTTTGACTGTAACAGAAAGTCCAGGATGGTGCGGCTTCAGACGGGATTTGTCGTCCTGGCCAGGGCCTTATTCCATAGTCTCCATGGCACTGCGTTGTCGACTGACCCTGTCTTTCGCTGTTCGGGCTTCGGTCAGCCTGGCGTTCTCCCGGGCGACAACCTCAGACGGCGCCCGTTCAATAAATTGTTTGTTGCCCAGTTTTTTCTCAAGACGGTCGACTTCTTTTGCCAGGCGATCTTCTTCGCGCGACAGTCGGGCGAGCTCTCCTTTTTGGTCGATGGCTCCAGCCAGACACACCAGAAGTTCTGTGTCGCCTATCAGGCGCGTGGCCGACATGGGCGCTTCTGCGTCTGGCTCAAGAGTTTTTATATCTTCCAGTCTGGCCAGATGCACCAGCAGGTCACGGTGTTTGTGCAGCCATTGTTGCTCGGAAGAAGACAGGTTGCGCAGCAGAATCTGCAGCGGTTTGCCGGGGCTGATATTCATTTCCGCACGTACAGCGCGCACAGCAGTCACAAGGTCCTGAATCCAGGACATTTCCTCTTCTGCCGAAGGATCGATCCGCTCCAGATTCGCCTGAGGCCAGGACGCGGCCATCAGCAGCTGTGCTTGCTCCGGCTCCGCTGGCCTTATCTGTTGCCACAGCTCCTCGGTCAGGAACGGCATGAAAGGATGCGTCAGACGCAGGATGACTTCCAGCACCTGGCGCAGTGTTTGCCGCGTGGCCCTTGCCCTGTCTTGCGGTACCTTGTCGTTCTGCAGGACGGGCTTGGATATTTCAATGTACCAGGCGCAGTAGCTGTTCCAGATAAAGTCGTACAGATTATTGCTGGCGTGATCAAGCCGGAAGCTGCTCATGTTCTTGTCCAGCTGGCCTATGAGACGGTGCAGCCTGGAGACTATCCAGCGTTCTGCCAGCCCGGGTGAGACGTCGGTTGCCAGGCTGTCCTGGTCACAGGTGTTGGCCAGCACATAGCTGGCGGCGTTCCATATCTTGTTGCAGAAGTTGCGATAGCCTTCCAGCCGTTTCATATCCCAGTTGATGTCGCGACTGGTGGAGGCCAGGGAGCAGAGTGTGTAACGCAAGGCATCAGTGCCGTGGGCGGCGATGCCGTCCGGAAAAGCCTTGCGGGTACCTTGTTCAACACGGACCGCCTGTTGCGGTTGCATCATGTTGCTGCAACGTTTGGCCAGCAGCGCTGGAAGGTCAATGCCGTCAATCATGTCCAGCGGGTCCAGAACATTCCCTTTGGACTTGGACATCTTTTGGCCTTTGTCGTCACGTATCAGTCCGGTGACGTAGACGTTTCTGAACGGAACTTGTGGTTTGCCCTGCTCATCCCGCACGAAATGGAGCGTCATCATGATCATGCGGGCCACCCAGAAGAAGATGATGTCAAAGCCGGTCACCAGCACTTCGGAGGGATGGAACTGACGTAGCCTGTCGCTGGATTCTGGCCAGCCCAGGCAGGCGAAGGTCCAGAGCGCTGAAGAAAACCAGGTATCCAGAACGTCTTCATCCTGGCGCAAACTGTCTCCGGCATCCAGGCCTTGTTGCTGGCGTATTTCCTGCTCGTTCAGGCCAACATGAACCTTGCCATCGGCGTCATACCAGGCGGGGATGCGGTGCCCCCACCAGAGCTGGCGTGAGATGCACCAGTCCTGGATGTTGTTCATCCAGGAAAAGTACATGTTTTCGTACTGCTGGGGAATAAACCGGATATCACCATTTTTGACGGCCTCAATCGCAGGCTCGGCCAGGGGGGCTGCGCGGACAAACCACTGGTCGGTCAATAGTGGCTCGATAATGGCGCCGGAGCGATCACCACGGGGGACTGTGAGCCCATGGTCTTCGATTTTTTCGAGCAGTCCTGCCTGCTCCAGAGCCTCGACCATGCGGACCCGCGCCTTGGCCACAGGCAGGTCGTGACAGATGTCAGGGACAGGGGCATCGAGCTCCAGCGGCTCCCCCTTGCTGTTGAAAGTTTCTCCCTGACGCCGGATGCGACCGTCCCGGGTCATGATGTTGACCATCGGGAGCTGCGAGCGCTGACCCACCTGGTAGTCGTTGAAATCGTGGGCGGGTGTTATCTTGACGCAGCCTGTGCCACGCGTGCTGTCTGCGTGGGAATCGGCCACAACGGGAATACGCCGGTTGACCAGCGGAATCAGGACATGCTTGCCGACCAGGTGGCTGTAACGGGGGTCTTCCGGATTGACCGCCAGGGCCGTGTCGCCGGGCAGGGTTTCGGGACGGGTGGTGGCGACAGTCAGACAGTCCTCGCCGGCGGCCGTCCGGGCACCGTCTGCCAGAGGGTAGCGTATATACCACATGCTGCCCTTCTGCTCCCGATTATCCACTTCCAGATCAGAGATGGCTGTGCGCAGTGCGGGGTCCCAGTTGACCAACCGCTTGCCCCGGTAGACGAGGCCCTGCCTGTACAGCTGCACAAAGGCTTCGTTGACCGCCTTGCTGAAGGCCGGGTCCATGGTGAACTTTTCGCAGCTCCAGTCTACCGAGAGACCCAGACGGCGCATTTGACCTGTGATGGAGCCGCCCGAATGTGCTTTCCAGTCCCATATTTTATTGATGAAGGCCTCGCGTCCCAGATCCTGGCGGGTTTTGCCTTCCTCTGCGGTCAGTTTGCGCTCCACCACCATCTGTGTGGCTATTCCGGCATGATCAGTGCCAGGCTGCCAGAGGGTTCGGCAGCCCTTCATGCGGTGATAGCGCACCAGCACATCCATGATGGTTTGCTGGAATGCATGCCCCATGTGCAGGCTGCCGGTGACATTGGGCGGTGGAATGACGAGGCTGTAGGGGGCGCCGGATCCGGATGGTGCAAAGCATCCGCTTTCTTCCCAGGTTGTGTACCAGGCTCTCTCGATGGCAGCCGGATTGTAGATCTTTTCCATAAAGTGACAGCGTTCAGTTGGATTTGAGCCGGGCGTGAACCACCCTGGATGGCGCGCAGTATATCCTGTTCTCAAGATGGGGACGAGCATGGATGCGTGACAGAGCACGCTGGAAATTCGTATTTTTTGTGTTATATACGATGAGTCCTTGCGATGTCGGGTGCCGTCCGGGGGCAACGCCTTCAGCCGATTGCGAGATCCCGGTGCGGGAGTGCGCATCTGCCACCCCGCCAGTGCGTCTCGTTGGCGGGGTGGCGGTGTTTCGTGGTCTTGTGGACGGTCGCACAGGCTTCGGACTGACAGGCTTCGGACTGGTGGCGGGGTGGCTTGGGTCGGGCCGTCATGACAGCCTTTTGGGGTGAGTGCTTGCTGATAGGGTTGCTTGCCCGGACACACAGAGTTTTTTGCCATGTTTATTGCCATAAAGAAAGATGAAGACAGTGCGCTGATAAAAGCTGAAGATATCCAGTATTTCAGGGCTTCCAAAGAGCTCTTCGAACACACGAAGAAAGAGGTGGAGCATATACTGGCGGCTGCCAAGCAGCGGGCACTGAGGGAGAGAGCAGAAGAAAAAAAAAAGTAGAGCACATCAGGGGAGAATATGAGTCACATCTTGCGTCGAGGCTGGACTCGTTTGAAAAGAATGCAGCGGTGGTTTTGTCCGAGACCTACTCTGGCCAGTTACATGCCTTTATGCACGAGGCAGCCCAGTACCTGAACGCGTGCAAAATTGAGATGATTGAGCATGTTGTAGATGCTTTGCGCCAGGTAACGACTTCGGGGGAATTTGTTGATTTTGTATGCAAGGCATTTCAGGCTCACCTTGGAGAGAGGCATGCAGAATACAGCCTGAACCAGTATGTGGAGGAAGGCCAACTGATTCTCGAGTTTGAAAACGACAAGCAGGTTTTTTCTTTTACTGTTGACGCCATTTTGGCTGCGGCGAAAGAAAGATTGGCTCATGAGTATATGAATTCTGATGAAAGCGGGGGATAAGTTTTCTTTCAACATTGGAAGTATTGTTCTTGCGCTTATACTTCCCACGATCATTCTGATAACACTGCCAGGCCCGGTGATAGATATTTTCATTCTTGTCAGCTTCACCAGCTCTGCGCTCTTACTGATGATCACTTTAGAGAACGACAATCCTCTCAATGTGACCTTTTTACCTACGTTTGTTCTCCTTTTGACAACTTTCAGATTGTTGCTTTCCATTGCAACGACAAAAAACATCATTGCCAATGAAAATGTCGGCAGTGTTATTGAGGCCGTTGGCAGTTTTGTCATGGGCGGCAATCTCTTTTCTGGTTTGTTGATATTTATCATTATCACCATTGTACAATTCCTTGTTGTGACCAAAGGCGGGGAGAGGGTGGCTGAGGTTTCTGCTCGTTTCTCTCTTGATGCGCTTCCTGGAAAACAAATGACAATTGATGGGGACTTGAAGAGTGGCCTTATCACCGGTGAACAAGCCAAGATGTTGCGCTCTGATCTGGGGATTGAAAACAAGCTGTTTGGATCGCTTGATGGCGCTATGAAATTTGTGAAAGGTGATGCCATCGCCGGCATTATTATTAGCCTCGTGAACTTATTTGGAGGGATATATGTTGGAATCAATCAGTTTGGTTACTCTCTGGCAGAGTCTGTCAGTAAATTCTCTGTATTGACGATTGGTGATGGACTGGTATCCCAGATACCCAGTTTGCTGCTTTCTATGGCCTGCGGCGTCTACTTGACCAGAATAAAATCTGAATATCAGAAAACAGGGGCATTTGTTGGGCAGATGCTGGGTCAGGTCAATAAGTTCTGGAAAAGTTTGTCTGTTCTCAGTGCCATTATAATGTTTCTGGGTCTTGGTAACACCGATTTATTGCTATCGTGTTTTCCTCTTTCTCTCTCTCTTGCTGCTCTTGCTTTTTATCTATATAAAGATCAGGGCAAGCCGCCTGAAGAAGACTCGGGGGAAGAGAAAGTGAGCCAGGGCGTGTTTTCAACTCTGAGCATCAAGGTCGCGCAAAGAAACCATCATGAGATCATAAAAAAAATAGCAAAGGAAATGGAGCATCAGCTCTGGAATGTGCCTTTGGGTCATCCTGTAGTGGATGTTGACAGTAATATGGAGCATGTCATCAGTATCACTATCTCCAATGTTGAAATTTTCACATATTCGCCAGGATCTGTTGAATCCAGTCATGTCGTCATTATGGATGACGATGTCTTTTATCACAGCGACAACATTGATTACAACGTACGCCGTATAGCTAGCTACTTCCTGAAGAACAGGGTTGTTGCAAAGTACAATCTTGAACATACAAAAAGCATTCTGGATGCCCTGGGAGGCCAAAGCGAAACCATAAAAAGTGAAGTGGAGTCGGCCATTGGTATGGGTCGTGTGCATGATATCGTCAAGGAAATGCTGTCCTCTCCTGAGTTTTATCTTGATATGGTGAGCTTTTTTGAGGCAGTCATCTATTGGTCAAAAATTGATAGTGACAGCAGCAACTGGTTCACAAGAGTACGCCCCCAGGCCAAGTATGAAATAACCGAGAGAATTCTCATGCTTTCCAGGCAAGTCGTTGCTCTGGTCCCTTCGGAGTCCTATCTGGGAAAGGTACAGGGTTTTGTGTCTGGTCAGAATGAAAATGTCGATGAGTTGATTGCTTTCAGGCAGTTTACACGAAATAAGGTCATCTCTCTTTTAACATCAGAAGATGTGGCGCTCATTGTTGTCACAAACCAACAAAACTTGCAGGCGGTGAAAACGTTCTTTCAGCGCGCACTGTCTACCCTGACAGTATGCAGTACAGAAGACCTTGCCAGTGAAAGCTTTGTAACAGAAACAGTTGTTCTGGATGAAGAAGAGGCATAAAGGGAAAGTTCCATGTCTGAATCCAGTGAGCCGAAGAAATACCCGCCTTCAAGCAAAAAATTGCAGGACCTACAAAAGAAGGGACAATTTCCAAAAACGCAGCTGGCTGATCCCACAATACAGTTGATAGCCTTTACCGGTCTGATGATATTTTTCTTTTTATATTGGTTTTTAAACTTCTCGAATTTTTTCTACGTTGCTCTTTTTGCTGGTATAGCGTGCCAAGTTTCTATGGTGGTGAGTGAGATTTCTTTTTTTGTCATTTTCTTTTTTGTGGTAAAACTCGTTTTCAGTATTATTCAGTGGGTTCTTCTTAATAAATCGGTTGTCAATACATCTGAGTTTGGGATAAAGCTTGACAAACTGAACCCTGCCAACGGATTCAAGAATTCCTATGGACCTGTAGCTCTTTTCAAGTCGCTTAAAGTTGTGTTCGAACTTTTGGCCTTATTATTTATTCTGAAATATATCTATGATGTTTTTGGCTCAAGATTGGGCGTCCTTCTCTTCGTAAATAATCCCGACTACTTTTCTACAATTCTCGTCAAAATGACTATTTATGCATCTTGTATATTTATTATCTATGGTATTGTCGTGGGCACTATAGACTTCATGATAGAGACCTTTGTCTTTTTGCAGAAGAACAAGATGACTTTCACTGAAGTCAAAAATGAGTCAAAAGAAATGGAAGGGTCGCCTGAAATGAAGTCGGCCAGGCGGTCTGCCATGCGTGAAGTTATGGAGGCTCCTATGGTTAAAGGTCGAAAGCCAAACTTTGCATTGGCAAATCCCCAGCATATTTTGATTCCTGTTTGCTATGAAAAAGACAAGGATAGGGCTCCTTTGATCTTGGGGGTTTCGACAGATTTGCGTGCTGAAGATGAAATAAAAAAACTGGATGCGCAAGGAATTCCTGTTGTTCATAACGTAGAGCTGGCCAGAAAGATTTATGCCAAGCAATCGTCTGGATATTGCTACATAGCGCCGGAGTTCTATAAGGATGTCGCGATTATCCTCATATCATTACGTCGACAGAAGCTCGCAGCATCCGCCAAGGCAAAAGCTGCCAAAGCAAAAGCAAAAGCATCTGAAACATCTGAAGCACCCAAGGAAGGTGCTGCTGAGGACAAGTCTGGAAATCAGTAAGTGTCCTGGTGTTAACGCCTGGGCGGGTGCCTGTTGGGAACCATACAAAAAGACTTCTCGTATGGCAGTTGCCCCAGCCAGCTTTTTTCCCTTGCTGTTGGCTTGGCAGGTTTTGTGGAGCTACAGGTGCTCGCACTTCCAGAGTGCAGGGTTGAGGGAGCAGCCTTTGGTCTCTTTGTTCGGCAAGCGTTTTTATAAAATGCAGCAACCAGTGCAGGTCATGCTCAATGTCTGGGATGGGCTGGGTTGAGAAGCGCAGTCGTCGTCGCCTTCCTTTGCTGGCAGTGCAGGAGAGTGGTTGGCGTGGTATTGATTGTTCAGCCTTTCCCTGCGCCCAAACTGTTCGGCCTTCATGAGCTCGCGGGGCAATCCAGGGCGGTGGTTATCGTCGGCATGCGCAGGGGCGGGGCTTGCGCAGAGGATGCATGGCCTGGGCTCCCGTCGTGTCAGAGCATGTCGCCTCGTCACCATGGCTCTGCGGAGGAAAGTCGGGGGGCAAGGGGAGCTGCGGCGAGGACAAGTCTTTTATGGGTGCCAGCGGAGCAAGCCTTCGCCGTCAGAGAGTATTGAAAAAGGTTCTCGACTCTCCGACATTGGTGATCCTTGTCAGACTGCCCGCCGTGAAAACACGAAGAGTTGTTCGGGAGCGGGCGGTGAATATTGTGGATGTTGTGGATGTTGTGGGCCTGGGCCGGTCGTTGCAGAACTACAATGTTGGCTTCAAGCCGTCAGTGGGGTTAGTGACGGCCGGGAGACCGGTTGCTCAGATGAGCTTATCACCGAGCCCTGGGACACAGGCCGAGTCCCCGAAGAGTCTGGAGGAGCTTCGCAGACTTCGCGTCTGTTTTCGGCCGAGCCGGCCGGCCGTCTGGTACTGTTTTGCTGCAGACTGGCAATGACAGGCTCGTTCGCATGTGGCAGTGGATGGGGGTGCGCGGCGGGAGCGCTTGCCAGGCCGCCTGCTGGATGGCCTGTCACCCCCGCCCCATGACGCGCTGCTTCTCTATGTTCCACTCCCGCTCCTTGGTGGCAGCACGCTTGTCGAAGTCTTTCTTTCCGCGCGCCAGACAGATGCGCGCCTTCACCAGGTGTTTTTTCCAGTGCAACTGTGTACACACGCAGGTAAAGCCCACTTGCTGGGTCTGGCCAAACAGGCGGGCCAGCTCCCTTCGCTTGAGTAGCAGTTTTCTGTCGCGCCGCGGGTCAGCCGGGACGTGGCAGGAAGCCGTGGCCAACGGGGTAATCAGGCCACCCACCAGCCAGGCCTCACCATCTTTGAGTAATACGTAGCTGTCAATCAACTGCACTTTCCCTTGGCGCAGACTCTTGACTTCCCAGCCTTCAAGGACAAGGCCAGCATCAAAAGGCTCATCAAGGTGATAGTCGAAGCGCGCTTTTTTGTTGATAACTATGCTGGAGCTCGCTCCAGTCTTTTTGGATTTCTTTGCCATAATGGCGTGATTATACGGACCTTGCGCATGAATGCCATGCCCTTTCCCGTCTATCGGTTGTGCCAAGCCTGTAATTCTATAGAATAGGCCGCCTGGCTTTGCGGAGCTGTCGAGGAGCCCTGTTGCTCCGTGATCTTTTTTTCCCTCTCCTTTTTTGAATTTTTTTGAGGAATGTCATGGGCGATCAGCAAGTGGTTCCTGCCCGGACCTGGACTCATCGCTGGACTTTTGTTCTGGCAGCAGCAGGCTCAGCTATAGGGCTGGGTAACCTGTGGAAGTTCCCCTATATGGCGGGTGTCAACGGGGGGGGAGCTTTCGTTCTCGCGTATCTATGCTTTATCGCCGCTGTGGGCGTGCCCATCATGATGGCGGAAGTGGCCCTTGGGCGTCACGGCCGTCACAGTCCGATCACCACCATGAGTGAGCTGGCCAAAACCTCACAGGCCAGTCGCTGGTGGGGGGTGTCCGGCTGGATATCTGCCGTCAGCAGCATGTGTATTCTGTCGTTCTACAGCGTGATAGCCGGTTGGGCGGTGTATTACACCATCGGCATGTTTTCCGGTACATTTGACCATATTACGCCCGAGCAGGCTGATGCCAGCTTTGAGGCTCTTACCCTCAGTCCGCTGCGCATGACAGTCTGGCATTCTGTGTTCATGGTGCTGACGGGCATCATAGTGGCCCGCGGTGTACACAAGGGCCTGGAAAGCAGTCTGAGAATCATTATGCCCAGCCTCTTTGTTTTGCTGGTGGTTCTTCTGGGCTACAGCGTCATGTACTCTGGCCACTTTATGGAAGGCGTGCGCTTTCTTCTGGAATTTCATCCGGAAGACTTGACCGGCCAGGCCTTGCTGGCTGCTCTGGGGCACGCCTTTTTCAGCTTGAGTGTGGGCATGGGGGCGATCATGGCCTACGGCGTTTACATGCCCAAGAAGGAGTCCATTGCCAGTACGGTGGCCGTGGTGGCCTCGCTTGATACGGCCATAGCTCTGGTGGCCGGTCTGATTATTTTCCCGCTCACCTTTTCTCAGGGGATGGAGCCCAATCAAGGCCCTGAGCTGATGTTTGTCACGCTGACTGCGGTATTTTCCTCCATGCCAGCCGGCCAGTTTTTCGGTGGCCTGTTCTTTCTGCTGGTGAGCATTGCGGCACTCACTTCCTCTATCTCCATGGTGGAGCCGCTGGTGACATGGCTGGCAGAGCGTTTCGCCATTAAACGGGCGGTGGGAACAACGGCGTATTGCTTGTTGGCATGGTTGCTGGGGCTGGGTACGGTGATGTCATTCAACGAGTGGTCGGACAAGCTGTTTCTCGGCCGCACTTTCTTTGAGACAGTTGACTTTCTTTCGGCCAACATCACCTTGCCGTTGGGCGGTTTGTTGATCGCGATTTTTGCCAGTTGGGTCATGAAGCGGAGCCTGATCTACAAAGAACTTAACCTGTCAACGGGGGGCTTCAATGTCTGGCGTGCCCTGTGTCGGGTGGTGGCGCCTTTGGCAGTGCTGGTCATTTTTACTGAAAACTTTTTGGGTTGAGTGGCCCATGACCCGGATTCAGCGCTCTGCGCTCGTCCAGCATTCGGCTGGTTATATGTATGGTCTGGTCGGTGATGTCCTGTCTTACCCGGATTTCCTGCCCTGGTGTACCGGAGTCAGCATCCTTGAGCAAACGGACAGGGTTGTGCAGGCGCGCGTCCAGATCAAGCGAGGAGGCGTGGGGATTTCCTTTGTAACATGCAACTGCATGCAACCAGAGGAGCGTATCGAGATCACCTTGAAAGAAGGTCCCTTTTCTGCGCTGCACGGGCTCTGGGTGTTTCAGCCCCTGGCAGAAGACGCTTGCAAGGTAAGCCTTGATCTCCAGTTTGAAATCAAGAATCTGTTACTGCGGTCGACGGTGGGTCGCATGTTTGAGCAGGTAGCCAACACCATGGTAGAGGCTTTTTGTGGCCGGGCTGATGAGCTGGCCGGTGGCAGCCTGTCGCGCCTGGCTGACCATGACGCCAATGGCCGGGTGTGAGGCGGTTGTTATGCTGGCGAGAAGCGGGCAGTTGTTTGGTTCACACAAGATCAGCGTAACAAGGGACCCATAAGTATAAGAAAAGGTGCATGGTGGCTGAAGACAGGCTAGGTGTGGAGGTCGTGTGTGCTTTGCCGCACCGACAGCGGCTGGTGCGCATCAGGGTACTCCGGGGGACCACTATGCGCTCTGCGGTTATGCAGTCAGGTCTTGCTGAGCACTTTCCGGAGATCGATCTGGCAACAGCTCCGCTTGGCATTTTTGGCAAGCAGGTCACCGAGCCCGACTCGCGCGAGCTGGCAGACGGCGAGCGCGTTGAAGTCTACAGGCCCTTGCTGACGGACCCGCGGGAGCTGCGTCGGCAAAGGGCCCTGAAGGTTGCAGCGCGGCGTTCAGGTAAAGGGAAAGAGGGGCCAGAGGGATAGGACGGAAGATTCACGACATGCCGCCTGTTCTTGTACCCTCCTGTCCTTGCACCCTCCTGTCCTTGCACAAGGTGCGACAGCTATTGTCGGGGAAGTTGCCGGGAGAAGGGGCTGTCTGCCTCCTCAGGGCCGGAAGAGACGAGCGAGTCCGGCCTTAGCCTGTCATCTTGTTTCCTTCAATGCGAACCAGCTTGTCATCGCTAAAAAACAAACTCACGGCTTTGCGGGTCCACTCTTTCCCTCCGGGTTTGAATGTGTAGACGTAATCCCAGCGGTGACGGTTGTAAGCATCAGGTAACAAGGGGGGGCCCATGACGAACAGAACCTGGTTACGGGTCATGCCGGTGTGTAGTCTGGCGACTGTCTCAGGCGTGATGATGTTGCCCTGTTGAACATCGATTTTGTAGGCACCCGGAAAGCTGGGGGCCTTGGAGCCGTCCTGAATCCAGGCGCAGCCGACAGACTGTGCCAGTATCAGGATCACAGGGGCCAGGGCTGCCTTCGGTTTTTGCATTGCCTTGTAACATCCACTATTTTGCTTCGACCGGTGAAGATACCATCCGGTTTGTAGCGTTGCCAGAGACTTGGGGAAGGAATGCTTGAGTGAGAGGTCAAGAGCTGCGCAAAGTGGGGCTGAAGGTGACCGCCCCCCGCGTCAAGATCCTGCATATCCTGGAAAGCTCTGCTGACAAGCACATGAGCGCGGAGGATGTGTACCGGGCGTTGTTTGAGGCGGGAGAAGATGTAGGACTGGCAACGGTCTACAGGGTCTTGACCCAGTTCGAGAGTGCGGGACTGATCCAGCGACATAATTTCGACAGTGGCCACTCGGTATTCGAGTTGGCGGACGGTGATCATCACGATCACATGGTCTGTCTGGATACGGGCAAGATTCTCGAGTTTCACAGCGAAGATATAGAGCGCCTGCAAAAGCTTATTGCGGAGCAGCATGGATTTGAACTGGTGGATCACAGTCTCGTTCTCTATGTGCGCAGCAAGTCCTGACAGGGCTTCTGGTTTGTGACAGGGCTGCCCGTTTTGGGTTCTTGAGGCGTGTCGTTCGTCCGACTGTCCGGTTGGCTGGCCTGGGACGTCGCGAGGGAGAGGGTGCCGGTGCTGGCCCCTCGTGCCATGTACATGATGTGCATGCAGAGGGGCCAGCCTGTCCGGGTGTGAGCCTGTCTTTGCCCTTGGGGGGCTTTGTGTTCCGTCAGCTGCTGCAGGGTTTCATGGGGCCTTTCGGCGTACTGTGTCGAGCGGGAGGCCACAAGCTGCTCTGACCGGTCTTCTCACCCACTTCATGTTTGTTCTCCTCGTCGTGCTGCCGGGCAGAAATGATGGCTCCCTGGCCCTGCAGGAGCAGAATAACGGCGCCGTCGATCAGGTTGTTGCAGATGCCGTGGGCGGTTCCGTTGTCTTTGACCAGCGTGGTGATATGGTCCGCTGTCGTATTCTCATCATCCAGCAGTACGCTCAGTGCCGTACCGACCAGAAGATCCTGACGGTGCAGCTCGCGCTTCAGCTCTGTGACTTCCTGTGTCAAGGTCTGCTCGTCTGTGCTCTGGGCCAGCTCTTGCAGCTTGTGCAGGGTAGTGGCGACACGATACCGCAATAGCTCATAGTGCTCGCGCACAACGGGAGCATCTGCGCGCAGATAAAGCCGCAGGCTTTTCTGCAGCAGGCGCAGCTGCTTGATGGCAGTAACGAAGTTGTCACAAGCCGTGCGTATGGCCCGTGCCGGCTCGCGCAGGCCTGGCAGGGTATCGGCTTCCAGCTGCTCACAGAAACGGCTGATATCCTGGTAGAGTCCGCGTACCTGCTGTTTGTACAGTTTGCCAATACGCCAGTTTGGCAGGGGATGAGTCACTGCTGTCGGCCAGACCGGCTCTTTTCCCTGCAGAAGTTCATCGCCCAGATAAAGACCAATTCCGGTAATCTCCACAGTGCGCCTGTAGAGATTGGCTGTCTCGGTGCGCAAGGCCGTTATGGCAGAATCGGGGTGATGCATGACGACGGGCGTCAGCAGCCTGGCGCGTACGGGCTGACGGGGAGACGGCTGTGCATCGGTGGCTGGCTGCCGCCTGGCGCCCTGAAAGATGCGACCAAGGATGTGTTCTATTTTCCCCACCAGCAGCACGGAAGCCAGCCCCCCCACCAGGTTGAACAGACTGTGAAAAAGTGCCAGCTGGAAAACGGGCAGCCCTGCCATGCCCAGCGCGGTGGCAAGTTGGTCCCAGAAGGGCATGAGTGGCAGAATCAGGACGGTGGCGATCAGTTTGAAAAACAGATTTCCCAGTGCCAGCTTGCGTCCCTCGGTGGTAGCACCCAGGGCGGCAATCAGTGCGGTTGTTGTTGTGCCTATATTGGTGCCTATACACAGAGCCAATGCCTGGGGCAACTCCATCAATCCGCCGTTGAGGGCAACCATGACCACCACCAGAAGGGCGTGGCTCGACTGGGTCACAACTGTCAGCGCCAGCCCGGCCAGCACGCCGCCGAGCATGCCGTGATCAGCTGTCAACCAGGACAGGTCTCCGGCACCTGTGACCCCTTCGCGGATGTAGTGAATGCCCAGCAACAGGAAGCCGATGCCGAGCAGTATAGATCCCCCGCCCCGGGTGCGTGGGCCTGATGTCTGAAGCTGAAGCAGGGTGCCGAGCACCAGCATGGGCATGGCGTAGTGGCTGATAGAGACGGTCATGCCGTAGGCGGCAATCAGCCAGACCCCCAGGGTGGATCCCAGCCCGGCTCCGATCACCAGCGCCAGCCCGGCGGCCAGGCTGATAATGCCGGTGCTGACAAAGGACACCGCCATGACAGAACTCAGGGAGCTGGACTGCAGTATGGCGGTAGACAGGATGCCGGTGAGCCAGCTGCTCCAGCGGCCCTGGGTGCTGTATCTGAGCAGGCGTGCAAGGCGTCCCCCGCTGACCTGGCCGAAGCCCTGTTCCAGGCACAGCATGCCAAACAGGAACAGGGCCAGGCCGGCCAGGATCGTCAGCACCTGGGGATAGAACCAGAGACTTAATAGCAAAAGACCCGCGAATGCGGATAAAAGAAGCGTGCGTAGCATACAGACAGCATCCTGCAGGTTCAGTTACATCCTTGTAACAGGGACGGCGTTTCTTTCAGGTTGCAGGATAAGCATACGCGGATCAAGCCTGCCGGGAGATTGTCCAGCAATAGCGCCCGCTGGAGGAAGGGGCTGGTGTGCAACCGTTTGTACGCTGGTGTGGGCCTGCTGCTGTTGGGTTGACGCCAGCTGGGGTGAAAATGGCAAAATCCGTCGCACGCATAATTGTCGGTCTATTCTCAGACAGCCTTCGGGCAAGTTTCCTGTGCCTGTCGGGGCAAAATGCAGTACCATGCCGCCGACTTTTTTGCACCCTGTCACATAACAATACCGGGAATGCCCATGAAAGCAGCTTTCTATGAACAGCTGTCGCGCAACCTCCAGGAGCTGCGGCAGCAGGGGCTCTATAAAGACGAGCGCGTCCTTCAATCACAGCAGGCAGAGGACGTTCTGATAGCACAGGGACGGGTCATCAACCTGTGTTCCAACAATTATCTGGGGCTGGCCGGATCCCGGGAGCTGATCGAAGCCGGGCAGCAGGCGCTGACACGCTACGGCTATGGCATGGCCTCTGTCCGCTTTATTTGTGGCACCCAGGATGTACATAGAGAACTGGAAGAGCGCATTGCACACTTCCTTGGTATGGAGGACTGCATTCTTTATTCATCCTGCTTTGATGCCAACACAGGGCTTTTCGAGACTCTGCTTGATGCAGAAGATGCCATTGTCAGCGATACGTTGAACCATGCTTCGATCATCGATGGTGTGCGTTTGTGCAAGGCGCGCCGCTATCGCTATGCCAACAATGATATGGACGATCTGGAAACGCAGCTGCAAGCGGCAGCGAGTGCGGACTGTCGCCACAAGATGATTGTGACAGACGGGGTCTTCTCCATGGATGGTGTTATTGCGAACCTGTCGTCTATTTGCGATCTGGCAGAGGCTCATCAGGCGCTGGTCGTCGTGGATGACTCTCATGCTGTCGGCTTTATAGGCGAGCAGGGACGTGGAACACACGAGCACTGTCAGGTGATGGGTCGGGTGGATATTATTACTGGCACGCTTGGGAAAGCCCTGGGAGGAGCCTCTGGCGGTTATACGGCAGGCAAGAAAGAGGTGATTGACTGGCTACGCAACCGGTCCCGGCCATACCTGTTTTCGAACAGTTTGTGTCCCATGATAGCGGCAGTGACACTCAAGGTTCTGGACAGGCTTGCCGACAGCGACGACCAGCGTCGTGCTTTACGCGACAATGCTGCTTTTTTCCGCGATGGCCTGACCCGCAGGGGCTTCAGCCTGACCGGCCAGCAGCATCCGATTATTCCGGTGATGCTCGGTGATGCTCATCTGGCTGTCACCTTTGCCGAGCGCCTTCTGGAGCAAGGAATCTACGTGACGCCTTTCAGTTACCCCGTGGTGCCACGGGGGCAGGCCCGGATACGCACCCAGGTCTCTGCCACCCACAGCAGGGAACAGCTGGAAAAAGCTCTCCAGGCTTTTGAGGACACTGGTCGTGAACTTGGCGTCATCAGTCCAGATCAGCAGGAGGGACGGATATGAGCAAGATGAAGACGCTGTCCAAACTCAAGCCCGAGGTCGGTGTGTGGATGGAGGAAAAGCCGGTTCCTTCCCCTGGCGATGGTGATGTTCTGATCAAGATACGCAAGACAGCGATCTGTGGAACCGACATTCATATCTATAACTGGGATGACTGGGCGCAAAGCACTGTGCCGCTGGGCCTGACTTTCGGCCATGAATTCGCCGGGCAGGTGGTCGGCCTGGGCAAGAACGTTACAGGCATAGCTGTAGGCGACCGTGTGTCAGGAGAAGGGCATCTGATCTGTGGTCACTGCCGCAACTGTCGGGCCGGGCGTCGTCACCTGTGCCGTAACAGTCAAGGGTTGGGCGTCAACAGGCCTGGCAGTTTTGCGGAGTATCTGGTGATGCCTGCTGGCAATGTTTTTCCACTGCCTGACTGCGTCAGCGATGACATGGCCGCCCTGTTTGATCCTTTTGGCAATGCAACCCACACTGCGCTCCAGTTTGATCTGGTGGGGGAAGATGTTCTGATCACCGGAGCCGGTCCCATTGGCATAATGGCGGCAGCTGTCGCACGTCATGCCGGTGCTCGATATGTGGTCATCACTGACATGAACGACTATCGTCTTTCGCTTGCGCGTCGCATGGGGATTGATGGAGCTCTGCATATCGGGCGCGAAAAGATAAGGGACCAGATGAACAAGCTGGGGATGACCGAGGGGTTTGACATTGGCATGGAGATGTCCGGCAGCGGCGAGGCTTTGCAGCAAATGATTGGGGTGATGAACAACGGTGGCAAGATGGCCCTGTTGGGCATCCCGGCCAAGGGCACTGGGATTGACTGGAATCGGGTCATTTTCAAGATGCTGACACTCAAGGGGATTTACGGCAGAGAAATTTTTGAAACCTGGTACAAGATGAGCAGTCTGCTACAGTCGGGCCTGGATTTGTCTCCGATAATCACGCATCGGTTTCCTGTGGCCCGCTTCGAAGAGGCCTTTCAGGCTATGGCGTCTGGTCAGACAGGTAAAGTGATTCTTGATTGGACGACAGTTTGACAAGAAAGCGTTGAGGAAATTCTGCAAAACGCTCATTGACTCAGTGCATGGGGATGCACTGAGTCAATCAGAAAGAAGAGTTGTTTGAAATCTCCTGGAACCGGAAACGAAACGAATTCGCGCTGGATTCAGGCAGTAAGCGCACTACGGGCGCAGAAAACTGCGAGCGACTCACAGATAAAGGTTGGTGCAGTACCGCCACCCTCCCAGGGTTTACGCACCAGTTTCAAATGCCTTGAGTAGCTTTTCCATATAGCTATTGCTCCAGCCAACCTTCTTCCGCTTGCCCTTGATGCTGCGCTTGTTGGTCTTATCAAGCTGCAGGATATTCAAGGCTCTACGACGAAGAGGTGAGAGATTTTCCGCAGCATTTTCGTTCTTGGTCTGACAGGCATCCTCTGAGAACGCAACATCCATCATCCAGTGCAAATTATTCTTCACCTTCCAGTGCATCCGGGTGGCTAGAGCATATCCTTTGTGGTCATCTCTTTGCTGCAGATATAAAACCGCAGAGCTGTCGTAGCTATCCCGTTAATTTTTCTGTCGGACTGTACGACACCAAACTGTTTCAATCCGTCCCAAGCCTCATAATCCCTCAGGACATCACGGTCATTAAATGCCCAGCAACACCGGCACTCTTCACGTCCATGTCCGCAGCTGGACTCTGCGTGGAAGCTGTCCGAAACAGCATCCTCAAGGTGATTTTCCCAGTGCTGATCAATGCGTTTTTGGATGTCTTCCTCAAGATGTATCTGGTTGCCTTTGACTGCCAGCAGATAATCAGCACCTTCGGTCACACAGGCTTCGGCAATTTTTTTCTGACAGCTCATGGCGTCAGCGGTGATCAGACAACCGGTGAGGTTAATAGCAGCCAGAAAAGCAGGGACGGCGGTAATCTCATTACTCTTTTTATCTACTCGCGTCTGGCCGAGCACCAGCGAGAGTTTTGAGCTTCGTGCGCTGACAATACGAACTACTCGCTTGCCTTTTCCTTTACCACGTGAACCCTTAATGGCCTTGCCATCAATGGGCTCGACATCAACTCCTTCGTCTGGGATATCCCGAGCCTCCGGGTATGTGGATTTCACCCAGCGGGTGAAGAACTCCTGGAATTTGTTGGGGACCAACAAGCACAAGGTGCGGTAGAACGTGTCGTGAGAGGGTATACCGTGTGGCAGCTCCAGAAATGTTCGAAGCCAGTCTTCCTTTTCCTTCCCAAACTCTTCCATATCCTGCCAAGTGTCAGCGTTGCCGATAATGGCACAGACCGCTACAACAAGCATGTCTGTGAAGTTATGCCGACAGGAGGAGGCACGGCGCACATCTTCGAGGGTTTTGAGGAATGTGATCAGGGGATCTGGCTTGCGTGTCATAAAAAAGTAAGTGTTTTATTCGCATTCCGACCGTGATCAACGGGTGCGTAAGTCCTGGTTTGAGGATGGTTGCAACGGGCGAGAACCTGTACAATTCGCGACCGGAAGTGAGCCGGTGTACAGGACAATTTGATAACTGCTTTTCAGCGAGAGTGTAAGCTGGTGGCGGTAGCGTGTCTTGATGGAACCTGCAAAATCAAGGAGCCTGTGAACCAGAAGAGATGGCAAGGGTGCAGCGAGGGAAGTGCGCTCCATTCACCCTCAAGGACAGTCTGGCTTGGCAACCAGCAAACTTGCGGGAAGGGACATCTTCCTGATTGGCCCTGTTTGAGGCTAGTCCAGGCTTGGGGCAGCCTGTCTCATCTGGTCCAGACACACCGAGTTTGCCAAGGCAAACAGCATGGCCGCGAACTGTCGTTGTTTGTCGATTGGTTGCCAGAGCATGAGCGGTTTCAGGGCGGCAACCCTGATCTCCTGTATTACGGCTCAACTCTCGTGACAAGGCTCTCTCACTGATGCCGACCATGTCAGCGATTTCTTTTTGCATGAGGTCTTCCAAACGAACCGGAATCTGGTATCGTTGGTCCAGAGTCAGCTGCTTGTATTGTCTGGTTTGTGTACTCATTCCTGACTTGCATTTCTGAGTGTGAGAGCTACGAAATGTACCAGCAGCAGGCTCACATCTGAAATTTCAGTCGATTGCACTTATTCTATTAATCCAGCCTTGTCCAACCGCAATGGCAGGGATGTGACGGGAGCATCCAGATTGACAACAACCTCTGCCAGACTGTCCTCTATCAGGGGATTGATGGCGATGGCGTCTTCATCAAATCTTTGCCGTAAACGGCTGGATGAGGGCATTTGCGTGATACCCATACAGTGTTGGAACCAGCCATCATTCCTGATGTTTTCCACGGCTTCAAAATCACTTTTCCCCATCGCCAGTAGGCCGACGTAAGTGCGAGTGAGATCAATGTTGGGAATGCCGTGGCGTTTACTAACAGAGCGCAGGTTTTTCTGAGCGTTGTTGCTTGATTGATGGCGTGACCAATGAAATCAAGGCCTGCGGTTGGGGTATGGAGTTCGGTACCAGACTGTTCGATTTTCAATTCCATAAAAACGCACCCGGCAGGTGAAATCATGAGGGGGATGTTCTTTACCTCTCATGCCTTATTCTGTCTGGGCTTTGGCGTTTTTTTGTCTGTTTGAAGTCACGGATTTGGGTCCTGAGTCTTGATTCATTTAAAGGGGTGTAGCTGTCAGGTCCCGGACGATTACGCGGACTTGACATGTGGTGATCAGTTGATTACAAAGGGTATGCACTTATGGTACGGATTCAGGGTTTGTAATTTTGGATAGTTTTCGGATTGTTGGTAGGTAATTAGGCTTGGAAAAAAAATACGGCGTGGTAGTTCTGGCAGGTGGAAAAGGAACCAGGTTCGGATGCAAGAAACAATTTATTCACATAAATGGCATTCCATTATGGGAAAAGGTTAAAAATACTGCATTGGAGTGGGTGGAGCCAGAAAATATTGTAGTTTCTGGGGTTGATGTCAAAGGTGGAAGTACTCGAACAAAATCAGTTTTTAATGGCTTGCGTGCATTAAGGGGGATGGGATTAACCGATGTTGTGATTGTTGAGTCTGCTCGTCCTTTGTTGCTACCTTCTCAGTTGAAAGATTTAATGGAGATAGAAGGCGATTCAAAGACATTTGTGAAGCCATTAGTTAATACTGTAATTAAAAAGGATAAGTCCTATTTGGATCGTGAGGATTTGGTGGAGCTTTTGACTCCTCAAGGTTTTAATTATCCTAAATTGCTTGAAGCATACCTGTCAGAAAAATTCGATGATGTTACTGATGATACGAGAATAATGTTTGAATATCATGGTATCAAGCCAGTGTTTTTAATGGGCGGGGAGAATTTAATGAAAGTAACATACCCCAAAGATATTCATGTTATCCAACAGTTAGGAAATGAAATTGATGGAAATTTCTAGCCGAAAAAATATTGTCGTGACTGGAGGCGGAGGAGATATAGCAAAAGCTATGTTCTCTATTCTACCAAAAGAGAAATACAATGTTTTTCTCCCGTCACGAAAAGAATTGGATGTTTGTGATGATTTGAGCGTTGAATCATATTTTAATGAGTTACATGTTGATGTGCTAATAAATAATGCAGGTTATATAGTTCCAAGAGAATTAAAGGATCGTGATCTTGGGTCTGAGCTAAAGACTATCGATGTTAACTTAAGTGGTGTTTATCGTGCTACGATATCTGCATTGAAGAACAATAATGATTCTCTAAAGATAATAAATATTGGTTCATCTGCAGGAACAAAGGCACGAGGCGCGTGGGGCGCTTATTGCGCAACCAAAGCAGCTTTAATCATGTTGACAAAATGTTGGGCTGATGAAGGTGTTGATGTTGTGTGCCTTTCACCGGGGAGAACTGCAACAAAAATGAGAACATCCTTGTTTGGCTTGGAGGAGACTTCAGAGCTAATGAAGGTGGAGGATTTCGCAAGGGTAGTTTACCTGGCAATAGAAGGCAAATTTGAAGTTGGTGAAAATATTGATGTCAATCTGTCGAATGTAAGGAGTGTTTGTGAAGGTATTAGTTAAAAAATATTATACGGAAAAGCAGTTTACATGTTTGAAGTGTGATGTAGAAAGCTTTCTGGAAGGGGAAGCTGGTAGTGGATTGTTGAATATTTATACAAAACATACAACCTGTGCAATAAAAATCATTGAAAATGAGCTTCTTCTTCTTGCGGATATAAATAATTACTTAGATGCTGCGTTCCCAAAAGATGGCAATTATATGCATGACCGCATTGAAATTAGAGATGTTCCTGTAGATGAACGAATAAATGGATATTCACATATGAGGCAATTGTTTTTGTCTACATCTGAGACGATACCAGTTATAAAAGGAGCACCTCAGATAGGAAAGTGGCAGACACCATTTTTGATTGAGTTAGATCCAGCTCGAGAACGTGAAGTTGTTTTTTCATTTGTCAGTACGTAATTAGTGCCTGTCCGAAAACATAAAAGCTTTGGTCTTGGTATCTCTGGCCTATAGGCCATAATTCCCAACGAATTTTTCAGATGGGTGTGGTTTTTCATCATGCGTCAGTTGTTAACACCAGTCCTTGGTGTCTAAAAATTACCAGCTTGAGATGTCCCCTCGATCAACCCGGCCGGGACCTGACACGTATCTCTTATTGTCAGTTGCAAGCTTGGTGGAATGCGACTGATAAGGTGCGTCACCTTTTCACCTCTCTCAAACACCAGAAATGATCATAACTCTTCTATTTATAGTTGTGGCAGTTGACTTTTGAATTGTATTTTTTAGGTTTTACTATGCAAGAGAAAAAAAATGTTTTTCATGGTCATAGGTGGTTGAGGGGGCGGTGCTTTCTTCATTTGATTAAGGCACTAGCTAAGATGATACCGCTTATTGTTTACATGCTAAGTCACCTATCTTGCAGGAAGCGTAATAGGTGGGTGTTTGGATCTCGTTCAAACACATTTTCTGATAATTCAAAGTACCTTTTTTTATACTTAAGTCATCATGGAGATGACGATCTAAACATTGCATGGATTACGGGTAATAAGAAACTGGTAGATGAATTGCGGGGTAATGGACTAAATGCCTATGCTCGATGGAGCATTAAAGGAATAATTTTCGCACTGACGTCTAAAGTATTTGTATTTTCATTTTATGCTAATGATATAAATTTTTGGCTGAGTGGCCGGGCAAAACATATTAATTTGTGGCACGGGGTTGGAATAAAAAATATTGAGTTTGGCATAAAAAATGGACCGCTTCAGAATAAGTACAAAGAGAGTTTTTTTAACTTATGGCGTTTGATTTCTCCTCAAATTTTTCGTCGTCCAGACTTGTTGTTATCTACATCTGAAGCAATGACAAAACATTTTTCAAAATGCTTTAGGATTGATGAGGATAAATGTGTGCAAGCAGGGTATCCAAGAGTAGAAGGAAACTTGGTTGGGAATGGTGATTGTATTAGCTATTCTGGGGACTTAGAATGTGATAGTTTTATAGAGCATGGGTCTGCGGATAAGAGGTTTGTGTTGTACATGCCTACTTGGAGAGATTCATCTGATGACTTTCTTGAATCTTCAGGGTTTGATTTTAAATGTCTTGATTCCTTTAATAAAGCAAATGACATTGTTTTTTTTGTCAAGCTTCATCCTAACACAAAATGCATTATTGGGGATGAGTATGAAACCATTAAGGTTGTTGATAATGGAGTGGATGTCTATCCATTCTTAAAAAAGTTTGATGTTCTTGTTACCGATTATTCCTCAATTTATTATGACTTTATGGTTACAGGCAAACCCACAATATTTTATATATTTGATCATGATGATTATGCCGCTAATAGTAGGGAGTTTGTTATGCCATTTAGGGATAGTATATGTGGGGTAGAATGTCATAACTTTAAGGAGCTTTTGTTAGCGTTGGAAAAACAAACGTATCTGAGTGTAGATTTTGAGAAGTATAATTATGTTAGGAATTACTTTTGGGGTGAGGGGAATGAAGGGTCTTGCCAGAAAATAATTGATGCCATAAAAAACATCTAAAGTCACGCCGGACTGAGGTTGCTGATCTGAGCCGATTATTTGCTAGTTAAAGTTTTGGCTCTTTATGGATTCCGGGGAGTTCAGGACACTGCGGCATATCCGAGTGTAAATGAGTAACTCAATCTGGCAAAACAGGGGGCATGGTGAAGTTCCATGACCTCCTTGATAACGCAAAGTGCCACGAACAAGTCCGGCAGCTCCGTTGACCTGGTGGAGTCACTTTCCCTCATTGCGCCAGCTTGGATATTGCCCGGAGATATGATCACATCTGGTGGTTAAGGGCATGATCAGGCGGCCTCCTGATAAGCGTCATTTTCTACTCGAACACCGTCTTTGAAGTTAATTGTCAGGTCCCGGACGATTGCCCCTGAGTCTTGATTCCTTTCAAAGGTGTGTAGCGTTCAGTGGATTACAGAGGTTATGCACTTATGGTACGAATTCAGGTTTCATTAAGTTTTCTCATGGAAATCCTGTTGTCAGGCATGGCCGTCTCTCCTTTTTGCGGGAAGGAAAGGCGACTAAAGTTCAAGAAAATCAATGCGCAAGGAGGTGTTTGACTGCCCCTGAAGGAGCAATTCTGGTTGCTTGAACATCTGTTCTGGCTGGTTGAACAGTGATTCTGGAAACCACAGAAAGTGTTCAAGAGTTACCAGAATGGCTGTTCAAGTGTTACCAGAATATGCAAGCGGAGTGCTAGCCGTCTTCTGATGTTGTATTTCCCTTGTCTATCAGCTCTGGAATGTTTTCCAGAGAAAAGCCTCGGTAGGCGATTTTATAGCCCTTGAGCTGGAGGCTGAGGCGATGGGCTTTCTCTTTCAGTTTGTTGATTCGTATATTGGCGGATTTTCTTTTTACTTCACCGATAAGAACGGTTTTGTCCAGGTCGCTGATGGCGACTATGTCAATTTCGTTCTTGTTGCCGCGCTCCCAGTAGCTGCCCAGTATGTTAAATTGGCCACTGTCAGCCAGTAGCTGTCGAATCAGTTCTTCTAACCAGAATCCGCTCCATGTGGGATAGTCTCTTTCGACAAGCTTTCGAACAAATGCGAAGTTCCTGATTTCAATGGCGCTCCTGTTGCTGTAAATGAAGCGAAACCAAAAGGCTAAAAAGGCGTCGGCAATGCGGTACCTGACGAGACGGCTTCCGGGTTTTGCCAGTACAGGTTGGTGCCGCTGAATGATATCAAATTCATTCTCGAGCCTTTCAAGTTGGGGTCCAATGGATTTTTCCAGTAAGGATTCAATTTCAGGTCGACTTGTTCGACCTGAGGCAATCGCACTGAGGATGGAAAAATAGCGACTGTTCTCAGGCCCGAACTCTTCGGCAAGGCGATACTGTCCTTCTTCTATAAGAAGGCTGTTCTCGCTGATGAGGGCGTCCCAGATGTTGTCGCCTTTTGAAGCATGGTGAAGCATCTCAAGGTATTTGGGAACGCCGCCACTGAGCATAAACCATTGCAGAAAAGCTTCATTGGAAAAGGTCTGCTTGTCGGCGAGCAGCTCCGCGATGTAGGCAGGCCGCAACGGCTGAAGATGAATGCGATTATCGGCGCGACCAAACAAGGGCTCACGGCTGTTTTGGAAGAGGCGTGTCATGATGCTGTAAAGGGAACCACAGCAGATAAGGTGCATGCGACAGTGGGATTTGTATTTGTCCCAAAGGTTTTGTAGTTCGGAAAAGAAGGCGGGATTAACGCGTTGTATATCCTGAAACTCATCGATGATGAGTGTCAGAGGGTGGCTGGTGCTGTACTGAAGAAGAATCTCCATAACACTGGCGAGCTTGCTCGGGGTGCCAAAAATGGGGATGTGGAGGTTTTCCCGGATTTGTGTAGCGAACTCGTCACACAGTAGTGACTCTTGCTTCCTTGATATGAAGAGGTACAGGGAAGGGCGCTCCTGACTCTGAAAGGTCTGGTTGAGCAGGGCTGTTTTTCCCACCCGGCGGCGGCCTACCATCAAGGTTAATAATCCTTGCCCACTTGCTGTTTGTTCACTCCATTGGCGTAGTTGGCGAGTTTCTTGCTCTCGGGTATCGAATTTCACGCGCCTTGTTACCGTAAGTTTTCAAACGGTAACTATTTGCTGGATTTCTTGTAATGTCCAGGCAGGGTATTCAGAGAACGAAACGGACGTTTCTGTAGCATTCTTCCTGCTGGTGTTCCCCTGGTGGTTGTGAAGGTGTTTTCCCAGCGTGCGCAGCCCTTGTTCTGATAGCCAATTGTGACGATGAATATGGGGTTTATGCTGCAAGCAGCCGGATTCTGGTGATCTTCTTGGTCTGCGAGACACAAAAGGAAGAGTGCGGATAGGACGCAGGAGGGGCGAGTACTTTT
>MPMQ01000084.1 GCA_002238585.1 Kistimonas sp. bin40 | reverse complement strand
CGGACCTTTCTCCCTGAGCTCCGGACCTTTCTCCCTGAGCTCCGGACCTTTCTCCCTGAGCTCCGGACCTTTCTCCCTGAGCTCCGGACCTTTCTCCATCAGCTCCGAATCCTGGTTGAGTCGCCAGCCCGAGCACCTGTTCCAATTCTCTGTCTTTCATCATGGCCTGCGCGGTGAAATAGATGGTCCCACGGCCGCTACCTTCTTGATAAAGCAGTTTTTTCTCTACCAGCGAGGCCAGTAGTGCTGACAGGTCGCGAGGATGAATATCCAGAATGGACATCATCCGGGCATGATCTACCGTTGTTTCAATATGCGCTGTAATCAGAATGAGCTGTGCCCGTTTTTCGAGGCTGTCGAAAGTCTGCTCCCCCAAGCTGGTGCGCAGGTGCTCAAGAATATGGTCAGGAATCAGGCTCAAGGTATGAAGTTCCAGCAGCGTCTGCTCGCTGGGGTAGGTCCTCTGCTTCAACAGTGGCTTGCGCCAGTGCTGACTGTCCCAGCCAGCAAAAATTTTGGGCAGGCCCGAGCCGGCACTTTCTCCCAGACCGACATACCGGAACATATCCTGCAGCGCACGATTGCGGCAATCACTGATGCTGCCTGCAATGGCGTCTTCAACAGCCACGCGCATAGCGCCAGGGTTTCTGAAGCTGAACATATCCGGCCGTTTCACCACCAGTACCGAAACCCGGCCGCTGTAGTCAGCGTGAATCAGGGTATTGACCAAGGCTTCCCGTAACGCCTTGTGCACGGGGGTATCATCCTGACGTTGATCTCCCGCCAGCACAAAAGGAACTTTCAAATCTGCAGTCAGCTTGCGAATCACCTTCTGATAGAAATCAAACAGGTTGCCTGACCAGCTGCCATCAGGCACCAGTCTGTCGACCCATCGTGCTTCCCCCTTTGCCTCCGGACTGTCCTGGTAATCCACCATGTAATGAGGAAAGGCTTCCTTGACAGGGCGCCAGCGTCCAAACATCAGCAAGCCCGCGCGGGTCAGACCACTGTCACCGGTTTCCCGGTCTTTGCCCCATGCACCAATTTGATAAAGAAATTCCTGGAGATCCACCTTGTTCCAGGGGTGGTCGGGCTGGCGAGCACTGTACATGTTGCGGTAGGCATTCAAGGTTTCAGAATCCAGATCATCAATGCCGTAATTTTTCAGTAGTGCGGCGTCCCGACTGTCCTCCAGCTGTTCGGCCATCATGCGGCGAACATTCTCCTCACTCACCTGCATATCACCGCTATTAAAACGACGATAGGTACCGGATAAGGGGTTGCCCTTGATATACACAGGCTTTTGTTTACGACTGGCCGCCGGGACCTGAATATGGATCAGGGATTTTCCAGCAATATTCAGAACCTGAACCTCATGCTCCCGCACAATACAGGCACTGACTTTTTGTGGATTATTGAGGGTATCCCAAAGCTCTTTCAGGACTTTCGGTGTATCAGCAATGCCGGCTGCTTCAAAGCTATGATTCGCTGTTTCCCGCAGGCCCAGAAAAATATTACCGCCATGGGTATTGGCAAAAGCGCTGTAAGTTTCCCACATGTCTTTGGGAATAGCCCCTTTGCCATCACGTCCCTGTGCGAGCTTGCACTCCACATCCAGGCTCTCCTGCATGGCGGCAATATCTTCAAGGGTTTCTATAGTCAGCATGCCCGTTCCGGTTGGTTATCAGTAGTCGGCGGTGGTTATGATACCGCTTCAACAGTTTTCTGAAAGAAATCGGCCTTGCAGCCGGGGTACTGCTCCTTGAAGAAAATGTCCCCGCCCAGATCACCCAGACTGGCAGCGATGCCACAGATGTCAGCTTTATTTCAAAGACCTGCGTCACCACGCACCTGGGCGCAGACAACCCGCCAGCACCTTTCCCTTCAGGCGTCGCAAACTTGGCCTGCCAGTACTCATTGATCCGACCCGCCAGGTTCTGCCCGGTCAAGATGACATGCGTGGACAATGCTATCGGGATTGTTGCTGGTATCCTGGAGGGAATATTCACAGTCTCTGGCGGGCTTGCTGGCGGGTGCCTGGGCCCTGAATCGGACGCATTCACTGGTTACAGGCCCACCGCCTGACAGGCGTGAAGGATGCAAGAGGGGCGCAGTTTAATCGATACAGGCTCAAAATGGGACGGGCTGGTCTCTGACGCCCGGCACTGGGGTGTAATTCGAACGCGCCGGTTCCACTGCCAGCATCCCCTCCTGTGCGCCAATGACAACAGCCCGCTGTGTCAGGAGACTTGTCCCCGATTTTGCCTGGCTGGCTTGCCGTCCTGTTGCTTTTCCTAAGCCTGTGTTACGAAGGACCAAAGCACCGATGCGCTAGCCGCCGGCCTTTGACTCCCGGACAGACCGGACATGCCTGATATGCTGACGACGGGTTTTGAGCGTCGGAGCCAGCCTGCAGGCCGCGAGCTGCTGAACAAGTTTTTGCACCTGCCCATCACTATAAACAACCTCTTTTCTCGCTTTGACAAACCGGATCAATCTACTGGCATGGATAACATTCTCAGGCATCTGAGTCTTGAAAACACTGTCGCCGACAAACACGACAACAGAGTGAAAAACCTTATTGCGCACCTTGAGACAGCGTGCCAGCGCTTTGGTGTGTCTGTCATTTTGATGCAGAGGATTCTGGAACTGATAACTTTTTTTGTAGACTTTTTGCGTCCACTGCCTTTGGCGGGCAGAACCAAAAATCCAGCCGGTCATGTTCTTGGTCTCAATCACAAAGAGACCAAAGCGGGAGATGAGGATATGGTCAATCTGGGTGGTGCCAGCTTCTGTCGGCAGAGTCACGTTATTGATCAGATGGTACTTCCTTTTGCTCAGCCTCATACTGAGTGCAAAACTGACAAGCTTCTCGCCCATCCAGCCCTTGAACCATCGACTTTTGAAAAAGGCAGCAATGAACCCCAGCCCGCTCAAAAACAGAAAAGGCAGGAGGAAGTCCGCAAGCACAGGAGGGATGTCAATCATTGGCCAGCCTTCGGCGCAGCACAAAATTCACAGTCTGTCTTGTGCCGGACATTCGCCCGGGAACCACCAGAGAACGGCCATCCATTGTCACTGTCGTCGGTGAGCAAGACCTGTGGCCCGGTATTCCAGAGCCGGTATGCACAGAGAACCTCATAGCCCTGAGAGGCTGCCACCTGAAAGGCTGGTGTCGCATTGACATTCTTCGCACAGCGGCCAGTAGTGGTTGGCACACCGGCGAACATCAACGGCAAGGGAACAAGGCCGCGCGCATTCATCTTGTTTTCTGTCTTGTAAAAGTTCTTGATCAAGTCGCTGTTATAACGACAGTAGCTGAGTACAAGCACCCTGCCCGGACGCCCGGAGCAGTATGCACGAACAAGAACAAGTAGAACACTTCGATCGAAGCCGTCAAACCTGACTTCAAGCTCAACAGAGCCATGCTGCAGCAGTGATGCCCCCCTCAGACCGGGTGAGCATGTGCTCAGGACCTGGAGCAACCCTGGCAGGAACTGCCAATCCTGAAGCGAATCCTGAAGCCATAAACCAGAACCAGAAGCAGAAGCAGAAAAAAGAAAGAGGGAAAAGGAAGAGGGAAAAGGAAGAGGGAAAAGGAAGAGGGAAAAAGGCAAAAACAGGAAGACATCTGTACGCCAGCCTCACGGCCCCGGTGGGCTGCCCGGCACCTGCTCCCGGACGGGAGGCGGCTGTTCGAAGGGAAAGGATCTGGCCAAATCGCGTCTGGACAGAACCTCTAACCGGACTGTCACCCCACCAGGAATCACCCCCTGTGACGGCTGTCCAATCCGTCCAAGGCTCAACCACTCCAGACTCGGTTATAGCACCCATGCATTCGCTGACAACAGACAACAGATCAACCCGGTATCCACCAACACAAAGAGCAGCAGGAGAGGAGCGTCCCCCGCGTCACGCCCAGAGGACTCTCATGACGCTCAGGCCGACAAGAGCCTTGAGGCCATCCGGCTTCCTGCTTTCATCGCATCCCCCCTTGCCAACCAGCAAGGCCGGCACGCCGCGCCCGGCGCCCCGAAAACCGCCGACACCTTGTCCGGTGGAACAGTGTGACAAGCAGTTCACACTGTCAAAAGCCCTGAAAAAGCATCTGCGAACGCATGCGCAAGAAACAGCCTTCAGCTGTCCTTATGAAGGTTGTCAAAAACAATTCGCCCTGAAAAAACGGATACGGGACCATATGCGCGTCCACACTGACGACCGGCCTTTTTGTTGTCCGGAGGCAGGTTGTGGCAAAAGCTTCAAGCAAAAATCTCACCAGCGCGCTCACCTGCGCAACCATGCTGCAAGCCCGGCAGCTATCTGTCCACAGGAGGGCTGCAACAGAATATTTGCCTACCCGAAGTCCCTGGCAGCTCACATGCGCATCCATACCCGACACAGACCTTTTGTTTGTTCCCGGACAGATTGCGGCAAAAGCTTTACCCAGGGATCCCACCTGAAAAGACACCAGGTCACTCACACCAGAACAAGGCTCTATCCCTGCCATATCCCAGGCTGCGACAAACGGTTCGCCAACAACTCGGATGCGCACAGACACATGCGCGCCCATGCCGCCCAAAAAAATCATCTGCGCCTTGCGGGAAACTGTCCGGCCAGCTTCGGGAAGAAAAGCTTTATCAATCCCCCTCACTCGCGCCCCCAGCCTGGCGGAAGGCCCGGCTCCCGCACCGGTGACAACGGAGGAGAACAATCCGCCAGCGAACAACCGACTTCCCGTCGCTCCCCGTCACCAGACAAGGCCGGTGCCAGCACCTGCGGGCGCCAGAGTCCCCGCAATCTGAGACGCCTGAATAGTCGTAACAGGAACAGGGCCCTTGCGCCTGCGCCTTGCAGGGAGAGACTCCCACCGCTGACACAAGAGCAAATTCGCAGGCAAGAAAGGCTATGGCACGCGCTTTTGTGGGTTGTGGAGTACTGTTACCACACAGGAGCCTTGCCGCAACCCCCTTTTCTTCAGGAACCCGACAACTGGCCTCCAACCGATCTGCAAGGCCCGCGCGGCACCCTCTTCGGATCCAGCGGCCTGCCGCCGGCTTCCCGGCCGCGTTGAACCTGACGCACAAGACGCCGCCTGCGCCCCCGCAAAGGGCGGGCACTGTCCTGGCGAGGGCTGCGCCAGAGCGCCGGGACAACAGCCAGCTGGTTCCCCAGCTGCACTGCCACAGGACACCGGCGCGGCTTGCCCGCAGAGAGGGCCGCTGCCAGATCGCCGGCCCTGAAGGCGCGGCCTTGGCCCTGGTCGGGAAACAAGCCCGGATCATCCCGCTCCATCAAGGAATTCACAAGCTGTGCGGGCGTCCGGCAGCACCCGGCACAACAGGCTCCTGCCCGGCTTGCCGCACGCCGGCCTCGCCTTCTCGCGCCAGGGCCCGGGCCACCTGGACCACCAGCTCGGGTCCCTGAAAAACAAAGCCCGAATACAACTGAACCAGACTGGCTCCGGCACGCATTTTTTCAACGGCATCGTCAGCCGTCATGATGCCACCGACACCGATGATCGGAAGACGCCCTGCCAGGGCCGCAGCCAACACCTGTATCCGACTGGTGGACAGCGCCCCCAGAGGCCGACCACTGAGCCCTCCTGCCTCCTTGCTGTCGACACCGGGGCGCGTCAGCGTCGTATTGGTCGCCACCAGGGCATCCATATCGGCCGCCACCAGCTGACTGGCCAGTGTGCACAGGGCATCGTCGTCCATATCCGGCGCCAGCTTGACGGCAATGGGCACATAGCGGCCGTATTCCCGACTCAAACGCCCCTGCTCCTCTTTCAGCAGATCCAGCAGTCGGGTCAGACTGCTGCCAAACTGCAGCTTGCGCAGTCCCGGCGTATTGGGTGAAGACAGATTCACGGTCACATAATCTGCGCGAAAATACACCTTGCGCAAACATACCAGGTAGTCCTCATGCGCCAGCTCCAGCGGCGTATCCTTGTTTTTCCCTATATTGACCCCCACCAGCACCCGCGCATCGACTTTTTTCAGGCGGGACGCCAGTGCTTCCACCCCCTGATTGTTGAACCCCATACGATTGATCAGTGCCTGCTGCGCTTCCAGGCGAAACAGGCGGGGACCGGGATTGCCCGGTTGCGGCCGGGGCGTCACAGTACCCACCTCGACAAAGCCAAATCCGAGCCCGGACAGGGCTTCCATACAGGTGCCATCCTTGTCAAAGCCCGCCGCCATACCCACCGGGTTGGGGAACTCAAGGCCCATCACCCGCACCGGTGCCCCGGGCAGGCCCGGCGCCGAGGGCCTGAGCAGCCCCAGCTTGTTCCCGCCACTGAGCAACTTCAGACAAAGATCATGTGCGCATTCCGGCTCCAGACGAAACAGAAAAGCACGAGCCCACGGGTAGATGCCGGCCGGTATCATCAAAAACTCCTTCTTGCTGCCTCTCTGGGAAGCAGTCGAGCATAACGCCCCCGGCGACTGGATTCCATGAGGCCATACGACTTTGGTCCCAGCGCGGAACTGTCACCGCTTTCCGGTGGTCTCAATATATGTAGGGATGGAAAAAACAATACTTTTGGAGGGTAGTCACATGGAAAGCTTGTCCATTTACCACAGCTTGCAAACCAGCCTGGCCGGATTGACCAATACCAGCAGCTGCGTCCCGGGCACCAGCGTCCTCCTCAAACAAAAAACCGACCCTCCAGACGCCCGGCCCGGGTGCAGTCTGGCGGCCAGACAAGTGGCCCCGCACCCGGGCCACACCGGGTTGTCAGACAGCCTGTCACCCTCAGCACCGCCTGAAACGCAAGGCTCACCCCCGGCTGGCTCAACCTACCCCCGCAGCCCGGTCCTGACGGCAGCTGTGAATATTCAGGCCAGAATCCGCGCCAACCTGGACGGACAAAGTCCGGAGGCCCTGCTGCGTGGACTGCCAGAAAACAGCATCCTGACTGTCCAGTTTGCCATGGACCCCGAAGGCACCAGCCAGCTACTGGCGCAGCGGTTGCAGGCGCTCGAACAGGATACGGCAGACAGCTTTCACAGGTTCGGCCGCCAGCGTGAAGCCCGGCAGCTCCTGCAGCAGCTCAGGGAACAACACACGCAGCTGGTTCGCCAGCCCTCTGACGAAGCCCTGGTCACACTGATCCGGGGAATGGTCGATTACGAGCGCACCTTCCACAAGGACTCCTGGATCCAGATGGTCAACATGGCCTTCCTCGGTCTGAACACCCTGAGGGAAGCGCCCCGGGCTGACCAACTTCCCACACTGATACCACCGCAGCGCCTTCTGGAAGACGCCAGTGCGCGCTGCCAGTGCGCCGCGCTCCTGGCGCCTGACCCTGTCACCAAACACAACGCAGGTACCCTGTCCTGCAACCCGGAAGGTCTGGCGCACTGGATGACACAGCACCTGGAAACCCGGGGGAAGTCCAGCCTGTCCGGGCGTATACGCCAGCATCTTGTCCAGTTGCGACATGCAGGCGCACCCAGCCTGCTGACCGGGGAAGCGCTGCCGACCTGGCTGGAAGAGGAGCACCCCGAACTGACGGGGAAGCTGATCACCCTGCTTTGCGAGCACATGAGCTACAGCACCGATGCCGACATCCGCAGCCAGGGACTGCAACTGCTGGCACAGGCCAGCCAGGCAGACGACATCCAGGACACCCTGGACCTGCTGCAGGACAGCCCCGAGCTGGCCGGACAACTGACAATACTGGTGGGTTCCTTCCTGCAACAGTTACGCATCACGCAGCTGGATGCCGAGACCCGGGATCTACTGGACAACCAGGTTGCCCTGTCCCCTGATGCACTCAGGCAACTGCGCGATCGCTACGAGAATGCACAGGCCGGTGTCAGCCCCCCGGTGCCCGGATCCAGACGCCAACTCAGCGGGATCCGTGCCAGACTCCGGCACATCGAGCTCGTCCCCCTGCAGCAGTTACTGACCCGGGACAGTCAGAGCTCCACCTCAGATGACAAGCTCTGGCATCTCCCCATAGCCCCCCCTCTGGGACGCGTTGAAGCCGCCGTATCAGGTCGTGCAACAGATGACTGGGCCCCTCTCATACGTGAGCTGCACGCTTACCTCCAGCGGCCTCCGCCCCGCACTATGGAGGAGCTGCGCCACCAGCTGCAGCACAAGGACCGTCTCATGACGGCTCAGCAGGACTATTGCCTGGCCGAAGCCCGACGCTGCCTGGGCAAAGACCCCGCGTTCACGCGCTGCCTGGACCTGGCCGCACAGATTGAGGCAGCCCGCCCCCCCTGGCAGCTGATCAGCGAGGATATGGCTTTCTCGGCAAGGCTCATCCGGGCCGGACGCAACTGTCTGAGACACGACCGTATGCCGCTGGCACACCAGGTCAATGCCCTGCGGCTGGAGCATGAGCTCCATGGGCGCGGCTATGACTTCAACGAAGAAGTGCGCAAACTGCTGGGAGATATCCAGCATCTGCCGGGCCTTGCGGGCGAGGCAACAGCCGGTGCCCGCCGCCAGCTGACAACCCTGCTGGACGACTGGAGGCAGGGTGACAAGAGCCCCGTGCAGCTGTTGCAGCAGCTGGCGCAGGCCAGCCAACAGGCACGCGAGGGGTTTGCCCGGATTTTCCATAACAGCCTGACGGGAGCCGCCGCTATAGGACAGGCCAGTCCCCGTACCCTGCGTGCACTCTACGGCAACATGTCCCAGACGCTGACGTCCATAGG
Organism: Kistimonas sp. bin40; assembly: GCA_002238585.1. Classification (GTDB taxonomy): domain Bacteria; phylum Pseudomonadota; class Gammaproteobacteria; order Pseudomonadales; family Endozoicomonadaceae; genus Sansalvadorimonas. The sequence continues at coordinate 4,981 of MPMQ01000084.1, read as the reverse complement.
CGCCACCGTGGGACAGTCCTCCTCTTTGTACCGGCTCTGGAGCGAACTGCACAATCGTGTCAGTGCCGAAGCCCAGACGCAGTACTTCCTGGATGCACTGCAGGAAAATGGCGATGGCCCTGCACTGGAGCAGCTCAATGAGGAACAGCTGGCCGCCGTCAAACGACTGATGGCGATCAACAGTTTACTGTCGTACAGCACCGGCGTACCCACTGTCGTGGAAGGGCTGCTGACGACAGTGACAGGTGGACTCAATCCGCTGAACCTGGCGTGGAACGCCGCGCGCACCGGCATCAACCTGTTGGGAAGCCGGTTGATCGGCAACAAGGTCAACACCCTGGAGCCGGAGGACGTCAAGCTGGCCAACGCCACCCTGGATATTCTGCATGAAGGGCCCGAAGCGGCAGGTCAACGCCAGCAGGTCATGGAATGGTCTGGTCGCGTCATGGCCGACATGGCCTGCAACAGGTCTCGCCCTCAAATGCTGGCCAATGCCGGTATTCTCTACCCGTTCAAAGCGCTGTTTCACAGTTTTTCCAAAGCGTTTTCTGCCTGGAGAGAAGGGCAACCCGGCGGCCTGCTGAGGCTGGCAGTCCAGGCAGCAAAAACGGCACCGGTGGCTGTTCCCGTCCTGGTAGCGGCAGGCAGTCTGCTGGTCACACCACTGGCCAGCATGGCCTTCGTGTTTGGTCTGGCGGCCCTGCCGACCGCCCTGTTCGTTTCCTGGAGCTGGGCCCACTGGGTGGTGAGCAACACCGGCCTGCTGGATATAGCCACCATGGCACTGGCCCGGGCCCGGAAGATTCGCAGCGAGCAGGGTTCCAATTTTCGCGCAGAGGCGGAACGCCTGCTGCTGGAGTCCGGGTTCAGGCAGCGCATCCAGCCCATGGCCAGAAACCATGCCTGTGCTGCGTTGAGCCGCCGGTTCTGGGAGTCATGGGTGCAGGAGTCATCAGAGAATGCCCGGATGGCTCAGGAGCTGGACAACGACTTTGCGCAACAGCAGTACAAGGAGCAGGAACGCGAGGAGACGCGCAAGGTCTTTGACCGCCTGAAACAGGTGGCTGCCAGTCTGGCGCAACTTGAGCAACGCGGGACCAGGCCTGTGACTCTGGAATGGGTGCGCAGCATCATGCCCGCCGACGAGCTGAAGGCGCTGCCAGCTCCCGATCAACAGCATCACCTCGATATCTGGTTGATGACGCACCAGGAGCGCCTCCGGGACGAGCTGCACCAGGCCACGGGGCAGGATGCGCTTCCCGAATCGGAAACGGTCCTGCAACAGTGGATCACCCGGCACAACCGGGACCGGATGCGGGGACTGGCACTGCTGGGCCTGTGTCCTGAGGCCAAGGCCTGCATGGACGCCACCACCGCGGCGGTCTCCGGGGTGCTGCTGGCCCGGGCCCGGGAGCGTACGGCGCTGTTTATGGCCGAGGGACTGGTGAAAGGACTGACATCGGTCTTCACCAGTCGCGCCAGGGCGGGAACCCGGCGGACAGGAAACCTCATGCGTCCTGAAGAGTTCGCCAACATTCTGGCCCGGGACTCCCATCTCGACGCCAGCGTGCAACAGCAGTTCACTGACGTTTACCTGGCAGAAATACGCAAGGCGGGCGAATGCGATCACAGACGGCTCAAGGAGCAACTGCAGGCCCAGGGACAGACGCACACAAACGAGCAGGTCCAGCAGCTGCTGGAGGCGGTGCGGCACCCAGGCTGACCTGAGTGCCGGCACTGCCATACCGGTCTGGCGGGACAAAATTGCATCTATAACGCATTCAGGGCCCCGCTTTCCTGAAATAGCAACTACACTCCTCCCTCGACGGACTTTATGACGACAGCAGCCTGCTTTCAGGCTGCTTTGTCTGAAGTCTCTTTCCTGAAGTGTCGTACGATGATTTTCAGCGAGGAAATCAAGATGAAGAAGTTGACGGTCCTGTGTCTGCTGTCAGTCGCCATCTCCGGCTGTGCAACACAGAGTTTCAACCTGACTTCCGGGCGTGTTGACGAGATTCCAGACGAGGAGACCTCACAGCACTTTTTCGTAGGGGGCATAGCGCAGATGAAATCGATGAACGCGGCCTCCATCTGCGGGGGCAGCAGCCGGGTGGCACGGGTGGAAGCCCGCTCATCGCCGCTGGATGCGGTGCTGAGCATGCTGACCATGGGCATCTACACCCCAAGGACGGCCCGGGTTTATTGCAGCCAGTAACAGGGACAGCTTCGTACAAACACCTGAAGCCAGGTGCGGGATTGCGCACCCTGTCTGTGCAGGATGCGCAATCCCCGCCGGCAGGGTGCCTCAGCGACAGGTCCACCACAGGCTTTCGATAAACGGCAATCGCCTTGAGCCGCGCTGGTGCGGCTCTGGCCCGTTCTGTCGTGTTTTTCGTCTGTTCCTTTCATGACGGAGAGCCGGCACCACAGGGACGGCCGTGCCAGCCCGGCTAGTGTGGCCAGCGATCAGTGAAATCCGCATGGCTGCGTTGCCGTGAGTTTCAGACAGTGGCGGAGCTCTGCTCAGGGCTGGAGAAATATTGTGCGTTTTACAACACAGAGTGATTGCACCAACCGCTCAACTATCAGACGCCCCAAGCCATGCCCTTTGCCAAGGGGGAACACCAATCACTGCCAGAACTTGATGTAAAATTGAGGGTTTTCTGTCTGGCAATGGGGTCCAGCTTACATCTTCCGTATTCAGCGTATCCCCCACTGTTCCTCATCTGTTCCTCATCTGTGCTTCATCTGTGCTTCATCTGTGCTTCATCTGTTCCTCATCTGTTCCTCATCTGTTCCTCATCTGTGCCTCATCTGTTCCTCATCTGTTCCTCATCAATGTTTTTTCCCCCTTACACGGCCAATCAGCCTTGGAGAGAATGCACATGAGAGGGTGCACATGGAAGAGGCAAGGCTCCTGCAACAATGGCCACAGAGCAGGCCGCTCAGAAAACGCAATGCATTTCTTGATCGAGACAAAAAACTCCCGGGAGCCCTTTGCGTTTTTCAGCAGCTCCCGGGAGCAATGATTCCCACCGAAATGCCAGCCACGCGACGGACACACCCGTCGGCAGAGACAGGCTCAGCTCTGTTCAAGGGCGTCTGCCATAGAGCAGCCTTCGATCAATCGCTGAACCTGAACTCCGGTTTGTCACAACGACGGCGGTTTTCCGCTACAACTACAGTGCAGTCGCCTGGCTTGAGGCCTCCGTCACTTCAGAGCCATGCAGCTCAGGCATCGCACCACCCAAACCAGTAACGGCCGCCTCCTGGTGCGACACCAGCTTCACCTGATCATCCTTGCGCGCCTGCTCCCTTTTCGACACCCTCTTGCAGTAGGCGCACACGGCCAGACTAGTGGCCAGACAACCGCCCCCATACAGGGCCAGCACACCCAGAGGCACGAATGCTGCAATGTAGACATTCGTCCAGTCAGCAGCTGAGGCAGTGGTGCCTGTTGGCCCCGCCTCTGTTGGCCCGGCCTCTGTTGGCCCCGCCTCTGTTGGCTGAGTCACCTGTCCATTACGAGCAGTTGGCACCGGGCGCGGCACGGCCTGTCCCGTCAGCGCAGGCCGGGCCCAGCTCAGGCAACCGCCCAGCTCGGGTATCTGCACCTGCCAGCCCTGACGGGGTACACCAATATCGGTCTGGACACCACGCGGCAGCGCAAACACCTGCCCCCCGGTCACTGTCAGATGGACGTCTCCCGTCACATTGCCCGCCCAGTCAGGCTGCCAATGCGCATCCATCGCACCGGTACCCAGATGCCAGCGTCGCAGACTGGCAGGCTGCCCCTCCTGCTGGCGCACCACATAAAGCCAGTCTCCGGCTCGCGCCAGCAAGGCCGCTCCGCCCGGCTGCCCGGACAGATCAATCGTCTGCCGCAAACGCGGGCAGACGTCAGCGCCAGGTCGCGCACCCAGCCCGTACACCTTCACCAGGTCACTGTCAGCCTGCTGCATCCACAGCTGCAACTCGCCCTGCTGCGTCGACAACAGCCGCGCCTGGCCTGTCAGGGATCCATACTCCGTCAGCCGATACGCATTGTGCAGGGGGTCACCGCTATTCAATGACAGCTCCACCAGCTGGACTGGTTGCCCCGGTTGCTGATACAGCTGAACCATCTGATACAAGCCGCGCATCAGGCTGTGCACAGGAGCCCCGTCCCGCAGCGCAGGATCGCCTTTGCGCGACTGATGCACAGTATCAAAGCCATACGTCAGTTCATCTATTGTGATGGTGCGCGGCACACTGCCACTGCCGGGAATCAGCAGATTCACACGGAACAGTCCCTTCGCATTGTTGTCCCGCTGCCAGGGGTAGCTCTGCCTGGTCACCAGCCACCACACAACCCCGGCCCCCCAGCCACCGGGGCCGCGCGTCACAGACTGCAAGACTTCATGCGGGTAACGGTGCAAATTAAGCCGCAACCCCTCACAAGCCGAGCCACCGCTTCTTGTCTCGAAGTACACAGCTGCCACAATAGATTGCCACAACCCCCTGGGCTCAAAGCTGTTGACGCGCAAATCCCAGCCCTCCTGCAGCGGGGCAAGTACTGATACCCCCTGGTGCCTGGTATCCGCGCCGCGCCTGCCGAAGGGCCTGGTATCGACATCCGGCGCAAGGCTGCAGTTATAGGAACTGGCCCGATAGCCCGCTGTGTCGATCATTGTGCTGGCTGTGTGCAGACTCCGCTCCGGCAGCGCCCAGGAAGGAAACAACGGCACATCCGCATCTCCCCCCGAGAGCAAGAGAACAGACACAGTTCGCGCCGGGGCCAGCAGTAGACGTTCAGCTACAGCACCCCGGGCCTGCAACTGACCCGGTCCCACCGCCCGATGCTGCACAGTCAAAGACGACACGGCTTCAGTGGAAACGAGGCTGGCCAGTGCCACCCCTGTGCCATTCAACGCCTGCGTCTCTCTCTGGACTCTGCCCGGTATCCCGCCTGCTGACCGCGCTCGTATGAAGTTGTCCGTGC
>MPMQ01000083.1 GCA_002238585.1 Kistimonas sp. bin40 | reverse complement strand
GTGGCTGGGGATCTGCGTCAGCCGGGATGGCCGTACGACCGGCTCCCGCGTACCGGAGGGCCGGGCACCAGGGTAACGGAAGCTGTCAAGCGGGCGGCAAGCGGGATTCTTCGACGGCCGTCAGTGTTACGGGGCGGTGGGTGCGCAGCAAGGCAGAAGGCTCCAGGCATGGACCTGTCTGCAGTCGTCATCTGCCACCAGAATACGCCCATCGGAGCTGAAGGACAGCCGCAGTATAGTCAACTCGAAGTCGGACCGGTGGTCTGGGCAGTCCTTGCGCAGGACGACAATCTGCACCTGCTTTTGCCAGCCGTCACGGGAAGGATGCCAGATCGCAACGCCTATATGCCGATCTCGCTGTCTGATGTATTCCACGTAATCCGCGCGGCTGGAACGTTCGCTGAACTTGGTATCAGGGTTTCGGTTCTTCACAGTCCGTACTATGCTCGCCAGAGCCAGCTGTCCGTAGTTATTGAACACCATGTCCTGAAAATCTTGAGATGCAGGTTTGAACGGTTTGTATTTCTGTTGGGGTCTGAGCGGGTCACCGTCCTGAAAATCCAGCGGGACGCAGGCCTCCTGCGCCCATTCACCTTGTTCCGACCGGTGCCATATTTCCACATGAGAGTCATCCTCGGGCCGCAGTGCCAGTGTGCGGCTGTCCGGACTGAAAACGCTCCTTTGGAATACCCGGGCGCGCCCGTCTGCACATTGGTACGACCGTAAAGGTACTGGTTCACGAGTCCAATTGCCGTCTGGCTGACACCACCAGCTGAGTGCAGAGATCGGACTGGCTCCCGCACACAAAATGAAGCTACGCGAATCAGGACTGAAAATGGAGTAGTTGGTGGAGAAGCCACCGGCTTGACCAGTTTCTTTGATGACCTCTTTCCAGTGCCCTGAGTCGGTGCGGGACCAAACACTGTCGCTGACGTTTGTCTGCGTGTGCAAAAGCTGGCCGCAAGGGCTCCAGAGTGCTTTGAGGACAGGCTGCCCAGGATGGCACAGGGTTGGTTCCTGCAAGATGTTTTCCGGGGCAATCTCGTAGATCAGCGCGCCATTGGCAGGCAGGGCGACAAAACGCTTTTTGTCCGCCGTCAGACAGAGGTTACGGTTGTCACAAAGCTTATTGCTATCGGAACGGTTGTTACAGTACGGCAGGAAAAATTCCCATGTGCCCGGCGTCAAGGACGGCAACGACACCAGTTCATAGCGATTCGGTGCTGTGCCGACCAGAATTCCCGCAGGTTGTACGAATGTCGCGCAAGGTTCCAGTCGGAGCCGGGGGGCCTTGCGTAGTTGTTCCCCCAGGGTTGCCCAGAGCTTCTCAGGGAAGGCAGCAGCATCGGAACAGCGCTCCAGTTCCCTCGCCTTGCCACTATCAAACTTGTTCATCCAGGGTGCTATGACGGCGGTGAATCTGTCCCGGGACAACAGCCGTCTGTCGCAGGGCAGAGCTTGATGAGGCTGCGTCGGTACGGGGTTCAGAAGGCGCTCCTGCGGTACAGGGCCCAGCTCCCGCCCGGCGAGACGGGGGGGCTCTGTCAGGGTCGACGACGATGACGGTGGAAGGCCAGGGCCGCCCGGGCCAGATGACTGTTGCCTTGCTGCCGGGTTGCTGGGGGATAGATCGGGTCTATACATGGTTGATCCTCGCGGGTATGTAGACATGCAAGACAATCGCCTGCCAGAACTCACTGCCCGCATTGCAGAAGTCGGCTGCTGCGGGGTGATGGTCGGCGAGTCCTGCCGCTCAGGGTGAGCACCGTTAGACCCGGCACCGCGCATCCGAGTTCCCGCAGGAGGTCATAGGGGTGGTCAAAGTCTGTTTGGATGGATGAGGGCTGATTGCCCGGCTCCAACGACGGGCACCCTTGTCAAGACAGAAAAACTGTGGCGGGTGTGGTTGCGCCTTCAACGCAGTGCATGTCGGATGACGGCATGCGTCCGGTATCCGGGACGGGAGAGGGATCCAGGGAACAGATGTCTGTTGTTGCGGTCCAACAGGCTTTACGACCTGATGCGCGGTGCTCGCCGGTCAATGGATGCACGGGTGTCTCTACGCAGGGGCAGATAAGGGGAGAGAATGTGATGCATGCTATAGCCATTGCGCCTGGGTGCCGGAACCGTTTTCATTCCCGAGCCTTGATGACAGACAGCGACTGCACACCGGTACGGCCTGCCAACAGCATGTGCGCTGCCTACCAGACAGCTCTTGAGGAGACAGTATCGCTTCTGTGTCAGTGTGTTGCGGTAGATAGCGCCATGGAATTCAGGCTGCATAAGGAGCAGGGGGGCTTTATGGATGACAAGGAAATCAGCGAGGTCAACCGGCAGTCGGGCAGCATCCGGAAAATGGAGCAGATACTGAGCATACTGCGGACCAGGGATGACGAGGCGTTCTATGGTTTCCTGCAGTGGTTGCTCGACTCTGGGCACAGCGTCTGGGGACAGGCTTTGGCGCACCGGGCAGGCTTGAAGAGCACCATAGTGGTTGAGCAGACCTCTGGACACCTGGAGCCCGCATCGATCAAGTCAAGGCCCGTGGCCAGGGTGGCCCCCCTTCCGGTCGCCGCTGCCTCCCATGAGCCGCCCTATGTTGGCAGACCTGTAAGAAGAGCGGCACGGCTATGCCGGACTCTCTGCCAGAGAAGCGTGCAGTTGGCCATCCATGCGACAGTATTTTCTGGCGGACTGGCAGGCGGTTGTGTGGCGGGGCTGGCTATCGGCAGCATGTTGCCCATTGCGAATGCCTGTTTGGGCGGCTACTGGGTTGGGGCGGTCGTTGGAGGTTTGAGTGGTTCAAATCTGGGGCAGTGGGCCGGCAGGAAAGTCTTCAGCTTGTTGGATTGCCAGGACGACGCAGAGTGATGGTGTCTATGTTCTGCCGTTTGGCTGAAGACGTGTCTGTCTGGTGGCAGAAAGCCTGTATGTACTCGCATTTCTCTGTTGCTGAGCATATGCCGTCGGCATTGGGGAAAAAGTCCACCCAGCTGGCCAGCGTTCAGGGTCTCCATCACTTCTGGCGGGTATACAGCCGGGTTCCGTTGCCGTTGAGAGCGACAGTCAACTGGCTTCACGGGTGGCTGAAGAGATTCTGGGCATAACACAAGAACCCTGATGAAAACGCAAGAGATTGCCACGGACAGACGCTGCGGAACCTGCTGCCGGTGACTATTGCGTGTCCTGTTGTGACAACCCTGCCTTTCCAGCAGCCCCGTATCTCCTGGGTGGTGCGAGTTGGCTGATGCGAGTGGACGCCGTCCTTGAAGTGCAGTGATACAGCACTCTCTGTCCTTGCATCCTGCTGCAATTGGCACGGGGAACTGGCCGGGACAGATGAGGCAGGAAATGGCACGGGGTTTGTGCCGGTTACGGCGGCCGCACAGGCCAGCCCCAGCGTCCCGGCACCAGCACCGTGTTCAGTACTTTCCTCATGAGGGCCTCACGGGGGCTGACGCTTGAGGCCGAGGCCTCGTCAATCGTTCATGGGAAAGCCGTTTCTGTGACGATAGCAGCGGTCCCAGGCCGCCCGACGGTGCAAACCTGTTGGCGCCTGATCTGGCACCAGGCACCATGCCTTCATGCGTTTGCAGTCGTCATGATGGGCTACCAGAATACGGCCGTCGGGACTGAACAGCAGCCTCAATGGGCTGGCGCCGCCATGGACATGGCACTCTTTCTTTTCCTCAACGACAAGCTGTTCCTGCTTTTTCCAGCCGTGGCGGGAAGGGGACCAGATGGCGATCCCGTGACGCAGATGCAACAGCCCTGAAAGCATTTCCCGGCTTTCACTGGAATCACTGGAATCGCTGACATGGCTGTCTTCACTGTCAGCGGTGTCGGCATCATTGTCACGGGCCAGGGGGCGCAGTTCGGTCGCTATAGCCAGCTGCCCATGGCTATTGAAAGTCATGTCTTCAAAACCATTTCTTGTCATGGCGTTACGTATATTTTCTGGCCGGGACGGATCCTTGTCATCCAGAAAGTCTATTGGTAAAGCTGCCTGATGGATCCAGATGCCTTGCTCCGTCCGACACCATATCTGAACCTGCATATCTTCCTGCAGTAACAATGCCAGAGTTCGACTGTCATGGCTGAATACAGCCTTGGTCAACACACAGCTGCTGGTGGTGGCCTGTGTGGGGGGGAGGCTGTGTGTTGAATGTTGCACCCAGCGGCCGTCCGCCTGACACCACCAGCAGGAAAACATGGGCTCAGAATAATGTCTTCCGTTCAGAATGACAGAGCGGGAATCAGGGCTGAAAAAGACATCACCCAGCACGAAATCAGTGCATTCCTGGATGACTTCCTCCCAGTGGCCTTCCTCAGACCGGGCCCACAGGCTGGCGTCGTTGGCGGATACCAGTGTGCACAGATACTGGCTGCAGGGGCTCCACAAAGCGATGCGGATGGGCCCCCCCTGGCGACTATGCCATTGCATGCACAGCGCGTAAGAGTCTGCAGCATCACGAACCGATGGAGAGGCAGGGTTGTGGCGGAGCACTTCTGGCCGCCAGCTGCCGTCCGGCAGGGCTTCGTAGACCAGCATTCTTTTTGAAAAACGTAGCCTGGCCAATCTTTTGTGATTCGGCGCCAGACAAACGCTGTCGTTCAGGTATTTTTTCTCATGGGTGTTCTCAAAGGCGGTGGACGCGTATTTCCCCTGACAGGCTGGTGCCGGGCTATTGGTCATACAAGGCGGCGCAGGTGGTAATTTCAGCAGCTCAAAGCGCTCCGGAGCCACCCTGAGCAGGAAGTGTTCCGGTCCGGTTCCCGGTGGTTGAGCAAAAACCTTGCACGGCTCCATCTTGAGTCCGGGGGCCTCGCGCAGCTGGGTGCCCAGGATTGTATGCAGCAGCCCGGGGAAAGCGGGGCCGGTGCAAGACTCCAGCTCCCGCACCTGGCTGCCATCGAATTTGCTCATCCAGGGGGCTATGGTGTCCGTGAATCTGTCACGGGAGAAGGGTCCGGGGTCGCGTAGCGCAGGGGCGTGACGCTGAAGTGATGCCGACTGGCCAAAGTGCGCAGCAGGTCCAGCATTCCGCTTCAAGCTGGCAGGAGAGAAACTGCTTGTTGCAGCCGACGGCGATGAGGGATGATCGCCCGGCTCTGACGACTGGCAACTTGTAGTCAGGCTACAGGTGGGGAGTGTGTGCATGATGATCCTCTTTTTTTCTGCTTGAGGTCTGTTTTTGGATTGCTGCGTCCTTGTCGTTGATTCCCTGGTCTTCCCATACTGGTCTTCCCATACTGGTCTTCCCATACTGGTCTTCCCATACAAGGCTGCCGACCTTGGACTTGCTTGTGCCTTGAGAGTTCATTCATTGCAGTCGGGTCGCGGCAGGAAAGCGGTGGGGGGCTGGCTTTGATTGTGTCGCTGGTGCAGCGCATGTCTGAAAAGGGCATGCGTTTGTCTGGCAAGAGGGCAGGCGTGTGGGAACTCTTCTTGAGCGCCGCTATCCAAGGTACCCCAATGGAGAAGACGCCGCTAAAGTGCGTGCGCTCAGCGCTCGCTCCAGGGCCGGAGCTCATGCTTCAAGTACCGACTTCCAGCAGGGGGATGTCATGCATGCTGTAGGCACCGGCTCTATACAGGGTCAACGTTTGTCTTGCTCTTCGCCAGAGACAGGCAATGATGCCGCACAGACGCGCGCCGCCGGGATCAGGTGTGCGGGCTCTCGGGAAGTCCTGGGGCAGTCCGAATGGCCGCTCGGCCAGTACCTGCTGGCCGAGCGCTGCATGGAGCTCAGGCGTGGCAAGGCTGGCAGCCTTCGTCTGAACAGGTGTCAAGCCCGTCAGGTCCACCAGGAGCCGGCCGGCGTCCAGAACATGAGGGACATACTCAGAGCCCTGTGGACCAAAGACCATCAGGCGGTTGATGGATTGGGTGAGAGACGCTGCGACTCCGGGGACAGGATCCGGGGGCAGGCGTTGGCAGAACAGGCTGGGCTGAGCGGGGCAGCCGCACTGGAGCAGGACGACGGATGCCTGGGGGCTGAGCCGGTCAGGCAAAGGGCTCTGGCCGGGGCGAAAGTTGCACAGACAGCTCTTGAGCCCAGCAGGTCGAGTGAGCAGGAAACGGGTATCCCCGGTGAGCTGGGGTTGGCTGCCAATCCGGCTATAAGAAGGCTGGCGAGAAGGAGCCTGAGGATACGCCACACCGCATGTCATGCAGCCATACAAAAGTGTGCTTTTGCGGCAGGCGTTGTGCTCGCTTTGAGCGGCGGTTGTGTGGCGGGGCTGGCTTTCCGCAAATTTATAAGAATCGCTGTTGATGAGGATGTTCCTCTCGTATCTGTACTTATTGGCGGTAACATGTGGTGGTTGTATTGGTTGGGAAAAGACGGGGGTCCTGGGAAAAGCCTTATGTTCGGTGAGTGGGCTGGCAGGGAGATAGTGGACTTGCTGTATAGCCCGCCGGGGCAAAGATTCGGGACGCTTTCTCGGGCACCATTCCCTCTTCTTCGCAGGCTGTTTCCTGGCGGGGTACCCTGACCCGACTTGAGAGGCTCGGTTGTCTGGGCAGGCACTGTGGTTTTGCTGGCGCTGTGGTTTTGCTGGCGCTGTGGTTTTGCTGGCGCTGTGGTTTTGCTGGAGAGGTGCTTGCGCCGCAGCATCTGTCAGGCAAGGCCCTGCGTCTGGTAGACGCAGGGCCTGCTGGAACAGTTTTCCTCGATTGCTGTCCAACGGGAAAGGCTCTGGAGGCGCATATGTTCCAGGGTCGCAGTTGATGTTACGCAAGGCTTCAAAAGAGGAGGAACTTATGAATCCTGTTGCCGCCCCTGTACAGAGCCAGGATTATTCCCGTTCCGCTGTAGCGACAGGTCGGGACTGCGCACAGGCTCCCCCTGTCGATACCCTGTGTGCGGGCTATCGGGAAGCCCTTGATGGTCTTGCATCGTCTCTCTGCCAGTACGTACTGGTGGATGACAGCATGGAGTTCAAACTTCACAAAGACGAAGGTGGTTTTCTCGAGAGCCATGAAGTCAGTCGGGTCCAGCGACAGTCGGACAGCGTTCAGAAGATGGAGCAGATACTGAGCATGTTGCGAACCAAAGACGATCAGGCCTTTCATGGATTCATTGAATGGCTACGCGATTCGGACAGCAGAAGCTGGGGCCAGATGCTGGCAGAGCGGGCGGGCTTGAGCACCACCGCAACACCGGAGCAGGGCGGTGGATATCTGGGGAGAAAATCGGTAAAGCGAAGACCTGTGGTCGAGCCCGATGTGATTCCGGCAGCTCCAGATCCTGGCAGATCGCGTACCGGGGCAGCCGTCAGTTCCGGTGACATGGATGCTGTCAGTTCACCGGTCCGCAACAGGATGCGAAGAAACAAGACCCTATGTCAACGAGGCATAGAGTGGGCTTGTTACATGACAGGAGTCTGGTGTGGCAGCTACTGTGGGTTGGTGGCGGGCTTTGCTTTTGGCAATCTGCCGTCACTCATTTTCCGGGAAGAGATTGTTCAGCAGCGACCTGATTTTTTGGTGATGCCTTATATCAGTGGTTTTGTTTTTGGCATGGCGGGTGGTCTCCGTGGAGCAAAAATGGGGCTGTGGGTTGGCAGGAAAATATCCGGCTTGCTGGATCGCCCGGCGCAAGGAAACTGATGGTGTCCATGTGCCGGCAAGGAGTCCCGTCAAGATGACGAGGCTCGCATTCTCTGGAGCAGACGGGCCAGGGCTTGGCCATGAAGATAGGGCCCACCGCCGATGAGCAGCTGCGAGTGGACCTTGAGTAGAAGAGTTTTTCATGCCGAATGGGTCAGAATGATTGGCATGACTGTCAGACATTACCAGGAGGACCAGGGGATGAGTGTCTATCCCTGTGAGCCTCTAACAAGGAAGATCAAACTCAGCTGGGCTGAAGCATCCCCTCTTCAGTCCACAGGAAGCGCAGGCCCTGTTTGTTCAGCGACAGTGCCTTTGCTGCGCCAGCCGGGCCCGGAGTGCCTGCTCCTTGTCACGCCAGGCTTGGTCGTGATCCAGCTGTTGCCGATGAGGATCTGTCTGGTAGGCCTTGTCGAAGAGAAACTTGGCCCTGTTTATATATTCATCCGGCTCTTGCGGCCAGATGCCCAGATCCTGCCGCATGGCTTGCGGCCAGCAGGAGAGCAGACGAAATCCCTGTGCCAGCTGACTGAGGCAGGAGGCATTGGTGCCGCCACTCAGCTCTGCGGCCCAAGCCGCGTGACGCAGTGATTTTCCCAGAATCGTCAGATGCTCTGGAAAAAAGGTCACAACATCCAGGAGTTCATTGAAGAAACGAAGACTCAACATCAGCTCTGGTTCAAAGCCTGGCAACAGCCGCTTGTCGAGCTGCAGTGCATCAAACTCTGGCCACATCCTCATCTTGAGGAGACATGACGCCAGGCTCAGTTCGATTTTCTTGTCACAGCAAGAAAGGGTGTCCTCCTTGCCCCTGGCAGCTTGAGTGCGCAGGTGGGTAAAGACCGCCAGTGCTTGTTCCAGATTCTCCTTGCCTCCCCTGAGCTGGAGATGGCGGCCCAAGGCCAGCTCAATGTCTTTGTCGTCACAGGGGGTATCGGGCACACCTCCGGCCGCCTGGGTGCGCAACCGGGTAAAGATGGCCAACGCCTGTTCCATGTGTTTTCCTCCCATTAGCTGGAGATGTCTACCAAGGGCCAGCTCAACCTCCTTGTCATCACAGGGCGTATCCTTGTTCCCGTTTGCAGCCCGGGCGCGCAACCGGGTAAAGATGGTCAGTGCCTGTTCCAGGTTGTCGGTGCCTCCCATCGTGTGGAGCAAGATGCCGAGAGCCATTTCAATACTCCGGTCATTACAGGGCGTGTCCGGCAGGCCCTGGGCGGCTTGCGTGCGCAGCCGGGTCAAGATGGCCAGTGCCTGTTCCATGTTGTTCCTGCCTCCCCTGATCAGGAGATGCCGAGCAAGGATCAATTCTATGGTCTTGTCATCACAGGGGGTGTCTGCTTGTCCCCTGGCGGCCTTTGTGCGCAACCGGGTAAAGATGGTCAGTGCCTGTTCCAGGTTGTCGATGCCTCCCATCGTCTGGAGCAAGAGACCAAGGGCCAGCTCAACAGACTGGTCATTACAGGGCACATCCTCCTTCCCGTCTGCTGCCAGGCTGCGCAACCGGGTAAAGATGGCCAGTGCCGTTTTCAGGTTGTCCAGGCCCCCCATGGTCTGAAGGAGCATGCCGAGCGCCAGTTCAATAGTCTTGTCGTCACAGGGGGTGTTTGCCTGCCCGCCCGCAGCCTGGACGCGCAACCGGGTAAAGATCGCCAGTGCCCGCTCCTGATTGGCTCTCCCTCCCATTTTCTGGAAATGCCGCCCAAGGGCCAGTTCAATGTCCGTGTCATCACAGGGCCTGTTCGCCAAGCCTCCTGCCGCCCGGGTGCGCAGCCGGGTAAAGATGGCCAGCGCCTGCTGTTGGTTGTACACACCCCCCAGGATCTGAAGAAGTCTGCCAAGGGCCAGCTCAATCTCTTTGTCATCACAGGGCGTGTTCGCCAAGCCTCCTGCCGCCCGGGTGCGCAGCCGGGTGAAAATCGCCAACGCCTGTTCCAGATGGCTTCTCCCTCCTATGCTCTGGAAATGCCGGCCAAGGGCCAGCTCAATATCCTTGTCAGCACTACTCTCCCTGCCCTCGGCCGCCTGGGTGCGCAGCCGGGTAAAGATCTCCAGCGCCTGCTGTCGGTTGTCCACACCCCCCATGGTCTGAAGAAGCTTGCCCAAGGCCAGCTCAATGTCTTTGTCATCACAGGGGGTATGGGGCACGCCTCCGGCCGCCCGGGTGCGCAGCCGGGTAAAGATCGCCAGCACCTGCTGTTGGTTGTTCACCGCGTCCATGGTCTGAAGAAGCTTGCCAAGGGCCAGTTCAATCTCCTTGTCATCACAGGGCGTGTTTTCCCGTCCGCCCGCCGCCCGGGTGCGCAGCCGGGTGAAGATGGCCAGCGCTTGCTCCAGATTGTCTCTCCCTCCCATGATCTGGAGATGCCGCCCAAGGGTGAGTTCAATGGCCTTGTCATCACTACTCTCCCTGCCGTTGGCGGCCCGGGTGCGTAACCGGGTAAGGATGGCCAGTGCCTTTTCCAGGTTGTCTTTACCCCCCATCATCTGGAGGTGCCTGCCAAGGCTGAGTGCAATATCTTTGTCCTTGTCCTTGTCCTTGTCCTTGTCCTCGTAAGGGCTATTCTCCCCACCGCTGGTGGCCAGACTGTGCAACCGGGTAAAGATGGCCAACGCCTGTTCCATGTTATGCGGACCTCCCAGTAGCTGGAGATGCCGGCCAAGGGCGAGTTCAATGTTCGTGTCATTACAGGGAACATCCTTCTTCCCGTGTGCGGCCCGGGTGCGCAATGCGGTCAGGATGACCAACGCTTGTTCGAGGTTGTCTGTGCCTCCTGTGCGCTGAAGAAGTCTGGCAAGGGAGAGCTCAAGATCTTTGTCACCACAGGACCTGTTCTCCTGTCCGCCGGCCGCTTGGGTACGCAGCCGGGTGAAGATGGCCAATGCCTTTTTCAGATTGTCTATCCCTCCCATTATCTCGAGGTGCCGCCCCAGTGTGACCTCTATGTCCTTGTCGTGACAGGGGGTGTCCTGCCTCCCGCCGGCAGTTTGGGTGCGTAGCTGCGTAAAAATGACCAGCGCTTTTTCAAGGTTGTCTGCTCCCCCTGTTTTCTGGAGCTGCCTGCCAAGAGCCAGTTCAATATCCTTGTCACCGCAGGGGGTATCCACCTGTCCCCGGGCGGCTTGGGTGCGTAGCTGGGTAAAGAGGGCCAGCGCCTGCTGGTGATGGTCCGGGCTCTCCATAAGCGCAAGATGCCTTCCAAGGGCCAGGCCATGAACCTTGCGATCTTGAGCAGTTCTCCCGTGGTTGGCATGAAGATGCTGAAAAATGGGCAAAGCTTCGCTGAGCAGACCCTGGGCCTGCAAGGCTCTCCCTTTGCACAGAAGGAGTCCTTTGTCGTTTGCAATGTTTGTTCCAAGGGAATTGATAAATGCAATACAGTCGTCGAATCTGTTGAGTTGAAACAGAGCCCGGGCCTTGATCTGGACGACAGGAACACAGGAAACATCCTGGCCATGGCTGGTCAAAAGCAGTTCAGCGCTCGCCAGTGCACCCTGGGGGTTGATGGGCAGCAGCCGGAAGGCATGATCAACATCAGCGCGCGAGACTCCACCTCGGGGCGTCCCGTAGAGCAGCACCTCTCGCAGGTTCAGTGGCCGCTGTTGCTGAGCTCTGCTGCTTCCCTGATGGAAAGGCCCCCCCGGCAGGGACGCATCAGGAGCCAATGGCGCCGCGTGCCGGCCGGATGGCAGATGGTGTGAATCGGAAGGACGGCCATGACGCCCGCCGCTCCCGCAGTGACCTGATGGATACATGGTTCGCATACTCTCCCAGTGAGCAACCTGTCTGCACCCCGTTCCGTTTGGGGAGATACAAGGCAGGCTGGCCTGTTTTTTCGATCAAGTTGATTGTCATAACTCAAGTGATGCGGCAGGGACCAGCCTTGGCGGCCTCTGGAAAACTACCAGGGTAGAAGACACAAACACTGCCTTGTCACGCGGAATGAGGCTTGGGCAGATGTTCAATGACCGCTTCTGACGAAATCCGGCATTTCCAACAGATCGAGCCCACAGCCGATACACACCCCTGTATGGACCGCAGTAGAAGAGTTTTTCATGGCAAATTGATCAGAATGATGGGCATGACTGTCAGACAATATCAGGAGGGGGGAGGAGCGGGAGGGCCCTCGTCCCATGAAGAGGTCGAGACAACACCTCTACGCTGAGGCATCCAGCTCTCCAGTCCACAGGTAGCACACCCCCTGCTCTCTCAACGCGAGCAGGTTGCTGTGCAAGGCGGACTTGGCGTGCCTGTTTCTTGTCGCGCCAGGATTGATCTTGATCCAGATGTTGCCGATGAGGTTCAATTTTCCAGGCCCTTTCAAAGAGATAGCGGGCCCCGGTGGTAAACTCCTCCGGTTCTTGCGGATGGATGCCCAGAGCCTCCATCATGCCCCTCGGCCAGCAAGATAACAGACGATAGCCGTGTGCCAGCTGAGCAAGGCAGGAAGCGTCGGTGCCGCCGCTTATCTCTGCTGCAAGAACAGGATGACTGAGCGCCTTTCCCTGAAGCGTCAGATGCTCTGAAGAAATGTTCATGCTATCCAGTCACTCATGGGAAAAACGAATACTTGGCACCGCTGTTTTACTGCACAAGCCGCGCCCTGAACGCCCGCTCCGTTTCTCGCCAGGGTTGGTTTGGATGCAGGAGTTGCCGACCGGGTTCGATCTTATAGGCCTTCGCAAAGAGAGATTTGGCTCTGGTCTTGAACTCCTCCGGTTCTTGCGGCTGGATCTCCAGAGCTTGCAGAATGGCTATCGGCCAGAATGACAACAGACGAAAGCAATGCGCCAGCTGACTGAGGCAGGAAGCGTTGGTGCCTCCGCTTGCTTCTGCTGCAAGAGCTGCATGACCGAGCGCCTTTCCCAGAAGCGTCAGATGCTCTGGAGTAAGATGCTCTGGAGTAAGATGCTCCGGAGTAAGATGCTCTGGAGTAATAGTCATGACACCCAGCAGTTCATTGAACGAACGCAAACTCAACAATAACTGCGGTTCAAATCCTTGAAACAGCCGTTTCTCAAAATGCAGTTCATCAAACGACTGCCACATCTCCATCTTGAGAAAACAGGACCCCAAACTCAGCTCTATCCCTTTGTCATCACAAGGCGTGTCGACTTGTCCTTTGGCAGCCCGGCTGCGCAGTCGGGTGAAGATAGCCAGCGCTTGTTTCAGACGGTCCTTTCCTCCCATGATCTGGAGGTGGTGACCAAAAGCCAGCTCAATTTCCATGTCATCACAGGGGCTATTCTCCCTGCCTTTGGCAGCCCGGGTGCGCAACCGGGTAAAGATGGTCAGGGCTCGTTCCAGATTGGCTGTGCCTCCCATTATCTGGAGAAGCCTGCCAAGAGCCAACTCAATCTCCTTGTCATCACAAGGGGTATTCGGCAAGCCTTTGGCAGCCTGAGTGCGCAACCGGGTAAAGATGGCCAACGCCCGATCCAGGTTGTCCGCGCCCCCCATGATCTGGAGATGCCTGCCAAGGGTTAGCTCAATGTTCTTGTCATCACAGGCTGTATCGACTTTCCCTTTGGCGGCCCGGGTGCGTAACCGGCTGAAAATCGCCAGAGCCTTTTCCATATTGTCCGCGCCCCCCATGAGCTGGAGGTGCCTGCCAAGGGTTAGCTCAATATTCTTGTCATCGCAGGCAGTATCGACTTTCCCTGTGGCGGCCCGGGTGCGTAACCGGCTGAAAATCGCCAGAGCCTTTTCCATATTGTCCGCGCCCCCCATGATCTGGAGGTGTCTGCCAAGGGTTAGCTCAATGTCTGTATCATCGCAGGGGGTGTTCTTCCTTTCCTGGGCGGCCTGGGCACGCAGCCGGGTAAAAATGGCCAGTGCCTGTTCAAGATTGTCTGCTCCTCCCATCGTCTGGAGCAGCCTGCCAATGGCTAATTCAATGGTCTTGTCATCGCAGGGAGTATTCTCTCTTCGCTGAGCGGCCTGGGTGCGCAGCTGCGTAAAAATGGCCAGCGCCCGTTCAAGATTGTCTGCTCCTCCCATCGTCTGGAGCAGCCTGCCAAGGGCCAGGCCATGAAGCTTGCGCTCCCTGTCGGTTGCCCTGTGGGCTGCATGGAGATGCTGGAAAAGCGTCAAAGCTTCGCTGAGTCGACCTTGGGTTTGTAAGGCGATCCCTTTGCTCATCAACAGCCTTTTGTCATTTTGTATCCCTTCCTCAAGGGAACTGATAAACGCAACACAGTCGTCAGATCTGTTGAGTTGCAATAGAGCTCGGGCTTTGAGATGGGCTATACGCACAGAGCAAGCCGCCTCCTTGCTGTATCTGCTCCATAGAATCTCAGCGCTCTCCAGAGCGCGCCCAGGATTGACTTGAAGGAGACTGAAGGCCTCATTGATAGAGGTCCATGGCAATACATGGGGCCCAGACCTGTAGTGACAGGCCCTCCGTTGTCCCAGCGGCTGTT
>MPMQ01000009.1 GCA_002238585.1 Kistimonas sp. bin40 | reverse complement strand
AAAAGGAAACTTCCAGCTCCAGGGGGCCCCTCATCACGCCTCTCATTGCGCCCAGGTCTGCGGGCATCGCGCTTGAGC
Organism: Kistimonas sp. bin40; assembly: GCA_002238585.1. Taxonomy (GTDB): domain Bacteria; phylum Pseudomonadota; class Gammaproteobacteria; order Pseudomonadales; family Endozoicomonadaceae; genus Sansalvadorimonas. The sequence continues at coordinate 80,892 of MPMQ01000009.1, read as the reverse complement.
CGGGGTTGGGGCCATGAAGGTAGTCTGCGCCGAATGGCGAGTTACAAAAGAAGAAGCCGACCATAAGAGGGGGCGCGTCAAGAGGGGCGCGCCGGGAACACCGGCTGTTAAATACTTCCAGAATCCGTGAGCTCAGCTTGCATGAATTGCCGCCCCCAGTGGTGGATCCCCAAAAATCGCCTGGCCGTATCCCGCAAGCCTTTGAAGATGAATGAGTGAGCTGGTGTCGTTCACAGGGAGAAGATGAAGGAGCAGGTTCAAACTGCAGTGGCATGCAGGGGGCAGGGCCTTGAGCGGCAGCGCAAGTTTGGTGGTGTTGGCAAGGGCTGTGAAGATGACGCAGGGTGCGTTGCGCTTTTCCCGTTTCACTTTCGCAGCAGCAACCGCAGCCTGCTGCCAGGCACCGGGTGCAGGCTGCTGCCGGGCAAGGGCCGGAGGGCAGCGCTGACAAGCTGGTTGGGAGTCCGGCATCAATCGCACTGTACCGGCGGTCCAAGCTGCGCCCCTGGCCATTCTCCGACGCCCGATGAACATCTCTCTTGTAACAACAGATCAATCCAGAACCCGCCGCCGACGCGAGCCGGTCGCAAAGGCACGCGCCCTTGCCAGGGCAGGAGAACGCAGCTCTGTCCGACTGCTGGTTGCTCGCCGCCAGAACCAGAACCAGAAAGAGGACAGCGCGTCGCCAGATTCCCCGGAAGGGGGAACACCAGGACCGGGTCTGAGCAGACGCCGTCTCAGTCGTAACGCCAGAGCAGCAGCCTGTGCCTGCCCACCGGAAGGCGGCACAGCCGTACACGCCCAACGCCTGAAGGAGCGCGGTGCTTGTCGCAGCCGGGAAAAGCCTTTTGTCTGCCCGTACGAGCACTGCGCAAAACAGTTCGCACGTCATGACAGATGGGCCTTGCATCTGGACAATCACAAGGAAAAACAACCCTGGGTCTGCTCATGGGAAAGCTGTGGCAAGCGATACGCCAACGCCTGCAGCATGAGAAGGCATCTGCGCGGCCACCGTAACCAAAGGCCTTTTGTCTGCCCCCACGCGCACTGTGGGAAGCGGTTCTCCCGTTCGACCGGACTGCGGCTGCATGTGCTGCTTCACTCCGGCAACAAACCCTTTGTCTGCCCCGTGGAGAACTGTGCAAAACGCTACGCTGTCGAGCACACCATGAAGAGGCACCAGCGTTTCCATAGCGCCGCAAAAGCCGTTTTCTGCCCGCGCGAGGCGTGCGGCAAACGCCTGGCCCATGCCGAAAGTCTGGCAGCGCATCTGCGTTGTCACACCGGCGAAAAACCTTGTGTCTGCTCCTGGGAGAACTGCGCAAAAGCCTTTTCGCACCCCAGCACCCTGCGGGCTCACCTGCGTCGGCACACCAGACAAAGGCCCTTTGCCTGCCCTTGGGAGGGCTGCACAAGGCGGTGCAAATCCTCGGTGAACCTGAAGGCGCATCTGCTCAGTCATGGCAACGCAAACCCCTTTGCCTGTCCCTATGAGAACTGCGGATCAGACTTCGCCGATTACCGTAGCCTGACATGTCATATGAACTGGCACACGGGCGCAAGGTGCTTCGTCTGTCCCCACGAATACTGCGCAAGCGTCTTCGCCGAAATGCGGCAGTTGGTCACTCACCTGAGCCTGCACACTGCCAAAGCGCCCTTTGTCTGCTGGTATAAAGGTTGCGAAAAAATGTATGCCCGCAGAGCTGGCCTGAACAAACACACGCGTATGCATCACCAGGGTCTGCCAGCCACCCTTGTCGGTCCACACAATGACCCTGAAGAGGCTTCTCCCCCACAAGCCATCGTGAAAGCTCCCATGAGAAACCCGCCTTTTGTTCGTCCGGGGCGCAGCCGTGCCCAAGCCTTGTTACGGCGTGAGAGTCCGGGGCGGCGACTGGGCAGCCAGGGCCGGCAAGCCCCCAGGCTCTGCTCTCGCGCTGGCGTCGACCTGCGCCCTGGTCCCAGGGCACCCGGGTATGTACAGCAGCCGGTGCCTGTGAACCAGGAGCGCTGGTGCCTTCCTCCTGACAACAGAGTCGGGGATATCTTCCATGGCCAGCTACATCCGCTGCCTGGCATGGGCATTGAGGGTTGGACTCCCGGTGGCCAGACCGGGCGGTTGTACCAGCAGGAAACCCTGTCGTTTGTCGTCTGTCCTGTGGGTGACGGGCCGCAGAATCCGGGACGCAGTCCGCGCCTGGCTCCCGGTGCCCTGCTTCCCATACTGTCGCTCGCCGAGGGAGAGTTGGACCGCCTCGGCCAGCGTCACGGCAGAAGGGGCCCTGAGGTTGAATGCTGAGGCGCTTTCCGTGCTGCTGTGGCTATGGCAGGGCGCAGGTGGGAGTGGTTGGGGACAGAGTGTATTTGCCCTCTTTCCCTTCTTCATGACAACGCAGGGCAAGCCTGTCGCCGGCCAGCGGTGGGACAGCAGCACCGACAAGGTTGTTGGTTATCAGGTTCATACACAGTGTTGTTGTGGTCCAACCGGCACTCTTGATCACTTTCTGCTCCCCGATGCCCAAGCTGTTTGCAACAAGATATGGCGCCAGGTCGCGACCTTGCCTGGTGCCGGAACCAACAGAAAACGGATCTTGCGCAGCCGGAGACGGCAGGCGCGTCCGGCAGCGCGCTGCTGCCAAAAAAGAGATGACATCCCCGCGTCCTGCTTGCGAAAAATGGAGGAAGGCGGGAGCCGGTCAGGTCCGGTGTCGGCCGCGTTGTAACGCCGGTGCGCGAGCGATTATCTGCCCCTGGGAGGGCTGCGCAAAATCCTGCGCGACCGCAACCCACCTGAAGGACCACCTGCGTTGTCACACCGGCGCAAAGCCGCTTGTCTGCACATACGCTGATTGCGGGAGAAGCTTCAGCCATTGCGTCAGCCTGAAGGCGCACCTGCGTTGTCACACTGGAGAAAAAGCCTTTGTCTGCCCATGGGCGGGCTGCGGCAAAAGATTTTCTGATCCGAGTAACATGAAGAGGCACCTGGGTTTTCACTCCGGCACCAAACGCTATGTCTGCTCATGGGAGGGCTGTGCAAGGCGGTACACCGCCCGGAGCAGCAGGAAGGTACACCTGCGTAGTCACACCCGTACCAATGTCTTTGTCTGCCCCTGGGAGCACTGCGCAAAACGGGTGGCTGCTGCACGTAATCTGACCGTGCATATTCGCAGCCACACCGCGAAAAAAAGCTTTGTCTGTCCCCATGAGGACTGCGCAAAAATGTTCACCCAATCCGGCAGTCTGACAATCCACCTGCGCCGCCATTCCGGTGAAAAACCTTTTGCGTGCTCTATGGAGGGTTGCGACAAGCGCTACTCCATCCTGCACAATATGAAGAGGCACCTGCGTTGCCATTCCGGCGCCAGGCCCTTTGTCTGTTCATTCAGGTACTGCGCCCAAAGGTTCGCCCAGGCTGACAGTCTGAAAGCTCACCTGCGCCTGCACACCGTCGAAAAACCCTTTACCTGCCCGCAGGAGGGCTGTCCCAGGCGGTATATTGCCGCAGCCAGACTGATGGAGCACCTGCGCGAGCATACGCAATCCAGGTCGTTTGCCTGTTTCCATGCGGGCTGCGCACAAAGCTTTTCGCACTTTGGCGCCCTGAAACGGCACCTGTGTTGCCATGCTGAAAGCAAGGCCTTCGTTTGCCTGCGTGAGGGCTGTGGAAAGGCATACCGGTACAGACGTGGCCTGCACCGCCACAGGTGCCTTCATCAGGCCACAGGGGCCGCTGTCCATGCCCACAGGGGCGGCGCAACAGTTTTGCCCGCCAGACGCATCCTGAAGGTTCACCCGCTCGTGCAGACGCAGGAAGCAGAGGGGCACTTGCCAGCAGACAGCAGAGCCTGGTTTCCCATACTGGCGTTTTCCGAGGAAGAGTTGCACCGCCTGGCACACCCGACGGGAGCGGCTCCTGCCGTGCAGAGCCCGCCGGCATTGCTCAATGGTGAGTCACTTTCCGCGTTGCTGCGGCCATGGCAGGGCTCAGAGCCACTGACCGAGGACTTGTCGCTGGGGCTGCCGTTCACGGAGGATGTCAAAACAGATGCCGGGGGGGCGGCGGTCGGACAGCGGCACTGACCAGCCGGCTGGCTTCCCGGCGTCATGCGCGGTGGTGCTGTTGTCCAACGCCCTCTGCTGATGAATCTTTGATTCCTGATGCCTATGTTGCCCGTAACAAAACATCGCAAGAGGTTGCGTCTTCATCCTGAGCCGGAAACATCAGCAGGGGGCGGCTGCGTTTCAGGAGACAACCGGCGCGTCCGCCGGTCCGTTGGGGGCAGGCAAGCCATGGTGTGTCCGCCTCCAGGTCCCGGAAAAAAAGCTGCCGCCCGCACCAGACAGGTCAGACACCCGCCTGACCATGACACCCGGGCAGGCGGCGTTGTCTGTCCAGGGGAGGGGTGCGCCAGGCGCTTGCCTTGCACGAGCAATGTGAAGGAACACCTGCGCACGCACACCGGAGAAAAACCCTTTGTCTGCTCCTGGCAAGAGTGCGGCAAACAGTTCGCCCAGTCCCTTGGCCTGACAGCGCATCTGCATCGCCACGCCGGAGCAAGGCGCTTTGTTTGCTGGTGGGAAGGCTGCGACAAGAGATATGGTGACCGCAGTAGCTTGAGGCGACATCTGAATTCGCACAGTCACAGGAGAGAAAAGCCCTTTGCGTGTCCGTTGGAGGGCTGCCCAGTGCGGACTTCTTCCGCCTGGCACCTCAAGGCACACTTGCATTGCCATACCGGTGCCAAGCCCTTTGTGTGCCCACACGAGGACTGCCGGACCCGGTTGAGTTCGGCCGGAAATCTGACGTTGCACCTGCTGCGGCACACTGGCGCAAAACCCTTTGCCTGCTCGCAGGAGGGGTGCGACAAGAGATTTGCGGCCCTGTGGAACATGCAAAGGCACCTGCGCTGGCATACCGGCGATGAGTTCGTTGTTTGTCCCTGGGAGGGTTGCACCAGGCGCTGTTCCGACGCGGCCACCCTGAAGCAGCATCTGCGCTTGCATACCAACGAAAAAACCTTTGTGTGCCCCCAGCCGGGCTGTGGCAAGCGCTGGAGTTACCGGTGCCATATGAAGAGGCACCTGGGTTCTCATGCCCGAGCAAAGCCGCTGGTCGGCTGGCGCCAGGAATGCAGCCAGGTCCCTGGCGCTAAAGCGGGCCGGTCACACAAGGGCGGCGTGTGTCCGGGTTCCGGTGTCCTGATTCCCGTGTTGTCGCTGGCTGACAAAGAGTTGGACCGCCTGGCACAACCGCTGGCGCCGGCTTTTGTTACCCCGGGTCCGGCACTGATGCTCAAGGAGGATGTCGCTCCCTTGCTGCTGCGACCATGGCAGGGCATGGCGGAGCGGGTTCTGGACTTTTCGCTGTTGCCCTCCAGCGAGAATATCGACTTGTCCTGACCCGGTGCGCGGCAAGCCCCGTCTTTCAGGGCGGGGAGGATGTCAACAGGACTGCCAGTGCGAACAGGTGTTGGCATGATGGCCGGACACGGGTAGTAACAAGGTTGTTGACTGTCGATGTCATACGCATTGACGCTGTTGTCCAAGTGCGACTGTTGCCCAGTTTTCAGATGCCCGATGCCTATATTGCCTGTCACAAAATTGCCTGCCACACAAGAGTGCACCAGCGCGCAAGCTGGCCTGGTGGCGGAAACAAGAGTCCAGGTACGGTGCGGGGCACCCGGAAGTCGGCGCGCCCGCCAGCCCGTTGCTGTCAGGGAAGAAACCAGGGGCGCATACCGGGGGCGCAAAAAAGAGAAGTTACTGATGCCCCCCCCGCCCGGACCTGACACCAGAGAGAAAACTTTTGTCTGTCCATGGGAAGGCTGTGGCAAGAGCTGCTCTACCTCAGGAAACCTGAAGAGACATCTGCGCTTTCACACCGGAGAAAAACCCTTTGTCTGCCCGGTTGAAGGCTGTGCCAGGCGATGCGCTGATACGAGTTTCCTGAAGACCCACCTGCGTACCCATACTGGAGAAAAGCCCTTTGTGTGCCCGATGGAGGGGTGTGGCAAAGCGTACACCGCGAGTGCCAACTTGCAGCGGCACCTGCGTGCCCATACTGGAGAAAGGCCTTTTATTTGCCCGTTGGAGGGCTGCGCAAAGCGCTATAGTTGCGCGGGCGGCCTCAAGGATCACCTGCATTCCCATAGCGGCAACAAGCCCTTTGTCTGTCCCCGTGAAGGTTGCGCCAGGCAGTTTTCCTTTTTCGTGAGTCTGGTTGCGCACCGGCGTTTGCACAACGCCGCCAAGCCCTTTGTCTGCCCGTGGGAAGACTGTGGCAAGCGTTGGGCTTTCAAGAACAATATGCACAGGCATCTGCGCTGCCATACCGACGAGCGGCTCTTTGTCTGTCCTGACGAGAACTGCCGCAGATCGTTCACGCAATCGGGTCATCTCAAACTTCACTTCCTGAGACATACGTGCGCCAGGCCCTTTGCCTGCCCCTGGGAAGGCTGTACCAGGCGATACACTGCCCCGGACACCCTGAGGCAGCACCTGCGCACGCATACCGGAGAGCTGCCCTTTGTCTGCCCGCTGGAGGGCTGTGGCATGCGGTGGGCTGTCCGGAACAACCTGAAACGGCACCTGCGTTCCCATGCCGGCAAACAGCCTCTTGTGTGCTCATACGATGACTGCCTGAAAATTTTCTGGAACCTGAAGCCCCTGAAAGCTCACCTGCACATGCATGCCCGCGAACAAGATCTTGTCTGTCCCAGGCAGGCCTGCACAAAAGTGCATGGCAAAAGAGGTCGGCTGGAGTGCCCCGGGCGCCGCCACAACCGGGGTGCAACAGCATCCCGGGTCTGTTCATGCAAGGATTGCGGGAAAGTCTTCCCGAACAAAGTGGCCCGGGATGTTCACCGGGACACCCACAAGAGCAGCAGCAGGGTGGCAGGCCCGGGAATCAGCACCCGGGCTCGCAGGCGTAAACTTGAGCGTTCTCCTGTGGCAGAAGAATGTCGCCGTCCTGTGAGCCGCAGGCGTGGGGATGTCCCCTGTGAGCAGACGGCCACCGGCAGCGAGATGACCTGCGGTGGCCAGGTCTGGCGGCGGCCCCGGCAGGCCAGTGTGGAGGCGGTCGTCCCGGTGCCCGATGAAGGGAGCCTGTTGGTCAGACCCTCGGGCGGGCCGCATACTCAGCAGGGCGGTCCAGACCCGGATCCTGAGGGTCTGATTCCCCTGTTGTCGCTGTCCGGGGAGGAATTGCGCCGCCTGGCGCAGCAGGATGCGTCAGGTTTCAGCTTCCTGCCCTTATGGTGGGGTACCGACGCGCTGGCCCAGGACTTCAGTGACTTTCCGTCATTGCCATCGCCAGGGGACATGAACGCGTTCTGATCAGGATTGAGGCCGCACCCAGGCGCCTGTCAGTGCTCCAGGGCTGCTGCGGTGCGACAGCTGCCTGCTGGTGGCAGCGGAGGATGCGGTCCCAACCTGTGAGCGTGTTTTTTCTTGCAGCCTTTGTTTACAGTCACTATGCGGACCGGAACGTCTCGCGCTTGTGCGGGTGTGCACCGCAGCCAGTCTGGCGCTGCGCCCTGTCCGCTGCCTTACGATTGATGCTGGTGTGTATGGCGTTGGTGATCTGGTGTGCAATCTCTTGTGCCCATCCTTGTGAGAACCCGGGGACGGCCTGTCGCCGGACAGCAGAGCCAACAAGCGTGCCCCTTGTCAGGAATCATACAGACAGTGCCTGTTGTCCCACCCTGACCGTCGATCATTTTCTGATTCCTGATACCTATGCAGCCTGTAGCAACAGACCACGCCAGATCGCGACTTTCTCTTGAGACGCAACGCACGGCAGGAGAACTGTGTGGGTCAGGCAAAAGGAAAGGTGCCGCGCCATTCGTTGCTGTCAAAAAAGCAGGGCAGCGGCCGTCTCCTTGCTGTAACAAAAAGGTGAAATCCTGCTCCCCTCTGACGGAACACTGGCGCTGTCATGGCCTCAGACAGCGGCGCGAGGTTTGTCCACGGGAGGGTTGTGTCAAACGATGTTCCAGCTTTGTTGCCCTGAAGGCGCACCTGCGTAGCCACGCGGGTGAAAAGCCTTTTGTCTGCTCATATGGGGACTGCGGGAAAGGGTTCGCGCAGTCAGCGAGTCTGAGCGTGCACCTGTACAGTCACACAAAAAGCCGATCCTTTGTCTGCCCCTGGGAGTACTGCGCAAAACCGTTTGCCAAGGCTACGGGGTTGAAGTATCACCTGCGTCTGCACACCGGAGAGGGCGTCCGGCTGTGCCCGGTGGAGGCTTGTGGCAGGCGATTTTATGATGCGAGCAACCTGAGGGTACACCTGCGCTACCATACCGGCGCGAAACCCTTTGTCTGTAGCTACGGGGACTGCGCCAAACGGTTCGTGCGTATGGACACACTCAAATCACATCAGCAGGTTCACAGCAGCAGGCCACCTTCTGTCTGCCCTGTCGCGGACTGCGCCAAAAGCTTCAAAAATACAGAAAATCTGAAAGCGCACCTGCGCAGACACAGCAAAGACCAACACCTTGTCTGCCCGTGGGAGGGCTGCGTCAGGCGCTTCATGCACCCGAGCCACATGAGGGAGCACTGGCGTCGTCATACGGGCGACAGGCCCTTTGCCTGCCCTTACGAGAACTGCGGTACGCGAAGTGTTACCAGAGGCAACATGAAAACGCACCTGAGTAGCCATGCCAGTGAGAAGCCCTTTGTCTGTGCATACGCAGACTGCGGCAAACAGTACGCGCAATCAAGCTCCCTGAAACGGCACCTGGCAACCCACACCGGCCAAAAAACCTTTGCGTGCCCACGCCGGGGCTGCACCAGACGTTACTCTACCGAGAGAGGCATGCGGGAGCACCTGCGCCTTCACGCGGGAGAAAGACTCTTCTTTTCTCCCTACAACGCCTGGCGTCAATCACTCATGCAGTCGCGGGTCCGGACAGCCCAGCCGCGCGGACAGACGGGCGTCAGGCCTTTTGTCTGTCCCCGGGAGAACTGCGCACAAAGGTTCACCCGACCCAGCATATTGCAAGTTCACCTGCGCAGCCGTGCCTGCCTGGGGGACTTTGCCTGCACGCGTGAGGGCTGTGCAAGAGTGTTCAAGTCAAGAGGCGCTCTTCACCTGCATGTGAGCAGATGCAGCGGCAGACCGTCCTTTGTCGTGCCAGGTGAAGAGCGCGGCACAAGCTTTGTCCGGGTCGGTTGCCGGCCCGCACAAAACGCAAGGCGCAGCTTGCCTGGGGGCGGCAGCGTCGGCCGTCGCCAGAGTGAACTGTCCCCCGCCACAGCCATGAGGATGCCGGGCACCGATGTGCACACCTGGCGCTCGTCTCACAGGCTGTTCCCGGTGTCTGTCAGCTGTCTGGCTGACCCAGGGCACCTGCAGGCGACGCCGTCGGGCGCGCCACAACAGGGACCGCCGTGCAGCAGCCATGCGCCAGGTGGCCTGCTTCCGCTCTTGTCGTTGGCCGAGGAAGAACTGTGTCGGCTGGCACAGCCGATGGGTGCAGCCGCCGGTGTCACGCACAGCGTGCCGTTGGATGGTGAAACACGCGCCTTGCTGCTCCGACCATGGCAAGACACTGACGAGCAGCCCCGGGACGCCCCTTCGGCAGTGCCGTTCAGCGGAGACATCAGGGGCTTCTCCAGGCCGCAACCGTCCGTTCGAACCGCAGCCGGCATACCGGGGCCGCCTGAGCAGCAGGCACAGCACCAGCGCGCTGGTGGGAGGAAAAAATAGGGACTGGGGCGTCTGTGCTGTGTCGTGCCGGCTTTCGTTCATGGTCCCCATGCGGACGGGGGATGCGCTTGCTGGCCAACAAGACGGGCCTTGCAGGGTTCTCTCCGTATTTTTCAGGGGCGTTGACTGCCCGGGTCTGTCGTTGACCAAAGCAGCAGCGGCCGGGTGTCAAAGAGACTGTGGCCGGTGGCCAGTATCCATGATCCATCGTTGATCCACTCCCTGATTCGCGCTGCACCTACCAATGGCACCTGATAACAACAGCTCGCGACCTTGTCCTGTAGCTTTTAGGGTCCAGATATGATCAGACAACAATACAGCCATAGCACCTCCAGAAGACCTTATGTCTGTCCATGGGAGGGATGCACCAAACGGTATGCCAGTGCCTGGGACCTGAAGGTTCACTGGCATTCTCATACGGTGGGACAGGCCGTTACGTGTCCCCGGGAGAACTGTGCCAGATCCTTCGCTACTGCCCGCAGTTTGAACGAGCACCTGCTCAGGCATGGCGACAAGCCTTTTGCTTGCCCGGTGGAGGGCTGCCCCATATCCTGCGAGGTTTCCAGCCAGTTGCAGGTGCACCTGCTCAGGCACACTGAAGAAAACCCCTGGATGTTCACGGTGGAGGGCAGCGGCAAGCGCAGCACTACCAACCGCACTGAGCAAAAGCACAAGCGTTCCCGTACGGGGAAAAGATCCTTTGTCTGCTGCTGGGAGCACTGTAGAAGAGCGTTTTCAGGGCCCCACAAGTTAAAAGAGCACCTGCACCGGCACACGGGGAAAAAACCTTTTGCTTGCCCGGTAGAGGGGTGCGCAAGGCGCAGTGCTACCCGCAGCGACGCGAAAAGACATCAGGATTGGCATAGCGGCAACAAGCCCTTTCTCTGCCCCTATGAAGGTTGCGCGCGCAGGTTTGGCCAATCTGGCAACCTTGGCGTTCACCTGCGTTGGCATGCCAGGGCCAGATTGCGGACTTCGTCACAGGAGAACGCACAGTCCTGCTTCAGCGCTGCCCTGCTCCAGGCGTACCCGGGTGATTCTGGCGCGGGCAAGCGTTTTGTCTGTCCCTTCGAATATTGCTGTAAGCCTTTCGGCCGTTTGAGCTCGCTGAGGCAGCACCTGCGTCTCCACATTGGCGACCAGCGTTTTGTCTGTCCCGTCGAGGACTGCCGCAAACAGCTGCGCTGTTCAGCCGACCTCACAGCGCATGTGCGTGTCCACACCCGTGAACAACCCTTTATCTGTCCGCATGAGGACTGCAGAAACCGGTTCCGCCATGTCGCCAGCCTGAGAGTGCATCTGCGCGGTCACGCCGGCGACAAACGTTTTGTCTGTCCTTACGAGGACTGCGCAAAAGCGTTTGTCCAATCCAGCAATCTGGGCGTTCACCTGCGTCATCACGTCGAAGTCAAACCCGGTCGTCACCCACGCAAGGACCGCGCCAGGCACTACACTGCCGCGCCGCCTGCTCGGGGACGCCAACCTCGTCAGGCTGGCGAGCCGCGTCTTGCAGGTCCACAGGCGTACTGCGCAAAAGCGTTTGCCCATCCGGCCAGCCTGACATGGCATCGACGCCAGCACACCGCACCAAAAACCTTTGTCTGTCAACATGAGGGTTGTGGCAAAAGCTACAAGAAAGCCGGTGAGCTGTACCGGCACCTGAGCATCCACAGTCGCACCAAGCCCGGTGTCTGTTCGCACGAGGACGGCACCAAAGTCCGTTCAGGCCAACACCGCATGAAGCCCCTGCGCATTGCTGTCCGGGACCAGCCTTCTGGTGATCCGCAGAAGGACGGTAGCAAGGCCCAGGTAGTGGCAAGGCAGCTGCGCCGACAGCTACGCACGCGTAGCGAAAAATTCCCCGGCCCGGGTCCGGCGAAAGAGGAAAGTGCAGGCAGCCGCGCACAGACAAGCTGGCATGAATATGCGTGCACCCCTGCGGACGAAACACTCTGGCACTTGCCTGAGGGCCCGACAGCCGCAGACCTTGCCCGCGGCCAGACAGCGTCTGGCCCTGCGATGCCAGGGGCGGGGCAGGGCGACTATGGCCCGTATGGCCAGCCCTTGTGGCCCCACCAGGGGGAACATCAGTCGTCTGTCGCCTGTTTATCTGACGAGGCCCACCTGGCTGTCATGCCCCTGGAGGAACCAGGACAAGAGCGCAGCCCTGGCCTTGATATTGGCATCCTGTTCCCCCTGCTGTCGTTATCTGATGAGGAGTTGCGCCGCCTTTCACGAGAGGGGAGCGCTGCCCCGCTGTTACCGCTGGCGGATGAATCACTGTCCGCGTTTTTGTGGCCATGGCAACACCCAGGGACAGCGGAGCTGGACTTTATGCTGGCGCTGGCGACCGGGGACAGGAACGCGCTCTGACGCCGATGAGGGCCGATGAGGGCAGATGAGGGCAGATGAGGGCAGCTGTGGCGCAGGGCAGTGGCCGGACACCGGCGCGGACAAGGGTGTCAGGTATTACAGGCACCACGCTGGTTGTCTCACCTGTGTCCTTTTGCTGGCTGTAGCCTTGTTGCTGACTGTGGGGGGCGTTTGTTGTGTGCGCTTGTTTTTGTCACAGGCCTTGTGGAAATACACAGCGGGCCTTTCAACGGGTAGCGGCCGACAGCAGAGCTGACCGGCTCGTTGGCAGCTGGGCGACAGACAGCAAGGTACTGCTGTCCAACCCCCACTGATTGCCTGACGTTTGAGGGTGTTTGATGCAGCCATCGTCTATACCAATGGGTCACAGCATGTCGCGACCTCAGCCTCTGTCGACAGCGAAACCGGGAGGAAATTCCCGCCTGGCTGGTGTGCGCGAGGGCGTGCCCTGGCCTTGTCCAGACTCTAAGGAAGGGGTGGTGTGTCAACGGCATCTGCTCAAGAAACCGCGTAGACAGGGCGGCGACAAGTGCTGTGTCTGTCCGTATGAGGGCTGTACAAAAGTGTGGCGCTACCCCAGCGCGCTGAGAGAGCACCTGCGCGCCCATACTGGCGAACGGCCCTTCGTGTGTGAACAGGAAAACTGCGCAAAAAGATTTGGCCGTGAGGCCGAGCTGAGAGCTCACCGCTGCGTCCATACTGGCAAAAGGCCCTTTGTCTGTCCGTACGAGGACTGCACAAAATCTTTTTCCCGGCCCGGTTGTCTGGCCGGTCATTGGCGTACCCACAAATGCCGGACCTGTCCACAGCAAGGCTGTGGAGCAAGCGATGGGCGCGCGGACAGGTGCCGCCTGTGTTACCACCGGAGTGACAAGGGCCATGTTTGCTCACACGAGGGCTGCGGGAAAAAGTTTTTGGCAGCATCGGCGCTGAAAATCCACCTGCGTGCTCACGCCGGGGAAAAAACGGTTGTCTGTCCATGGGAAGGTTGCGCCAGGCGGTTCACTCACTACAGCACCATGAGGGAACACCTGCTCACCCATAGCGGCACCAGGCCCTTTGTCTGCCTTTGGCAGGACTGTTCCAGCGCGTTCACCCGATCCACCGATCTGATTGTGCACCGACGTACCCACACTGGCGAAAAGCCCTTTGTCTGCCTCTGGGAGGGCTGTACGAAAGCGTTCATACGCTCCGGAGATCTGAGTGTGCACCGGCGTTCGCACACCGGCGAAAAGCCCTTTTTCTGTCGGCACGAGGGCTGCGGCCATCGCTTTGTCTGCGCCGGACAACTGGCCAGACACCGGCGCTGCCATGCGCGCAAGAAAACCGGCAGACACCCGGCGTACAGCGACCTTGGCCAATCCATGGAGGCGGGCAGCATGAGGGTGTATCTGTATGTGCGCAGCGACGGCCAGTTCGCGGCCTGTCCCTATGAGGATTGCGCGCAGCCGTTCATACGGCTCCGGAATCTGCGCGCGCACCTGCGTCACCACAGGGGCAACAAGCCCTTTGGCTGCCCCGTGGAGGGCTGCGTCACGCGATGTTCTACCACGAGCAACATCAATAAACACAAGCGCCGCCACCATGCCCAGCCAGAAACAGCTGGCCGCGTGCACAAGGACTGTACAACAGCCTGCAGACGACGAAATTGTCCGGAACGACAGACGCGCATCCCTGGCAGAACGCAGCCCCTTGTTCCGGCATACGACGAGGCAGCAGACCTGGTTGCACCGCCTGTCGTGCCGGCGCATCCGGGCCTTGCTGAAGGACACAGGTCTTTGGCTGAGCCGGTGCAAGGCCGTGAGCTGGCGTGGGCACACCCGGGTCGGCGGGGGGGGCTGCACCCGCCTGCGCTGCAAGGGACGCCGTGTCAGGCTGTGGCCAGAACAGGCGGGGATGTCTTCTGCGCCCGGCAAGATGTTCTTGCTGCCGCAGTCGTGCAACACGGGAGCCGGGGGGCCTGCGCCATGAGCCCGAGCCCCGGGCAAGGACAAATAACGGCCATGCCAGTGGGCGCACTGCACCAGCGACAGCCCAGCCCGGGCCTGTATTCTGGCAGCGGGCTTCCCGTCCTGTCGTTCGCCGATGAGGAGCTGGCTGGCCTGACGCACTCGCTGGCAGGCATCGCGCCGCTGTTGCAGGACCATGCGTTTCTCGCAGGACTGCTGAAGCCCTGGCAAGGCGAAGACGCGTCGGGTGCGACTTTCTGATGAGGGCCGTTGCCATCCTCTCTGTCCTTCAGGGCGGGGAGGATGGCAATGAGCCTTGGTGACCCTCGATGAACCGACCATCTCCAGTGACAGCAAACAAGGGATCGGGACTGCGTCCTGTGTCAGCGGCACCGGCCGGCAGGCCGGCAGGAGCGCGGCCTGTCCGACAGCCTGCTGCGGACCCGGAGGGGATGCCCTGCTCTCATGCTGGCTGTAAAAAACGGATGGCGTGCCGATGGAATCTGACCAAAAAACAGCGCAGCCAGCCAGCGCACAAGTACCTGGGCTGTCCGCTGCCAGGCGCGGCCAGGCGGGATGCTTGTCCAGCCAGCCGGAGGGGGCAGCTGCGTCGCCATGCCAACCAACAGCTCTTTGCCTGTCCCTACGCTGACTACGCAACAGCTCTCGTCCGCTCCGCTGCTCTGGCATCGCATCTGGGTTGCCGCACCGGTGGCCCACCCTTTCGCTGCCCACGGGAAGGCTGCACAAGGAGGTACGCTCACGCAAGCAGCTTGCGGGACCACTTGCGTACCCACACCGGCGACAGACGCATTGCTTGTTCCTATGAAAACTGTGAGCGCCTGTTCTTCAAATCTGGTGAACTCAAAGTACACCTGCGTCACCACACCGGCGAAAAACCCTTTTGCTGTCCACGGGAAGACTGCCAAAAGCGGTTCGGTCATGCCAGCAGCCTGCGGGCGCACTGGCGTTGCCACATTGGTGAAAAACCCTTTGTCTGTCCTTACGAGGGCTGCGAGCAATCCTTCATCCGGTCCAGCGACAGGACATACCATTTCAGATCCCACAGCAGCCGGAAAACGCTTGTCTGTCCAGTGGAGGGGTGCCCAAAACGCTACTTCAGCACTGCGGGCGCAAGACAGCACAGGCGTCTCCATGCCGGCGAAAAACCCTTTGTCTGTCGACGGGAAGGCTGCACCAGGGCGTTTGCCCGTTCATCGGAGCTGATATTGCACCTGCGCAGACACGCTGGGCACAAACCCTTTCGTTGTGTATACGGGGACTGCACCAAAGCGTTTTGCCAATCCAGTGCCCTGAAAGTTCACCTGCGCGTTCACACCGGCGAAAAACCTTATGCCTGCCCTTACGAGGGCTGTGCAATGCGGTGTTCCGTCCGGGCTAATGTGCAGCAACATCTGCGTTATCACACCGGCGCAAAGCCCTATATCTGTTTCTACGAGGGCTGTGGCAAGGCGTTCGCCGATTTGCTCGGACGTGTAAGGCACCTGAGGATCCATACAGGAGAAACTTTTGTCTGTCCCTATGAGGGTTGTGCAAAAACTTACGGCCAATCGAGCAGTCTGAAAGTTCACCTGCGTATTCACACCGGAAAAAAAGGGTTCGTCTGCCCACAGGAGAGCTGCGCAAAGCGATACGCCTATGCGCGCGACAGGGATGTGTGCCTGCGCGGTCACGCCGGCAGGAAGTTGCTTTTCTGCGCCTGGAAGGGCTGTGGCAAAGCCTATGAAACACGCGGCCACTTGAACCGGCATGCGCGTGTTGTTCATGGCGATACAAGGTGCTTTGTCCGGTCACGCAAGGCGCCTGGCGCGGGCGGTGTACAGACAGCTGTTGTGCCGGTTCACCCGGGTATCCCCAGGCCAGGCGCGCCTTTGGCAGGGTTGAACACAAGTCCAGGTCAGGCCGTTGGTGACGCAAGACGTCCGCGCAGGGGGCTGTCCACCCGGGCCCTTGTGCGGCTATGGCCTGTCGGAGGTCAAGACCCGGGAAGCCATGCCCGGGCACCCGGGCATCAACAGCAGCGTTCGCCGGTGGCGCAAGGACGCTGCTGGTCTGTGGGTGGTAGCGGTAACCTTCCGGCCCAGCCGCCGGACCTCCCTGCCGTCATGCCCAGCGGGCAGCGCAGCTGCGGTGACCAGGCCATGCGTTTGTACCCCGGGCCAGGGCCATCGGTTGTCGCCAGTGGTTCCGGTGCAAGGCCCCTGCCAGCCACGCCGGCGGGCGCACCACAACAGCGGCACAGGCCAGCAGGTGCTGATGTCATGCTTCCGGTCCTGTCGCTATCTGATGCTGAGCTGGACCGTCTGACACAGCCTCTGGCCACAACGGCCGCGCCGTTAGTGGTGAACGATGCGTTACTCTCAGAGCTGCTGCGGCCATGGCAAGGTTCGGACGCCCAGGCTCCGGAACTGTCTCGATCGTCATCGGCTCAGGACATCAATGCGCCTTGGCCGGGACTGACAGGGCGAACAGGTGCAGCTGTGAGATGTGAGCGCCGGGAGCCAGACCCATGAGAGCTACTGGATACACCTTGAGACAAGGTTGGGGCTGTGTTGTGCCAGAACCTCTGTGTTTTCGGCGACGTCCAGACGGGCAAGCTGCAGGTTTTCGCCTGGCTGCGGCTGGCAGTGTGGGCATGGCGCTCTTGTGCGCCCCTCTTTGCCATGCGCGTCCACCCCGGAACACAGCTGCCCGCCGATTCATGCACAAACGCTGGCGAAGTCTTGCCAACGGAACCCATCCTGCCGGCTCAGCCGGGCATTGGCAGGGGGGACAGGTCTGTTGTTGCCGCGCAGACAAGATGTGGCGCAAGCTCTGCCCCGCGAGAGCGCAGTTGTGCCGCTGCTGAAGGGCAACGCAGTACTGTTCAGACACGCGGGTCTGAATCCTGGAGCACTCCTGCGGCACAAAAGGTGCGGTGCGGCCGGCAGCAGCAGTATGAAGGGCAGCTGCTGGTCCTGTTGCTCCTGGATGAAGAGCTACGTTGTCCGATGCCATGGCTGGCGACACCCGCGCCGCTGGTGCTGGACGCTGTATTGCGCCCTTTACTCCTGCGGCCATGGCAAGGCCCGGATACACAGACCCCGTAGTTTCCACGGGCGGTCTGTGCCTGGTGTACCTGGATGGAAACAGCGTCGAGGTTGTCAGCTGCGGGGCCTCAGACAGATTGTGCCTGGTGTCCAGGCCCTGCTATTGGTCAGCGACCCCATTCCGATGCACGTACCACCTGCCAGAACAGATCACAAGACGCGGCTTGGCCGCCGCTCGCCCGAACCCGGGGACGGGCTTCCCATAACAGGAAAAAGGCGGCGCGTCCGACGGTACTCTGCTGCCAGGCAAGGGGGGATGAGCCCTCGTCCCGACTGTAAAAAAGCGGTGGCAGCCACAGATCCGGGTAGTCAGAACAGCAGGCAGTCGATGCGGCGTCGTAGCAGAGCCAAGCCCTTTGTCTGCACCCGTGAGGATTGTGGAAAACAGTTCATCGGGCCCAGGAGGCTGAGATTGCATCTACGCACCCATACGGGAGAAAAGCCTCTTGTCTGTCCCTGGGAGGGTTGTGCCAGCCGGTTCGGCCAGCCAGAGTCTCTGACAGCGCACTTGCGTCTGCACAGCGGAGAAAGACCCTTTGTCTGTCGCTGGGAGGGCTGTGGCAAACTGTTCACCCGCTCCAACGTGCTGAGAGCGCATCGGCGCATCCACACGGGAGAAAGGCCCTTTAGCTGTCCCTACAAGGGTTGCGCAAGACGGTTCACCCAGTCAGGGAGCTTGACCGTGCACTGGCAGGCGGCACACGCCGAAAAAAAGGTATTTGTCTGTCCGTGGGAGGCGTGTGGCAAGCGGCTCTCTTCCCGGAGCGGCGTCAGAATGCACGTGTCGTATGTTCATGTGGGAAAAAAGTCTGAGCCCTGCCCCTACGAGGATTGCGCAAGACAGTTTGTCCGTTCAGCGGGTCTGGTTGTGCACCTGCGTAGCCATACCGGAGAAAAGCCTTTTGCCTGCCCATGGGAAGGTTGCGACACGAAGTTTTCTACCATGAGCAACGTGAATGTGCACCTGCGTCGCCACACGGGAGAAAAGCCCTTTGCCTGCTCATACCAGGGCTGCGGGAAACACTTCGCCCAGTCCAGCGCCCTGAAAATACACGAGCTTCGTCACGGGAGAGAAAAGCCCCTGATCTGCCTCTGTGCAGGCTGTGGGACAAAGTTCGCCCAACCCGCTGATATGGCCGTTCATCGGTGCCACCACAGGGTCCGGTTTGCGTGCCTTGGGAGTGCGCACAAGAACACAGGGCTCAAGCCGACCGGTACTGCTCCATACGCATTCACTGCACAGACCAGACAGGTGCCAGACCCGGGGTCGGCGCCGGCCAGGTGTCAGTATGGCGAGGCAACCGGCCCCGCAGAATATGTGCGCGCACCGGGGAAAAAGGGCGGGATTGGCGAGCGGCCCGCACCGCCGCCGAGGTTCGCTGTGCCAGGGCCAGGCTATGTCAGGGCCAGAACCTCGCTGAGAAAGTCAGGCAGCTGTACCCGGTGGGGGCGTACGACCGCAAGACTGGCTGGCGAAGCAAAGGCGCCAGCCATGCCACCGGGCGCACCACAACCGCTGCCAGCGCAGGGGCCTGGCGTCCTGCTTCCGCTGCTGCGGCTGTCCCAGGAGGAGTTGCAGCGTCTGGGACAGGCAAGGGCCTGTACCGATTCTGTTATACGCAGCCCGCAGCAGGCACTGGCTGAGGCGATGCAGCCCCTGCTTCGGCGACCATGGGAAAGCGCGCAGGTGTTGTCCCGGGATCTGTGGGTATTACCCCCGGCTGAGAATATCAGCCAGCCCTGGCCGCGACTGCCAGCGCGAACCCGTGCTGGCAGCCATGCGTCTGCCATGGCGCGGGCCCGGGCGCAGACGGTTGAAGCGCGCTGAAACAGCAGGTGGCGGGCGTCTTGTGCGCGCCTGTTGCCGCAATGCTGCGGGAGCAAAAGCCTCAGGCGCGCGCCAGGATCTGGACAGCAAAGCCGACAGGGGTGTTGGTTGGCGGGTGTCATAGGGGCCTGGCTGCTGTCCCAGGGTTACAACCGGTTATTCGTTGAGTCTCCGATGCTCGTACCCAAGACAAAAACGCATCACGCCAGGCCGCAATCGCGCCGGCTGTCGTCAGCAAGAAAGGCAGGGCTTGTGCGTGCAGGGGAAGGCGGGGGTGTCTGGCACGCTGCTGCTATCAAAGAAGACAGCCCTCATCCAGCCTGTAAAAAAGGGACGGCACACGGCTGCGGGGGAAGCGGCCATAGGCGCGGCCGTAAAACCAGGAA
Source organism: Kistimonas sp. bin40 (assembly GCA_002238585.1). Lineage (GTDB taxonomy): Bacteria > Pseudomonadota > Gammaproteobacteria > Pseudomonadales > Endozoicomonadaceae > Sansalvadorimonas. The sequence goes on along the minus strand of MPMQ01000009.1, from coordinate 61,532 downwards.
AACACTTCCTGCCTGCGCACAACAAAATGGCGAACAGCCGTTGGACAGCGCGCGTCGGCTCAAGGAGCACCGGTATGGCAGCAGGGGGCACAAGCCGTATGCCTGCCCTTACGAGAGTTGCGGCAAACACTATGCCCATCCGGTCTCCCTGACAGCGCACGTGCGTAGCCACACGGGTGAAAATTGCCTGATCTGCCCATGGGAAAGCTGCGCAAGACGGTTTTTCGTAAAGAGTCGTCTGAAAACGCATATGGGCACGCATAGCGGAGAAAGACGCTTTGCCTGTCCTTACGAGAACTGCGGCAAACGGTTTACCCGGGCCGGCGTGCGGACATTGCACCTGCGTCTGCACACGGGAGAAAAGCCTTTTGTCTGTTGCTGGCCGGGGTGCGGAAAAAAGTTTTCCCAGTCAGGCGGTCTGGTAGTGCACAGGCGTTTTCACACGCGAGAAAAGCCTTTTGCCTGTCTCTACGAGGGGTGCCACAAAACCTATTTCAACCTGGAGAGTCTGGCATCGCATATGTATTGCCACACGGGAGAAAAGCGCTGTATCTGTCCCTACGAGGGTTGTGCGAAACGGTTTGTCCAACCAAAGAGTCTGGCAATGCACAAGCGTCGCCACACAGGAGAGAAGTGCCATGTCTGTCCCTATGAAAACTGTGGAAAAAAGCTCGTCAACAAGCTGGAACTGACACGGCACCTGCGCACCCATACCGGAGAAAGACCCTTTGTGTGCCCGCAGGAGGGCTGTGCCCGGCGATTCGTTCGTGCCAGCAACATGATTGCGCACCGGCGTATTCATACCAGGGCCAGAGAAAACCGCTTTGTCTGTCCCTGCGACAACTGCCCGGAGCGGTTTGGCCAATCCGGAAACCAGACAGCTCACCGGCATCTTCACAAAAGCTTCCGCTGTGTGTGCGGGCTTGACGGCTGTGGAACTGTCCTCAGACAAACAACCGACTGGTATCGGCATCCGCACAGGCCCCACAGCAACAAAACTTCAGCTTCAGCTTGTGCGGGACCCGGTGGTGACAGCATGGTTGCCCCGGGCAGCCGCTTGCAAGGATCGGTGCACACGCGTAGCGGGGAAGTGTCGCAGCCCTTTGCGCTCGGCACCCGTGCCGGGGGGGATGGCCGCTGTGGCCAGGCCCGCAGAGCGAGCCAGCAGGGGAGGCCGTTCGACGAAAGGACGGGGGCAGGCGAGCCGTATCAGATGTCAGCTGGCCCATGGCTGGCACCTGACGCCCTGCTCCCCGCGCTGTCGGTTTCCTGGGAGGAGTTGCAGTGCCTGGCACAAGCGAGGCTTGCTGGTGATGGCGTCATGAGCCAGGCGCTGTTGCCGCTCAACGAGGAGGAACGCCTCTTGTTGTTGCGGCCATGGCACAGCGCAGGCGCAGTGCCCGAAGACCTTGTGCCAGCACCATCGGCTGAGGAGGCAGACGCTTTTTTCCGGGACCTTCTTCTGGACGGGACCCGACGTGAAAATTTCGTGCGCTGAGCGGGCAGGCAGGGCGCTGGATGTCATAGACACAGACAAGACTGTCGCCGGTTACAGGTCCGTGGCTGCATGGCCGGGCTGACAGTCTGGTTGGCTGCCGGGACACACAGACTGTGCCGGCGGTCCAACCCCCGCTACTGATGGGTTCTGCGAGGTTTCTGATGCACAGGGTTTCCCAAAGAACAGGTCACCGAAGGTCGCGATTGTGTCCGCTGGCAACGGCAAGGTCGAAGGAGCCGTCCGTGTCAGGAGGACGCAGGCGTGTCCGTCCGGCCAGACCCCCGCGCTGCCGCACATTGCTAAAGAGACAGGTCTGTCCATGGGAGGGCTGCGACAGGCTGTTTGCCTATACCAGCACGCTGGTAGTCCATCTGCGCTCGCATACTGGAGAAAAGCCCTTTGCCTGTCCATACGAAGGGTGCGGCAAGCGATTTACGATGGCGAGCAACCTGAAGGAGCACTGGCGTCTTCATACCGGCGAAAAGCCTTTTGTCTGTCCCCGCGCGGACTGCGACAAACGGTTTGTGCAATCGAGCGGACTCAAATCGCACTTGCGCACCCACGCACGGGAAAAGCCCTTTGTCTGTCCAGTGGAGGGCTGCGCCAGGCTATTTTCGACAGCGGGAAACATGAGGGAGCATGTGCGCTCCCATACCCGCGAAAAGCCCTTTGTCTGTTCCCACGAGAACTGCGGTAAAAAGTTCGCCCAGTCCGCCAGCCTGCGATCCCACTTGTATCTTCATAGCGGCGCCAGGGCCTTTGTTTGTACCTACGAGGACTGTGGCAAACGATTTTCCCAAGGTGGTGGCCTGAGGTTGCACCGGCTTTGCCATCAGGAAGAAAAGCCCTTTGTCTGTTCACAGGAGGGCTGTAGACAAGCCTTCAATCGGAAAAAGAATCTGGAACGGCATATGCGCATCCACAGTAGAGCCCGCACCCAGGTCCGCTCATATACGGAGGATGCACCAGTTTTTGTAAAAAAAGAGATCCTGCACAGGCAGGGGCGATGCCCTGTTGCAGACGCGTCCGGGCTGGGTGCGAAGCCAGACGTCGGCCCGGTAGTTGCACCGGACATCAGGCGGCGGAAACGTCCGGCTACTCGCAGCCGGGCGGCGCCCAGGCCAGCTCCTGTCCGGCAAGACAGCCTGGCAATCAGCGCCTGGCTACCCATGCAGGAATATCAGCGTCATCGGCGGCAACGCAAGGAAGGACAAGGAGGACGGGGGCGGCAGACCGCACAACCGGGGACAGCTGCCAGGGCCAGACAAATCTGCCCTCTGTCACAGCCATGGCGTACTGGGCTATTGGTGGCCAGCCCGGCAGGTCGTACCACCGGGGGGGGCGCACCCGTTGCCCGTCTGGCTGGTGCGCGACCTTGGTTCGCCATGCGGTCGGGCGCGGCCGGGCACCGGCTGTAGAGCCCCCGTCATCTGTTGCAGTCATCAGACTGACGGACGCCTGTGGCCCGTTCTCCCTTGTTACGGGCGGGGACAGGCTGTTGGTTCAGGTGCGCAACCGCTTGTGTCCGATGAAATGAGCTGTCTTTGCGCACAGCCGGGCGCGGCCTGCCGGCCCCTGCTGGCAGCCTGGATGGAAGATACACAACGCCGCCGGACACCCAGGCGATAACAGAACGGTAGTGCTTTGCGTGGCCCCGGGAGGCGATCTCCTGGGCCGGCAGGCTGCTGTGGCTGCTGGCTGTTGGCAGGCGCCCATTCAGCTGGCCGGTGGTGATGGATGCAGTGAGGGGCTGGGCAGCAGCGGGCCTGGGTCGCCCGCGTGCCAGCCAGCGCGGGCGTTTGTTGCGTGACCGCTGTTTGTATGAGGCACCGCTGATACGCCGGGGACGGGCCGGCCGGCGTCCTGGCATGAATCCGGCGCGAACCTGACTGCGTGTTGCGGGCATCTTGTTACGGGAGACTGTCCTCCCGCTCTTGCGGGCAGGACACAGGGAAGAGGCCGTGTCCCTGTGGCGGCGCCGGGGTGTCCGCAGGGAGGATCCTGCTCGGGACGGCCAGGCACAAGTCTCAAGCGGACAGCGATAGCTCTTGTCTTTGCTGCGGGTGTGACTCCGGAGTCGGTACCTTGGTGCAAACCTTTTGTCACAGTGGGGCCGGGGGCCGGCACAAGGGCTCTGGCCGGTGTGGGTGCGCTGGTGCTCTCTGAGGCGGGACGGGAACCAGAAGCTCATATGGCACCCTGGATAATGACAGGCACAGGGCTTTTGCCCGGTATGCACATGCATATGCCGGGTGCGCGTTCTGGCGTGTACGAATGTCTTGCCGCAGTTCTCCCACAGGCAGGAATAGTTTTTTCTTCCAGCGTGTGATTGCAGATGAGAGTGCAGGTAGTTGCTCAGGGCGAAACTTTTGCCGCAGTCGTCCATCGGGCAGCGCCATGGTCGGGCCCCGGTATGGATGAACATATGCCTTTTCAGCGAGCTCTTGTACCTGATTTTTGTGCCGCAATTTTTCCAGGGACAGACATAGCTGGGGTTTGCACTGTGTGACCTCATGTGTGTGGCCAGGTTTGATTTCACATTGAACCGTTTTTTACAGCCGTCCTGACTGCAAACATAGGGTCGCTCTCCGGTATGGGTATGCAGGTGGAGGTTCAGATTGTATTTCTGTGGGAACCGTTTGCCGCAGGTTTCGTGTGGGCAGACAAAGGGGCGCGCCTGGGTCGGGACCTTCGTGGGCCTCTTGCGCCTGCGGGATGCGCGCGGCGGGTTGGCATGAGTGTTGTGCCGGCCGCTATCCGGGGGGCGGCCGGTTTGGCCGGCCAGGCGGGTTGAGCGAGCTGTCATGGCTCTGGTGACCGGGCGGTGTCCGGCCCGCTCTGGTGGCCCGGCTTGCGCCATTGCGGCGGGGGCGGACGCAGGTGTGATCGTATGTAGCATGGGCATGTCCAGCAGAGAAGGCCTGCAATTTTGAATGCAGAACCCGTCTGTTGTTACCGGCCTGGTGACCATAGTGTTATCCGGATCATCCTTGTGGTCGGCGTCTGGCGCTGGTGGCAGCTGTCCGGAGTCCTGTGGCTCTCTTTGTGCACTCTTGCTGTCGGGCATGAAACACGGCTGTTTATCAGAGAGTCGGTGCCAGCAGGTCTTCAGGGGGACATTTCAGCAAGAAGGAGCGCTCGTGTGTCGCGCACAACCGCGGCAGCGTCTTTCGTTGCCAGGCCCCTGGAGTGCGGCGGTTGGTGTAAACCTTTTGTCCCAGCCCCTGGCGGCTCAGGCGCAAGGGTCGCTGGCCTTTGTGGATTTTCAGATGCGTTTGCAGCCAGGTGCATTGGGACAACGCAGAGCCACAGCCGTCACGCGAACAGCCAAAGGATTTTTATCCCGGTGGATGCGCCCATGTCTTGTCAGGTTTCCTGATTTGGTGGACGAATAGCCGCAGTCTTGCTGTGAACAGACAAAGACTTTGTTCGTGGTCCGGGCACGCACGAGGTGTTTCAGCTGGCCAGCCGTTGCGGGCGCATGTTCACCGCCTCCGTGTCGCCAGACACGGGATTTGTGCAAGGCGTGGGCGCGTAAATGTCTTTTCAGGTTGCCAGGTTCTGCGGACGCATATCCACATTCTTCGTAGTGGCAGACAAAGGGTTTTTCCCCGGTGTGGGTGCGCCAGTGGTTTACCAGATGGCTGGATCTTGTGCACACACGTCCGCAACCTTCGTAGTGACAGATAAAGTATTTCAGCCCGGCGTGGAAGCGCAGATGGACGCGCAGCCTGGCAAACTGGCTGAACGATTGGGCGCAGCTCCTGTACGGACAGACACAGGGTTGTTTCGTCGTGGAGATGCACAACTGTGATCTGCGCTGGTTGGATGCTGCGCTGGCATGGCCAGAGTTTTTCCCTGGACCGACACAAGATTGGTTTACGACATGGAGGCGTCGATGTCTTCTCAGGTTGCTCGATTGTGCGGTCGAATATCCACAGTCTTCCCAGCGGCAGACAAAGGGCTTTTCCCCCGAGTGGACACGCAAGTGGCTTGTCAGATGGTCGGCTCGCGCGAACGACTGTCCACAGTCTGCGTAGTGACAGACCAGGGGCCTGTCTCCGGTATGCAGACGCCTGTGTGTCGCCAGGTCGCCGGCGCGCGCAGTCGCGTATCCACAGCCTTCCCACAGGCAGACAAAAGGCCTTTCCCCGGTGTGGAGACGCAAGTGTTCTGTCAGGTGACACAGTCGCGTAAGCGACTGTCCACAGCCTTGCCAGGGACAGGCAAAGGCCTTTACTGCGGTATGGGTACGCCGGTGCACTGACAGGTCGCCAGATCGTGCGGCCGCATAGCCACAGCCTTCATGTGGACAGGCAAAGGGCTTTTCTCCCGTGTGGACGCGTATGTGCATTTTCAGCCGGTCTGCTTGTGCAAACCGTTTTTCACAACTGGCGTGCGGACAGACAAAGGGGCGCTGACCTGAGTGGGTGCGCAAGTGTCTGGCCCGGCTGCTGGCGTGTGCAAACACATGTTCACAGCCTTCCCTGGAACAGACAAACGGCTGTTCCCGGGTGTGGGTACGCCTGTGTATTACCAGGTCACTGGGTCGTATGGACGAATAGCCACAGCCTTCCCAGGCACAGACAAAGGGTTTTTCTCCTGTGTGAATGCGTATATGTATTCTCAGCTTGCTTGATTCTATAAAGCGCTTTCCACACCGGGCGTACGGACAGACAAAGGGGCGTTGTCCTGAGTGGGTACGCAAGTGCCTTATCCGGCCGCTTGATTGTTTGAACGCATGTCCACAGTGTTCATATGAACAGACAAAGGGCCTTTCTCCGGTGTGGGTACGCCTGTGTATTCTCAGGTCGCCAGGTCGTGCGGATGAATAGCCACAGCCTTCCCAGGAGCAGACACAGGGTTTTTCTCCTGGTTTTTCTCCTGTGTGGATGCGCATGTGCGAGCCCGGCTTGCCTGATTGTGCAAACGCTGTTTCACAACTGGCGTACGAATAGACAAGGTGCTTTGCTCCGGAATGGATCCTCGGGTGTTTTTCCAGCCTGTCGGGTTGGCTTGATGCTGTGCGGCGGTTGTTATACGGGAAGGCAAGCCGGGCGGCTGTGGTGCGGCGTGGGACGGGGAGCACTTGCGGTGGCCCGGTCACAGGCACGGAGGCGGTGATAACGGATGTTGTCGGCGTGGGTTGCATAGGGCTATCCCGTGCAGATCGGTATTGTGTGGTTGGGGTACAGAAGCTGTCTTTTCTATCCGCCCTTGTGACTGTTGTGTTACCTGGATCCAGCATCTTGCCGACGGAGAGTTCTGGCCGGTTGTGCCCGGTGTCGGGTAACAAGGGACAGGCCAGCGGCCCTGGTGCGGTTGCCGGTGATGATTGCTGTCGCGTTTCATCATGCCATCAGCTTGCCGTCATCTGTTGCAGTGATCAGGCTCACGGACACACAGGGCTCCTGGCCGCCTGTACGGGAGACTGCGGCAGCCGGATTGCGCAGGGCCGTTCTGGTGTGCTCAGTCCGGAATGCGCTTGTTCAAAGCGGGGAGCGGTTGCCAATCCTGCGTCCAGGAGGCGGTCAGCCAGGTTTTTGTTGTTCCGGAGGGCGGCTGTGGTGAACAACGCCGCCGGATACCCAGGCGATCACGGAACAATAGTGGTTTGCCGTGCCGTTGTGGATGACATCCCGGGCAGGTGCGGTGTCATGACACTTGTGTATTCTCAGCCGGGCATGCCGCCGGCTTCTTTTCAGAAACGGATAACCCGGGGCCTGGGGGGCATGGGTGCGCAAGCGACACCGGGGTTTGAGCATCCTGGTACCTGTGCTTTTTGTTGCACTGGACCTGTCAGTATCAGGACGAGGAGCTGTACTGGCGTGCCGGTGCCGCCGTGCTTTCAGGCTGGGCGTCAGCCTGCAGGGCCGCTTGCCTGTTGTGGGCGAACAGCGATAGCCGCTTGCATCGGGCGGGGGCAGGATCCGGGCAAGGCCTGGATACCGGGGCGTCAATCTTTTCTTGTCGTGCGCGTCAGGACCCACGCAAGGCTGTGCCGCCTTGTGGGCTTTCAGGTGCCGGGTCATGCTCTGGATGTGGCGAAACCCTTTTGCGCAGTCCTCGCGCGGGCAGGTAAAGGTTCTTTGTCCGGAGTGCCTGAGCAAATGTGATTTCAGGTTGCTCGATTGTGCAGCCGAATAGCGACAGCCTTCATGTGGACAGACAAAGGGTTTTTCGCGTGAGTGGATGCGCGTATGTGTTGTCAGGGTGCCCGGTTGTGTGAAGGCCTGTCCACAGCCCTCATGCGGACAGACAAAGTCTTTTTCTCCGGTGTGGATACGCAAGTGGTATGCCAGCCCGCTGGATTGGCTGAATGCACTTCCACAGTCTTTATACCGACAGCGAAAGGGTTTTTCGCCGGAATGCGTGCGCAAGTGTCGTGCCAGATGGCTTGAGACTGTGAACGCACGAAAACAGTCCCGCCAGGGACAGACGTAGGGTTTTGTCCCTGAGCGGATGCGCAAGTGTGGCATCGGGTAGGTGGATCTTGTGAACGCCGCTCCAGAGCCTTTGTGTGAATGGGCAGCATGCCGGTGTTTCGTCAGATCCCCTGATGTTGTGGCTGCGTATCCACAACCTTCATGACGACAGGCATAGGGTTTTTCCCCCCGGTGGTGACGCCAGTGCGCCCTGCGGGAGCTTGATTGCGTGAACGCCCGCCCGCAGCCTTCATGGAGACAGACAAAGGGTTTTTCTCCTGTGTGGATGCGCCAGTGTCTTTTCAGGTCGGTTGAGCCTGCGAAGGAACGCCCGCAGCCTTCCCGGGAACAGACAAAGGGTTTTTCTCCTGTGTGGACGCGCCAGTGTCTGTTCATATTGTATTTTTTTGCAAACGAACGCAGACAGCCTTCATGGAGACAGACAAAGGGTTTTTCTTCGGCATGGACGCGCAAGTGCTGTGTCAGGTTTCTTGATGTTGTGAACGAACGTCTACAGCGCTCCCTGGAACAGACAAAGGGTTTTTGGAGGGAGTGAGCCCTCAGGTGTTTTTTCAGGTCGCCGGCGGTAATGAACCTGGTGCCACAGCCGTTATGCGGGCACATACGCGCAGCGGTTGTGTTTCTCCGGGAGAGGGGGGCAGCCCGCTCAGGCCTGCTTCTCTCAGATCTGCGGGTGGTGGCAGAGGATATTGTTGATCTGTGCAACATGGAACTGTCCGGTGAAGCCTGTTGGGGGGTTGAGTACGCAATGCCGGATGATGTGTCCGCCCCTGGAATCCGCTTGTTACCTTGACCGGCCCTTTTGCCGACGGGCATCTGTGACGGATGCTGCCCGATGTCGGACGCCCGGGTGCCCGGGCCCGGGATGAGCACAGTGCCCGGGCGCGCTGACCGGCCGTGTTCATAGCGGGAAGGGGCTTGCCGTCTTCTGTCACAGGTCTGACCGGTCAGCGTTTTGTTTTCGCTCTGGATAGATGTGGACAACAAGGCTGCCTTCCGGGGCAGTGGCGTTGCCCGAACTCTTGTGCACAGCCCTCGCCCGGGCAGACCAGCAGCTGTTCTCCTGAAGGGACGCGCAAGTGCTTTTTCAGATGACGCGCTGCGGTGCATCTATACCCACAGCCTTCCCGGGGGCAGGCAAAGGGTTTTGCTCCGGTGTGGACGTGCATATGCTTTTTCAGCTCGTCGGAGCGCGCGAACGCATGTCCACAGTGTGCATCGGGGCAGACAAAAGGTTTGTCCCCGGAGTGGGTACGCCAATGTCTTCTCCGGCTGCTGGATTGCGCAAACGAATGGCTGCAGCCTTCGTAGGTGCAGACAAAGGGCTTTTCGCCGGAGTGGACACGCAAGTGTTTTGTCAGGTCGGTTGATCGCGCGGACGCATATCCACAGTTTTCATGGGGACATACAAAGGGTTTTTCTCCGGTGTGGATGCACAGGTGTGCTCTCAGAAGGCCAGAGCGTGTAAATGCATGTCCACAGCTTTGCCTGGGACAGACAAAGGGTTTTTCTTCGGTGTGGATGCGCAAGTGTTCTGTCAGATGGCCAGAGCGTGTAAACGCATGCCCACAACTTTGCCTGGGACAGACAAAGAACTTTGCGCAGCTCCTGGCTCCCGGATGCCGTGTCAGGTCGGTGCGGTGATGGAAGCTGGTGCCGCCATGGCCACGAGGGCCGATACGCGTGGCGGTTGTTTGTGGCCGGGAGCGGGAGACAGCTCGCCATGGCGGGGCTGTCACAGGCAGGGACCTGGCACCAGGAGCCGTTGTGGGTCTGTGCTGCATAGTCTTGTCCAATGAGACTGCTCAAGGATTGGAGTGCGCAGGTACTTTCCTGTATCCGTTCTTGTGACAGCCTTGTCACTGTGACCTGGCGTCTTGCCGTTTCCTGCTACAGCCTGGGTCGGCCAGGATGGTGTTGTCCCGCTGCTGCGGCTGTGTAAACAACGCCGCCAGATACCCAGGCAATCACAGAACGGTAGTGGCTTGCCAGGCGACGGCTGGCCATCTCATGGACCGCCGCGGTGCCATGACGGCTGTATGTTCTCGCCTGAGTCACCTGCTGGCCTTTTTTCATGAGCCGATGGCCGCTGTCCGTAGTGCTGGTGGCCAGGGTGCCCCTGCCTGTTGGCTGGCGCTGATGCGCATCCCATGGCCGCAGATTGTGTGAACCACGACCGCTGTGCCCTGGCAGAGCCGCCGCCGGGCTGTGAGCGCGCGCCTGGGATTTGAGCATCCTGTGTCGTCTGATTGTGTTGCCATCCTTGGCGTCAGGGCAGACGCCAGCAGGCTCGCTGGTGCGGGAGCTCAGGGGCTGTTTCAGGTTGCCTGCCCGGCTGAACTGTGTTGTGCAGTCCTCACACGGGCAGACAAGGGCTGTTTCCCGGGTATGGGCGCGCACATGTTTTGTCAGGCTGGCGGCGTGTGTGAAAGCCTGTCCACAGCCACTGCGGGGACAGGGCAGAGGGTTTCCAGAGGCATGAGAAGCCTGCAAGTGATATCTCAGACTGGGTGATCGTGTGAACGAACGTCCACAGTTTTCATGGGGGCAGGTAAAGCCTGTCGTACCGGAGTGGGCGCGCAAGTGCCTCAGGAGGTCACCGGATTGAGCGAACGCCTGTCCGCAGCTTTCATGGGAGCAGAGCCAGGGTCTGGCGCCTGAGTGAGTACGCAGGTGTTTTGCCAGGCTGCCCGATTGTGCAAACGCATGTCGGCAGCCTTTATGGAAACAGGCAAAGGGTTTGGCTCCGGTGTGGACACGCAAGTGTTTTGTCAGGTCACCTGATTGTGCGAACGAAAATGCACAGCCATCATGGGTACAGATGAAAGGTTTTTCTTTGGTATGAACAGCACGCAAGTGGTATCTCAGACCGCTCTTTTGTCTGAATGCAGATCCACAGCCTTCATAGGAGCAGTGAAAGAGAGTTGTTTCTGAATGGATGTACAAATGTCGTTTCAGCTCGCGTGCGCGCGCGAACAACTGCCCGCAGTTTTCATGGTAACAGGCAAAGGGTTGTTCTCCTGAATGGGCATGCTGATGTTTTTTCAGGTCGCCTGATTGTATGAACGAACATCTACAGTTTTTATGGGGACAGACAAAGGGTCTTTCCCGGGAATGAACAGCGCGCAAGTGGTATATGAGACTGCCGGGGTGAGCGAAGGTATGTCCACAGCCTTCATGGGGGCAGACAAAGGGTTTTTCGCCGGTGTGGGTTCTCATGTGTCTTTTCAGGTCGCTGTACTGATTGAGTATTTTGCCGCAGTCGTTGTACGGGCAGATACGGGCGATGCGTTTTGTGCGACCGGAGCGGGGGGCTGCACGTCCTGGTGGGGTTGTCACAGACGAGCATCTGGTGCGGGAAGAGGTCGGGGTGCGCAGCATGGTCGTGTCCGGTGGAGTCTGGCTGGTGGCTGGTGGCTGGTGGCTGGTGGCTGGGGGCCGGGGGCTGGGTGGCTGGGGGCTGGTGGCGGGTGGTTGGAGTGCAGAAGCCGTCGTCATGTATCCATCCTCGTGACCGCCCTGTTACTGTGCCAGGGCGTTCTGGCGCTGGTCATTCCGGGTCGGCGCTTGCTGTGATGGCTCACCAGAAGGGGCGGCAGCTGTTATCTGTCGCACTGGTCAGACGGGTGGACGTCTCCTGCTACAGTGTCGGCCAGCCAGGTTTTTGTTTCGGTGGGGAGGTCTTGTAAACAACGCCGCCGGATACCCGGACGATCACAGAACGGTAGTGGCCCCCCTGGTGTCTGGTGGCGATTCCCAAAGCTGGTGCGGTGTGACGGCCATGTATGTTCGCCTGAGCAGTCTGTTGGCCTCTTTTGAGGCATGCAAGGCCGGTATCTGCTGCGCAGGTGGCGCAGGTGCCGCAGTTTGCAGGCGGGGCCTGTGAGGCACTGGCCTGCACCTGAGCCCGGGGTGGGAACATCCTGTGTCCGGTGATGGTTGTGCCAGCCTTGTCATCAGCACTCTCGTCAGGATAAAGACCGGGTTGTTGACGGGCATGCTGGCGCAGGGGTGTCTTCAAGGTGGATTGCGGCACGAAGGGCCGCTCGCCTGTCGCCAGCGGACAGCGCCTTGCGCTGGTATGGGCCAGCACCTGCGCGTGCAGCAAGTGCTTGTGCGTGAACCTGTCTTCATGGCCCTCGTAAGGCTCGATGCAAGGTTGCTCGCCGTTGTGGGGGCTCAGTGGCCTTTTCATCCTTGTGCACAGGGTGAGCTGTGTTGCGCGGTCCCCGTCTGGGCAGGTAAAGGCCTTTTCCCGGGTATGGTCGCGCACCTGTTTTTTCAACTTGCCGGATTCTGCATAGGCGTTGTCGCAGCCTTCATGTGGAAGGACAAGGCGTCTTTCGTTGCGATGAACAGCGCGCACATGACGTTCCAGATTGGATGCTTGTCTGGACGAATGGCCACAGTCTTGATACCAACAGCTAAATGGTTTTTCTCCGGCGTGGATGCGCAAATGATATTTCAGATTGTGTGATTGGCTGAAAGAACATCCACAGTCTTGATGCGGGCAGACAAAGGGTTTTTCTCCTGAGTGGACGCGCAAGTGTTTCTTCAGATTGCTGGATTGAGTAGACGCATATCCACAGCCTTCATGTGTGCAAACATAGGGATTGTTTCGCGAGTGGACATGCCTGTGGGCTATCAGGCCGTTGTTTTGTTTGAACGCGCGTCCACAGCCTTCGTGCCAACAGATAAAAGGTCTTTTTTCCAGGTGGATACACCAGTGTCGTGCCAAGGCACTGGCGTGTACACACGAATAGGCACAACCATCCTGACGACAGGAAAAACGCTTTTCTTTGATATGGACGCTGCGCCAGTGGTACCTCAGATTGCCCGCTTGTGTGAAGGAAGATCCACAGTCTTCCCAGGAACAGACAACAGAGTTTTTTTGGCCATGACGGGCATGCCAATGGTGTGCCCGGGTGCTCGAATGTGCGAACGCCTGATCACAGTTTTTATCCCAACAGATAAAAGGTTTTATTCCTGAGTGGATGTTAAGGTGGTGTGCCAGACCACCGGACTGTTTGAACGCGCGGCCACAGCCTTCATGTAAACAGCCAAAGGGTCTGCGTTCTGAGTGGATACGCCTGTGGTTTATCAGGCCGCTGAACTGTTTGAATGCGCGTCCACAGCCTTCATGCTGACAGATAAAAGATCTTTTTTCTGAATGGATACGCAAGTGTTTTGTGAGGTCTGTCGATTTTATGCACGCATAGACACAGCCATCCCGGGGGCAGGAAAAAAGCCTTTCTTTGGTATGCACAGTGCATGAGTGGTGTCTGAGAGCACTGGCTCTTGTGAAAGACTTTTCACAGTCTGCAACGGAACACAGAAAGGGTTTTGTCTTCGAATGGGTGCGTAAATGCCGTGTCAGCTCGCCCGGTCGCGCTGACCGATGTTCACAACTTTTGTAAGGACAGGCAATGGGTTTTTTTCCGGAGTGGACATACAAGTGTTTTGTCAGATCGCTGGCTTGTGCGAACGCATATCCACAGCCTTCCTGTGGGCAGGGAAAGGGTTTTTTGCCTGAGTGAGCCGCACGCAAATGGTATGTCAGACCGCTGTACTGAGTGAATGCATGTTCACAGCCGTCATGGGGACAGACAACGGGTTTTGCGCCAGTATGGGTTCTCAGGTGCATCTTCAGGCTGTTGTATTGACTGAGGGTTTTGCCGCAGTCGTTGTACGGACAGACACAGCGTTTGCGCTTTGTTCGACTGGCGCCCGGGGCTGGGCGCCCAGGTTGGCCTGTTGCAGACAGGGTGCTGACGTCAGGGGAGAGTGGCAGGCTGTGCAGCATGGTGGTGTCCGGTGAAGGTCGACTGGTGTCTGGAGTGCTCAACCTGTCTTTTCTATTCCTCCTGGTGACAGTCTTGTCACTGCGCTGGAACCTTTGCTGGCCCGCCCTCGAGAGCCGGCCCTTGTTGATTCGCTCCTGTGATCATCCTGTTATCTTGATCAAGCATCCTTGCAACGGATAGCGCAGACTGCAGCAGTGGGACATATCAGGCGTTGAGAGTCGGGGCGCGACTGACAGTGCCCCGTTACCGGCTCGGCCAGTGAGGGGGTTGTTGTGCCGGTGGTGGAGGCATGCAAACAATGCTCCCGGACACCCTTGTGATGACATGACAGCGGTGTCCTGGCGGATGTGCGCTGATTGTTTCTTGCGAAGCTGTGGCGCCATGACTGTCGTGTGTTCTCTCGCCAGGGCAGGCACCGGCTTGTTCTTCTCAGGCGGACGCGTAAGTGCGCTGTCCGACTCCCGGCAGGTTAACGTACGTCCAGAGTCTTCATGTGGCCAGACGTCAGGTTTTTCTCCTGCGTGTGTGCAGACGCAGGTGTCTTTTCAGCTGGTTTGGTCGTACGAACGAATGCCCACAGCCTTCATGGGAACATACAAAAGGTTTTTCTTCCGAGTGCAGACGCAGGTGTGAGTGCAGACACAGGTGTCTTTTCAGGTTGCCTGATTGTGTGGACGCGTACCCACAGTCTTCGTACGGACAGGCGTAGGGTTTTTCTCCTGAGTGCAGACGCAGGTGTCTTTTCAGGTTGCTGAAATTTGCGCACGAATAGCCACAGCCTTCATGGGAACATACAAAAGATTTGTCTGTGGCATGAATACCTCGCCAGTGGTAGATCAGGGCACGTGATTGTGCAAACGCACGTCCACAGCCTTCATACAAGCAGGGAAAAGGTCTTTCTCCTGAGTGGACACGCAAGTGTCTTGTCAGGTCATTTGACTGCCTGCATGAATAACCACAGCCCTCATGTGGACAGACAAAGGGCTTTGTCCGCACGTGGATGCGCAAGTGCGTTTTCAGGTTGCTGGAACTTGCGCACGAATAGCCACAGCCTTTATGGAAACAGACACAATATTTTTCTGTGGCGTGAACAGCCCGCCAGTGGTAGAGCAGGGCACCTGGCTGTAGAAACGCCTGTCCACAGCCTTCATGGGAACATACAAAAGATTTTTCTGTGGCATGAACAGCCCGCCAGTGGTAGAGCAGGGTGCTTGACTGTGGAAACGCACGTCCACAGCCTTCATGGGAACATACAAAAGATTTTGCTCTGGCATGAACAGTCCGCCAGTGGTAGAGCAGGGCGCTTGACTGTGGAAACACACGTCCACAGCCTTCAGATAAACAGGAAAAAGGTCTTGTTCCTGAGTGGACACGCAAGTGTCTTGTCAGGGCATTTGACCGCCTGAATGAATCACCACAGCCTTCATGGGGACAGACGTAAGGTTTTTCTCCTGAGTGCAGACGCTCGTGCATTTTCAGGTTGGATGATTGTGCGGACGCGTACCCACAGTCTTCGTACGGACAGACAAAAGGTTTTTTTCCTGAGTGCCGACGCAGGTGGATTGTCAGGTTGCCGGAACTTGCGGACGAATAGCCACAGCCTTCATGGGAACATACAAAAGATTGTGCTGTGGCATGAACAGCCCGCCAGTGGTAGAGAAGGGCATTTGACTGTGCAAACGCACGTCCACAGCCTTCATGGGAACATACAAAAGATTTTTCTGTGGCATGAATACCGCGCCAGTGGTAGATCAGGGCACTTGATTGTGTAAACGCACGTCCACAGCCTTCATACAAACAGGGAAAAGGTCTTTCTCCTGAGTGGAGACGCAAGTGTCTTGTCAGGGAACTTGACTGCTTGCATGCAAAACCACAGCTTTCATGAGGACAGACGTAAGGTTTTTCTCCTGAGTGCAGACGCTTGTGTATTTTCAGGTAGCTTGATTGTGCGCACGAATAGTCACAGCCTTCATGGGAACATGCAAAAAGGTTTTCCCTGGCATGAACACTACGCCAATGGTAGAGCCGGGCGTGTGCGTGTGAAAATGCACGCCCACAGCTTTCATGCCAACAGGGAAAAGGGGTTTCCCCTGAGTGGCCACGCAAGTGTCTTGTCAGGTCATTTGACTGCCTGCATGAATAACCACAGCCTTCCTGTGGACAGACGAAGGGCTTTTCCCGCGTGTGGGTGCGTAAGTGGAGTTTCAGGTGGACTGATTGTGCGAACGACTTTCCGCAGCTGTGCCAGGGACAGGCAAAGGGCTTTCCCCGCGTGTGGACACGCAAGTGTTTTGTCAGATCGCTTGCTTGTGCGAACGCCTGTCCACAGTCTTGCTGTGGACAGGGAAATTTTTTTTTGCCGGAGTGAGCCGCGCGCAAATGGTATGTCAGACCGCTGCGCTGCGTGAATGTATGTTCACAGCCTTCATGGGGACAGACAAAGGGTCTTTCGCCGGTATGGGTTCTCAGGTGCATCTTCAGGCTTTTGTATTGACTGAGGATTTTGCCGCAGTCGTTGTACGGACAGACGCAGCGTTTGCGCTTTTTCCGACTGGCGCCTGGGGCTGGGTGCCCAGGTTGGCCTGTTGCAGACAGGGTACTGGCGTCAGGGGAGAGTGGTCGGGTGTGCAGCATGATGGTGTCCGGTGAAGGTTGAGTGGTGTCTGGAGTGCTCAACCTGTCTTTTCTATTCGTCCGGGTGACAGTCTTGTCCCTGCGCTGGAACCTTTTCTGGCCCGCCATCCCCAGCCTGCCCTTGTTGATTCGCTCCTGTGATCATCCTGTTATCTTGATCAAGCATCCTTGCAACGGATAGCTCAGACTGCTGCAGTGGAGACATGTCAGGCGTTGACAGTCGGGGAGCGACTGACAGTGTCCCGCTACAGGCGCGGCCAGTGACGGGGGTGTTGTGCCGGTGGTGGAGGCATGTAAACAATGCCCCCGGACACCCTTGCGATGACATGGCAGCGGTGCCCTGGCGGGTTGGCGCTGATTGTTTCTTGCGCAGCTGTGGCGCCATGACTGTCGCCTGTTCTCGCGTCAGGGCAGGCACCGGAGGTTTTTTTCAGGTGGGCGCGCAAGTGTACTGTCAGACTCCATGCGCGGGCGAACGCACGTCCACAGTCTTCATGTGGACAGACCAGGGGCTTTTCTCCTGAGTGGGTACGCAGGTGTCGGGTCAGGATGCCTGGCTGCCGGAACCAATGGCCACAGCCGTCATAGGGACAGGGCCAGGGTTTCTTGCCGGAGTGGATGTGGCAGTGTGTCCTGATGCTTCTTGCGTGTTTGAACGAAGAGTTACAGCCTTCATAAGGGCAGACGTAGGGTCGTGCTGCTGAGTGGGTGTGCAAGTGTGCTGTCAGGTGGCTTGAGTGGGCGAACGGACGTGCACAGTCATCATGGGGACAAACAAAAGGTTTTTCTTTGGTATGAACAGTACGCAAATGGTATATCAGAGCACCTTTTTGGACGAAAGCACGACCACAGTCTCCATGCAAACAGGGAAAAGGTTTTTCTCCTGAGTGGATACGGTAGTGGGTACTCAGGGTGGATGTGCGTTTGAACGCACGTCCACAGTCTTTATCTGGACAGACGTAGGTTTTTGCTTCCAGGTGAATGCGCGTGTGTTTCTTCAGGTCGCCTGCGCGTACGGATGAATAGCCGCAGCCTCCTCGAGGACAGGCAAAGGGTTTTGCTGTTGACTGGCAGTGCCTGTGGGTTTGGCGGGTACTTCGTCGCCCGAAGGTACCTGTACAGCCTTCCTGTGAACCAGCCCAGATTCTTTTTTCTGAGTGGATGCGCGTGTGTTTCTTCAGGTCGCCTGCGCGTACGGATGAATAGCCACAGCCTTCTTGAGGACAGGCAAAGGGTTTTGCTTTTGAGTGGATACGCAAGTGCATTGTCAGGGCGCTGGACTGTTTGAACGAACGTCGACAGCCTGCATAGTGACAGCTATAGGGTCGTTCTCCTGAATGGACACGCCAGTGTTTTGCCAGATCAGAGCGCTGGACGGTCGCATAGCGACAGCCTGCACGGGGGCAGACAAAAGATTTTTCTGCGCCATGAACAGCGTACAAGTGACATTGCAGATCATGTGCCCGGCTGGCCAAATGGCCACAGCCTGCGTGTGGACAGGAGAAGGTTTTTGTCTTTGAGTGGATACGCGCGTGTCGCCTCAAATGGCTTGAGAATGAGAACGCTTGCTCACAGCCTTCATGTGGACAGACAAAGAGTTTTCTTCCACTGCGGTTTCTCCGGTGCTTTTTCAGGTGGTAGCGGTTGAAGGCTGTGGCGCAGTCATCAGGGCCGATACGCAGGGTGAGAGCTCTCCTGCCGGAGCGGGACGGCGGCTTGCCATGCCCTGTCAGTGGCGTTGGCGCAGGGGGAAGTGTGGAAAAGAGCAGCATGGAGGTTTTCCGGTGCAGATGGACTGGGACTTGGAGTTCAGAGGCCGTCTGTTGTTGCCGCTTTGTGACCATGTTGTCACGCCCTCAAGCGTCTTCCCGCCGGGCATTTGGGCGGATGCGGCCAGGTGTCGGGTCACAGGCCCCAGGAGCCGCACTTGCTACAGATTCTGCCAGTCGGGGCGTTGGTTGCCGGTGGTGGAGGCCTGTAAACGACGCCGCCGGACACCCATGTGATAACAGGGCAGTAGTGGCCTGGCGGCGTTGCGCCGGTGTGCCGATTCAAATCTGTCTTCAGGCTGGATGTGCATGCCAAGGGCCTCTGGCCTGGTGCGGGCGCAGAGTGATAGCACCTTTTGTGGCTCTGAGTCACAAGCTGGGACTGGCGTGCGAGCTGTGGTGCACAGCTTGTTTCATGGCCGTCGTAAGCAGAGGGGCCAGCGTGCTCACCAGGCTGGGGGCGCGTTTGCATTTTCGCAGTCGGGCAACTCAAGCCCTTGCTGTTGGATTGCAGGGAGCGACGGGGATGGGGCTGCTTTCTGCTGTGGACAGGCAGCCGCTTGTGCAGCCGGTCGGAGTGTCTGCGTTCTGGACAGCCGTCTTCGTGGGCGTAGCAATATGCTGATTCTGCATTCTGTGATCCCATGCAGAAAAGCAGGCGTCTTTTTTGCCCGCGCTGTGTTTCACGGCCGTCCAGCTCACAACGACAGGATTGTGTTTCGCGTTGGGTGCTCAGAAGGCTTTTCATTTTTCTGAAGTGGTTGAATCGGGTTGCGCAGTCCTGGCCAGGATCGATAAAGGGCTTTGTCCCTTTGTGGACACGCAAGGGCTTTGTCAAGGTGTTTGGTTGTGTGTACGAACGTCCACAGCCTTCATGAGGACAGACAAAGTCGTTTTCTTTGGTGTGGGTATGCAAGTGTATTCTCAGGCCGCCTGATTGGGCGGATGCATATTCACAGCCTTCATATTGGCAGAGAAAAGGTTTTTCTCTCGAGTGGACACGCCAGTGTATTTTCAGGCCGCCTGATTGGGCGGCTGCATATTCACAGCCTTCGTATTGGCAGAGAAAAGGTTTTTCTCCCGTGTGAACACGCGAGTGTATTTTCAGGCAGTCTGCTCGGGTGGATGCATATTGACAGCTTTTGTAGGGGCAGGAAAAAGCTTTTGCTCCCCTGTGGGCACGCAAGTGTATTCTCAGGCTGCCTGATTGGGTGAACGCCTGCCCACAGCCTTGCCAGGGACAGGCAAAGGGTTTTTCTCCTGAGTGGACAAGCAGGTGCCTTTCCAGGTTGGCCGAGTTCGTGGACGCATATCCACAGCCTTCGTATGGACAGGAAAAAGGTTTTGCTCCCGTGTGGGCACGCAAGTGTATTTTCAGGCTGCCCGATTGGGAGAACGAACATTGACAGCCTTCCCAGGGGCAAGAAAAAGGCTTTTCTCTCGTGTGGACACGCAAGTGTAGTTTCAGACAGGCTGATTGGGAGGACAAATGTCCACAGCCCTCGTAGGGGCAGGGAAAAGGTTTTTTTCCGGTGTGGACACGTTGGTGTCTTGCCAGGTTGTTTGATGCTGTGCTCGCATATTTACAGCCTTCGTAGGGGCAGGGAAAAGGTTTTTTTCCGGTGTGGACACGCAGATGCCTGGTCAGATTACTGGAATGTCTGGATGCGTGTTTACAGCCTTCATAGGGGCAAACAAAGTTTCGTTCTTCGCAGTGGATTTTCAGGTGCCGTTTCAGGAGGTGGCCATTCCTGAAATTTTTGCAGCAGTTGCCATACGGGCAGATACAGGGAGCGGCGGTTTGCCGCCTGGAGCTGGCGCGCGCGACGGTTCGCCGAGGCTGACCACCGGCGTTGCCGCAGGAGGCATAAGACATTGTCGAGGAGTACAGCATAGAGAGTTTCCGGTAGCAAGCCGCCGGAGATTGGAGTGCAGCGGCTGTCTGTATGTATCCGTGCCTGTGACCGGCTTGTTACCCCGCTCCCGTTGTTTCCCGACCAATCTTTCTGGCAGATGGCGCGCTCTTGAGCCCGGACAGGCGAGGGCCGCAGCCGCGTTTCACCAGGGTATCAGGCTGGCGGGAGCCCGGGGATGGCCGGGCATCTGTCCAGGACTCCGTGAGTCCGGGATCTTGCTGGTAGTGGTGAGCCTTTGACCTGCCAGGAGTCTGGTTTTGCCGGGCTTTGTAAACCACACCGCCGTACACCCAGGCAATCACGCCAGGGTAGTGGCTGGCCGGGTTTGCGCCAGTCATCCCTTGCGCCGGAGTGGCGCAATGACTGCCGGGTGTTCGCACGCGGGCATCCGCCCGTCTCTTTTTTATGAAAGGATTGGTGGCTGCTGCAGCAGCCAAGGCTTCACCTTGTGCCTGCGGGAGCTGAGGCGCTCTCCCTGATTGCTGTCTGTATGAACCTGGCTGGGCAGGCGAGGCCGCTGAGTCCTTGCCAGGCACGAAGCCGGGTGGGGTGGGTATCTTCAGGCATTTTTTTTTCCTGCGTTGTTTTTCACAGCTGCCTGGCCCATAACGCCAGGATTTTGCGCCGCTGTGGGTACTCGGCAGCTGTTTCGTTTTTCGCACGTGGCTTGCCACATTTTTTGATGGTGTGTACGAATGTTCCCAGCCTTCATGGGGACGGACCAGGGTTTTGTGCGCAGAGTGGACCTGAGAGTGCCGTTTCAGCTTACCGGGTATTGCGCACCTGTATCCGCAGCCTTCCTGTGGACAGACCAGGGGTTTTTCTCCGGAGTGGATATGCCAGTGCGCTCTCAGATGGGCTGCCTGCACGAACGCACATCTACAGCGTTGATACAGACAGACAAAGGGCTTTTCTCTGGTATGGACACGCAAGTGCCTTTTCAGGCAGCTTGATTGGGTGGACGTATATCCACAGTCTGCGTAGGGACAGCCAAAGGGTTTTTCTCCTGTGTGGATGCGCAAGTGGCTTTTCAGGTGGCTTGTTTGTGTGAACAAACGGTTACAGCTCTCATTTGGACAGGCAAAGGGTTTTGTTCCTGTGTGGACGCGCACATGCCTTGTCAGGCCGCCTGATTCTGCGAATGCACGTCCACAGTCTTCGTAAGGACAGACAAAGGGTTTTGCTCCGGCGTGGATACGCAAGTGGGCTGTCAGGCCGCCTGACTGTCTGAATGCTTGTCCACAGTGCGCATCGGGACAGACGAAGGGTCTGGCTCCGGTGTGAATACGCATGTGGATTTTCAGGCCGCCTGACTGTGTGAACGCTTGTCCACAGCACTCATCTGGACAGACAAAGGCTTTTTCTCCTGAGTGGACGCGCAAGTGAATTTTCAGGTCGTCTGATGTTGCGCACGCATATCCGCAGCCTTCCCGGGGACAGTCAAAGGGTTTTGCTCTGGTGTGGACCCGGAGGAAGTGTTTTGTCAGGTTGCTTGAGTGTGCAGACGCGTGTTTGCAGCCTTCAAAGGGACAGACAAAGGGTTTTTCCCCGGTGTGGACACGCACATGCTGTATCAGATGGCTTGATTGTTTGAATGAAGCTGCACAGCCTTCCTGTGGGCAGACAAAAGGCTTTGTCCCTGAGTGGATGCG
This sequence comes from Kistimonas sp. bin40, assembly GCA_002238585.1. GTDB lineage: Bacteria > Pseudomonadota > Gammaproteobacteria > Pseudomonadales > Endozoicomonadaceae > Sansalvadorimonas. The sequence continues at coordinate 39,813 of MPMQ01000009.1, read as the reverse complement.
CAGGTGTCTGGTCAGCGCTCCTGATGGTGCGGATGCCCGTTCACAGCCTGCTTTGAGCCAGACCTGGGGGAGCTCTCCAATCCAGGTCCCCAGGTGCCTTTTCAGATGGCTGGATTGATGGAATTCTGTGCGGCCGTTGTTATGCCTTGCGACAGATGAGGCCGGGGTTTTCCGGCGGGAGCCAGGGGCCGCTCGCCGCAGCTGACCGCAGGCGTTGATGCGCGAGCAGGGGGCAGAAGACAGTGTCGGAGAGTGCCGCATAGGGGTGTCCGGTAAGTAGATTAACCTGAGATTGGAGTGCACAGACGTTTGACTTATCTGCCCTTGTGACCATCTTGCTACCCTGACTGCCTTCTGTTGCTGCGGATATTTCTGGCGGCTACCAGCCGGTAACGGGAACAGCTTCCCGCAGCGCGGGTGCCTGTCGCCTGCTGTTGCGCTTCATCAAGCATCAGGCGCAGGGGTGGCGCTGTCTGTTGAAGTCCCCCGGACTGAAGGGGCTCAGGGCCTGGGTGCGCGTTGTCCGGGGCAGGACACTGTGACAGCCCGGCTTCACAGCCGGTAGCCTCTGAGGGTCCCCGGCGACAAGTTTGATCGGCCAGGTTTGTGTGTTCCTGGTGGCTGGGGTTTGTAAACAACGCCGCCGGATACCGCGAAGATAACAGAGCAATAGTGATCTTGCAGGTTCGCGCAGCTTGTCTCCCGGGCACATGTAGAGTCGAGCCTGTCGTGAGTTCTCACCCGGGCATCGCGCGCGATTCTTGCCAGGGACGCAGGGCTGGTGTCCCTGAAAGTGGGCAAGGGTCTGCCCGGTGCTGACCGGCGCTGATGCGCACTCCATGGCAGATGACGGGCTGAACGGCAGCCGGTGTGCTGCGGGAGCGTCTGTGATGCACCGGTGTGAAGCTGGCTGTGCGGTCTGAGCCTCTTGTGGCGTGCCAGCCTGTTTCCATGGATGTCGTCCAGACAGAGACAAGGGCGTGGACCAATGGGGCGGCATGGATGCGTCTTGCCGGGGGCCTTGCGCGTGAAGGACTGCTCGCATGGGTTCTTGCAGGGGCGGACGCAAGATCGCTTCCTGGTGTGAGTGTGTCGGTGCATGTGCAGCGATTGAGATGGTAAAAAGCTGCCGTTGGATTCCGGGTGATGACCGGTCTGGAGAGACTTTGCGTTGAGGCCAGACAGCGGCTTTTGCGCCATTTCCCTGTGTCTGATTTCTGGGGTGCGGTCTTCCCGGCGGTGGCAATGTTCTGATTCCCGATTGTGTGATCCTATGCCGCCCGTCAAGCCTTTTCTTGTCCCTGAGTCGTTTTTCATGGCCGTCCAGCCCGGAGCTGCTGGGCTGTTTTTCGGTCTGGTGTCTGGCGGGCGTTTCATCCGGTCAAATGGGCTGAACCGGTTGGTGTGGTCCTTGCGCGCAGGGACAAAGGGTTTTTCTCTTGAGTGGACGTGCCAGTGTCTGGCCCGGTTGCCAGGTTCTGTAAAGGCACGTCCACAGCCTTCCCAGGTACAGACAAAGGGTCTTGTTCCTGTGTGGGTATGCCAGTGTCTGGTCCGGTTGCCAGTGTCTGCAAATGCACGTCCACAGCCTTCGTAGGGGCAGACAAAGGGTCTTTTGCCTGTGTGGGTATGGCTGTGGGTTTTCAGGCTGCTTGACTGCGTAAACGCTTGTCCACAGCCTGTCTGTGGACAGAAAAACTTTTTCTTTCTTGAGTGGAGGTGGAAGTGTCTTGTCAGGGCGGTTGACTGTGTAAACGCGTGTCCACAGCCTTCATAAGTACAGACAAAGGGTCTTTCTCCTGAGTGGATGCGCCGGTGCTGTTTGAGATGGATTTTTTGAGTAAAAGCGCTTCCACAGTCTTCATGTGGACAGATAAAGGGCTTTTCTTTTGTTGCTCCGGCATGGATGCGCAAGTGTCGCGCCAGATAGAGTGACCGTGTCAACGAACGTCCGCAGCCTTCATAGGGACAGACGAAGGTTTTTTCTCCTGTGTGGACGTGGAAGTGTCTTGACCGGGCAGCTGCCTGTGTAAACGAACGTCCACAGCCTTCCCAGGTACAGACAAAGGGCTTTTCTCCTGAGTGGCGGCGTTTGTGTGTGCTCAGGATGCCCAATTCTGCGAATGCACGTCCACAGTCTTCGTACGGGCAAATAAAGAGTTTTTGTCCTGTGTGGCGCTGCAAATGCCTTTTCAGGGAGCCTGATTGTGTGAACGAGCCTGCACAGTCTTCATGCGGACAGCCAAAGGGTTTTTCCCGGGAGTGGACACGCCAGTGTATTTTCAGATTGGGCGCGTGTATGAACGAATGTCCACAGCCTTTATAGGTACAGACAAAGGGTCTTTCTCTGGAGTGGACACGCAGGTGTTGTGTCAGGTTGCTTGAATGGGTGGTCGAATAGTTACAGCCTTCATGTGGACAGACAGAGGGTTTTTCCCCGGTGTGGATACGCCCGTGCAGCATCAGATGGGCTGATTGTTTGAACGAAGCTGTACAGCCTTCCTGTGTACAGACAAAAGGCCGTTCCCCGGTGTGGACACGTAAATGCTGTATCAGATGGCCTGATTGTATGAACGAAGCTGCACAGCCTTCCTGTGGACAGGCCAGGGGCCTTTTTCGTGCATGGGTGTGCAGGTGTCTTGTCAGGGATCCTGATAGTGCGTAGGCACGTTCACAGCCGGTATTGGGACAGCCAAAAGGTTTTTTTCCAGTGCGTCGCCCAGGGTGCCTGTTCAGCTTGCCGGATTGATGGGGCTCTGTGCCGCAGTCGCCAAGCCTTGATATACCTGGGGCGGTGGTCTTTGGGCTGGAGCCAGGGGCCGTTTGCCATGGCTGGCCCGTGGTGCTGATGTGGGAGGCACAAGACATTGTAGGCAAGTGAAGCATAGTGTTGTCCGATGGAGACCAGTCGGAGGTTGGACTCTGGAGGCTGTCTGCATTTATCCGTCCTTGTGACCATCTTGTTCCCTGATCCAGCGTTCTTTCGGACCCGGGGCGCGGCAAGCCCCGGCCTTCAGGACGGGGAGGATGTCAAGGACATTGCCGGTGGGTGCCAGTCAGTGCCGGGGCCGCAGTGACGGGCAAAGCTTCCTTGCGCGGCTGGACACAGGCTGTTTCTTTTGAGTGGACTGAGTGGACGCGCAACTATCTTGTCCAGTTGTCGGTTTTTGTGAATGCCTGTCCACAGCCTTCGAATGGGCCGGGACAATTTTTTGTCCAGTGTGGATACGCAAGTGGTTTTTCAGGGTGCCTGATTGTGTGAACGGACGTCCACAGCCCTCATGCGGACAGACAAAGTTTTTTTCTCCGGTGTGGATACGCCAGTGCACGGTCAGATGTGTTTTGTGTGCGAATGAACGTCCACAGTGCTCATATGAACAGGTAAAGGGTTTTTGTCCGGAGTGGACACGCAAGTGTATTTTCAGATCGCCTGATCGGGCGGACGCATATCTACAGCCGTCATGCGGACAGACATAGGGTCTCTCTCCGGTGTGGATGCGCCAGTGTATTTTCAGATGGCTGGCTCGGGTGAATGCTTGTCCACAGGCTTGATATGAAGAGGCAGGGGCGGTTGTCTGGGTGTGGCGGCTCCCGTGTGTTCCCGGATCCCTTTGTTGTCCGAACGCATATCCACAGCTTTCGTATGAACAGACAAACGGCCGTTGCCTGGTATGGACGCGCCGGTGTCTTGCCCGGCTGCCGGCTTCTGCGTACAGGCGTCCCGAGCCTTTGTCGGGACAGACAAAGTGTTTTGCTCCGGTGTGGATACGTAAGTGCCGTGTCCGCGTGCTTGATCGGGTGCACGAATATCTGCAGCCTTCCTGTGGACAGACAAAGTTTTTTTCTCCGGAGTGGATACGCAGGTGTGTTTTCAGATCGCCTGATCGGGCGGACGCATATCTACAGCCGTCATGCAGACAGACATAGGGTTTCTCTCCGGTGTGGATGCGCCAGTGTATTTTCAGATGGCTGGCTCGTGTGAACGCTTGTCCACAGTCTTGATATAAACAGACAAAGGGCGTTGCCCGGGTGTGGACAGGACGCCAGTGCCCTGTCCGCTTGTCAGGGAACGCATGGCCACCGCCTTCATGGGCACGCACAAAGGAGATTTTTGCGGCGTGAGTGCGTAGCCGGTGCTTCGTCAGGTGGGCTGATTGTTTGAATGCATGTCTACAGCCTTCATGTGGACAGACAAAAGGTCTTTCCCCCGTGTGGATTCTCAGGTGCCGTCTCAGATCGCTGTATTGATAGATTTTCTTGCCGCAATTGTCATACGGGCAGAAATGAGAGGGGGGAGCCTTGTGGTCAGAGCGGGTGCGCAGCTGGCCATGGCACGTCTCAAGCGTTGAGGCGGCGGCAGAGGGAAAACGGGTCGGGGCGTGTAGCATAGGATGGTCCAGTGGAGATCAGCTGGTGTTTGGAGTGCTGAAGCGGTCTGTAGCTATCCGTCCCTGTAACCATCTTGTCACCCTGATCAAGCTTGTTGCCGACGGACACTGCCGACGAGGGCCGCAAGTGTTGGGTCACAAGCGCGGTGCACCGCTTCTTTCGTGCGCTGGCACCGGCTGTCTGCAGTCGCGCCTGGGCCTGGCGCCAGTCGCAGGGGGCCATTGGCTGTTGCAGTCATCAGGCTCAGGGCCAGTGCGCTGTCCGGGACGGCACAGGCAAGAGTCCGCTGGCCCGGCTCCGGGGGAACACCGCCGTCTGTGCGCGCCGGGAGCGGGAGGCTCTTGTTCACAGCGGGGAATGGCAGCAGGTCTCCTGCTACAGATTCTGCCAGCCAGGGTATTGGGTTCCCGCTGGTGGAGGCTTGTGAACCACGCCGCCGGATACCCGGACGATAACAGAGCAGTAGTGGCGTGCCGCCGTTTCCGGGGTGATACCCGGGGCCGGTGTGGCGCGGCGTCGGTTGTGCTCGTGCGCCAGAATATGGCGCCGGCCATGTTCTGTGAACGGATAGCTGACGTCTGCCAGAGTGGGCAGGGTTCCCCCCCGTGCAGGCTGAAACTGAGGTTCTTTCCATGGTGTGAGCCGGTGTGAACCAGAGCGGATGTGCATGGGGCCGGCAGCGGGCGCCCCGGAGGCATTGGTACGTGTGCGGTCGTGCATTTTGAGCATCTTGTTTCGTTCGAAGCATGCGCTGTTGCCGTCCGGACACAGACAAGGTCGTTTGGCGATCTGCCGACTCCCATGTGTTTTCCGGGGGGATTTGCGTGCAAGGGACCAGGCGTATGGTGCGGGCGCAGGGCGATGGCGCCTTTTGCTGGCATGCGTCAAAAACGGGGGCTGTCCTGGATGTCGTGGTGAAAAGCCCTGTGCCTGGCCTTCATAAGGACAGAGGCGCGGTCGCTTGCCAGGGCGCGGGTGAAGGTTCGCAGTCCAGGACCTCAAGTGGCGGCTGTTGGATGCCGGGGAATGACGGGCATGGGACTGTTTGCTGCCCTGGCTGCGCAGAGGTGTCTTCAGAGCGTCCGCGTGCCTGAACCTGGGGCTGTAGTCTTCCAGGACGCCGGGATGCGCTGATTGTGCTTGCTGTGATCCTGTGCCGGCGATCAGTCGTCTTTTTTTTCCGGAGTCGTTGTCCCTGGCCGTCCAGCCCGGATCTGCGGGGTTTTTCTTTGGACTGGTGCGCAGATGACGTTTCATCTTGTCAAACGGGTGGAACGCGCTTGCACAGTCCGCGTGGGGGCTGACAAAGGGTTTTTTCCTTGAGTGGGTGCGCAAGTGTCTGGTCCGGTTGCCAGAGTCTGCAAATGCACGTCCACAGCCTTCGTACGGGCAGACAAAGGTTTTTTTCCTTGAGTGGGTGCGCAAGTGTCTGGTCCGGTTGCCAGAGTCTGCAAATGCACGTCCACAGCCTTCGTATGGGCAGACAAAGGGTTTTGTTCCTGTGTGGGTATGCCGGTGGGCTTTCAGGTTGCCGTGCTGTGAGAACGAACGTCCACAGCCTTCCTGCGGACAGACAAAAGGTTTTGCGCCGGTGTGGATACGCAAGTGCTGCACCAGATGGCCTGATCTCCTGAACGCATCTTCACAGCCCTCATGTGGGCAGGCAAAGGGTCTTTCCCCGGTGTGAACATGTAAGTGGCGTACCAGATCGCCAGATTGTGTGAACGCACGTCCGCAGCTTTCCCAGTGACAGACAAAGGGTTTTGTCCCTGAGTGGACGCGCAAGTGTTTGGTCAGGGAGCCGGAGGTCGCGCACGCCAGTCCACAGCCTTCATACGGACAGACAAAGGGTTTTTCGCCGGTGTGGACACGCAAGTGCTGTATCAGATGGCCGGCTCTGTTGAAAGAGGTTCCACAGCCTGCTTGTGTACAGACAAAGGCTTTTTCCCGGGTGTGGACACGCCAGTGCTGTGTCAGACCGCCAGGCTGGGTGAACGCATGTCTACAGCCTTCGTGGGGACAGACAAAGGGTCTTTCGTGTAAGGCGACGCGCAGGTGTGTCTTCAGGTTGCTTGATGGCAAGCTTGGGCGGGCACAGCCTGGACAGGGGCAGACAAGGGTTCTTGTTCCCGGGTGGCTGTGTTGGTGCCTGGCCAGATCTGCTGGCTGTCTGAATGCCCGTCCACAGTATTGATAGCGGCAGACATAGCGCTTTTTTCTGGTGTGCAGGTGCGTGTGTCTTGTCAGATGGGTTGCCCGGTTGAACGCCCGTCCGCAGTTTTCATGTCGACAGACAAAGGGTTTTTCGCCTGTGTGGGTACGCAGGTGATCTGTCAGACCGCCAGGTTGTGAGTACGCCCGTCCACAGCCGTCATGGGGACAGATAAAAGGTTTTTCTCCCGTGTGGACTCGCAGGTGCCGTTTCAGGTCACTGGGTTGATAGAGCTGCTTGCCGCAATCGTCATAGGGGCAGATACATGGGCGGGACGCTGTACGGCCGGAGCGGGGGGGCGGCTCGCCATGGCTCGCCTCAGGCGTTGATGCGCCAGCAGAGGGAAAAGTTGTCGGGGGGTGCAGCATGGTGTCGTCCGGCGAAGATAAGCCGGGACTTGGAGTGCACAGGCTGCTGATGTATCTGTCCTTGTAACCCTGTTGTCATCTTGCGCCAGCGTTTTCCTCAGAGGCCGTGCTGGCGCGTGCCGCCGCTGGTGCCTGGCAACAAGGGATGGCGCAGCCTTTGCCGGTTGCAGGTGATGCCTGGCGTTGTGCTGTCCATGGTATCAGCCGGCCTGTGCTGTCCTCTTTTGCCCTGATCATTTGACCGGATCCAGCCGACGCTCAAGTAAGCAGGCGGCAGGACAGGTCGGGCCTGTGAGACCGGGGTGCTCGTCTTCACAGCGGGGAGCGGCTGGCAGTCCCCGGTTGCACATTGTGCCAGCCGGGGAGCTGTTCTCCCGGTGGTGGGGATTTGAAAACACGGCCGCCGGACGCCCAGGTGATAACCGAACAGTAGTGGCTGGCCGGCGCTGCGCGGGATCTGCCCTGTGTCTGGTGAAGCAGCCGCCTGGGCCCCTGGTGGGACAATCTGGAACGCGCCTGCAGGACACCGGTCACAACAGGTGTGAACTGGCGCGGTCCGGGCATCCTGGCTGATGCGCGGCTTGTACCAGGGTTTTGCGCAGGACAGAGCCAAAGTCGTTGGCCGGAGTCCGGGTGCCCAGGGTGCTTGCGGCCAGATTCCGGCATGAAAGGCCGCGCGTTGATCGGGGACCAGGTCCGTGATGAAGCCTGGCGGGCACGCCTGTTGCCAGGGCCTTTGCAGGACAAGTCGGCAGCTTGCTTGCTGGCGTGGCGGAGCAGGTGCCTTTTCAGGTTCTTGAATTGGGTGAACCGGGTTGCGCAGCCCTCGTGTGGACAGTTGTAGGTGTTGTCTCCTGAGTGCAGACGCATATGGACTTTCAGGTTGCTCAATTGTGTGGACGCATGCCCACAGCCTTCATACGGACAGACAAAGGGTTTTTTTCCTGAGTGGATGCGCAAATGCCGTGCCAGCCCGCTTGATTGTGCAAACTTGCGTCCACAGCTCTCCCGGGGACAGGTGAAGGTTTTTTTGGGGGTGTGGATGCGTAAATGCCTTGCCAGGTGGGCTGAGTGTGCAGACGCATATCCACAGTCTGGCTGCGGACAGATCCAGGATTTTTGTCGTGAGTGGACCTGCAAATGTGCGCTCAGGTTGCCTGATTGTGTGGCCGAATAAGCACAGCCTTCATGGGGACAGACAAAAGGTCTTTCTCCTGAGTGCCGACGCCTGTGTCTTGTCAGGTTGCTGGCTTGTGTGAAGGCATATCTACAGCCTTCATGTGGACAGACAAAAGGCTTTTCTCCTTTGTGGATGCGCTTGTGGTGCATCAGACTGGCAGTTCGTGTGAATGCACATCCGCAGCCAGGGTGTGAACAGACAAAGGGTTTTACTCCGCTATGGCTTCTCAGGTGCTGCTTCAGGCCGCAGGCCTGCTTGAACAGCTTGCCGCAGTCATGATGAGGACAGACATGCAGGGAAACTGTTTTTTTGACAGGAGTGGGCTCTTTCTTGCCAGGGCCTGTCACCGCCATTGACGCAGCGGTAGAGGGTCTTGAGGGCCTGTGCAGCATAGGGGTGTCCGGTGGAGATCAGCCGGAGTTTGGAGTGCAGGGTCTACCCCTGTTTATCCGCGCTTGTGACCATCTTGTTATCCTGATCGAGCGTTTTTCTGACGGGCCTTGCCGGGGTGCGCAGCCCGGTGCCAGGCAAAGAGCGACGGGCAGGGTTTTCTGGTGTGATGGCTCGCGCTGTCTGGCGTCCTGTTACGCCATGGCATCCGCCCGGCAGGTTTGTGTCATTGGGTGATGCGATCAAAACGGCTGCCCGGCGGTTGTTGGCATGTCCTTGACAATCCCCCAGGTCGGGGAAGATGTCAAAATCCCCGGCTACAGGTGCGACCTGCAGGGGCGAGCGCTGGTGGGGCCTGATAAACAACGCCGCCATACACCCAGGCGATCACAGAGTGGTAATGGCTTGTCGGGTTTGCGGTGGTTGTCTCCTGCACCGGCGTGATGCTACGACTGCTGTGAGCTTGTACAGGCGCATTGCGCAGGCCTCTTTGCGTGCGCCGCAAACTGGCGTGTGCAGGTGTGGACAGGGCGTTGGGAGCGACACGGGTGCGGGTATGGGTACGCCGGTGGTTTGTCAGATGGGTGGAGGATGCGGACGAATATCCACAGTCTTCATGAGGACAGCTGTAGGGTTTTGTGCGTGTATGAGCAGTACGCACGTGGTATGTCAGACCGGAAGCGTATGCGAACGCGCGTCGACAACTTTCGTATGCACAGGGAAAGGGCTTTGTGTCCGAATGCGTGCGCAAGTGTTTGTTCCGATTTGTGGATGTTGTGTATGCGCGTCCACAACCTTGCTCCGGGCAGGGGAAAGGCTTTTCTCCTTCTGAATGGACGATCAGATGTGTTTTCAGGTGGCTTGGCCAGAGGAATGCACGTCCGCAGCCTTCGTGTGGGCAGGTAAGGGGTTTTTCTTCGGCGTGGGAGAACCGGTGTCTTTTCAGGTTGTCTGACCGTATGAATGCCTTTGCGCAGCCTTGATGGGAACAGATAAAGAGCTTTTTCCTGGTGTGGATGAGCTGGTGTGTTTCCAGGTGGTCTGGCCGTGCGAACGCCTGTCGACAACCTTCATGTGGGCAGCCAAAGGGTTTTGCGCCGGTATGGGTTTGCAGGTGCCGGGTCCAGGGGGCTGGTTCCCGGAAAAAGCGTCCACAGCCTTCATAGGGACAGGAAAGCTGTTTCGGGAGAGTGTGAGTGCGCAGATGTCTTGTCAGATTGTGTGGCAGTAGTGAGAAATATTCACAGTATTCATAGGGGCAGAAAAAGGGTTTGTAGTGGCGGTGGACGTGCAGATGTCGCGACAGGTTGCTGGAGTGTAGCGATGCATATTCACAGCCTTCATGGGGACAGACAAGGTATTTGGTGCCTGGGCGGGGTTGCAGGGGCTTTTTGAAGTCGCGGGGGCGGTGCAACAGTTCGCAGCAGTCCTGGCGGGGATTGAGCGGCAGAACGGGGGTGTTGAGGCAGGAGTGGCCGGCTGATGGCCAGCTTGTAGCTCCGGGGAGTCTGGCGTATCTCGCTTGCAGGGCGTGCTGGCTTGCGGGCTGTGACGCGCAGGCGCAGGGCCTTGTCGATGTGTGCAGCATAGGGCTGTCCTGTTGGGAGCAACTGGGAGTTTGGAGTGCAAAGTTTTCTGTGGGGATCCGTCGTTGTGACCATCTTGTCAGCTTGATCTCTCTTCTCTCCAGCAGACACCGGTAACAAGCCTTGTCTGCGGTGCAGGCACTGACGGGAACAAGGCTTCACAATGCCATAGCGTCGGGCCAGGTTCCCGCCAGTTGTTGCAGTCATCCGGCTGACGGACGCCCGGGAGCGGTTTTGTCTGCTGATACCGGGCCAGTGTTGCGGCGGGGCCTGGCTTGCAGCCTCCTGCTACAGGTTCGGTCGGTAAGGGATGCGTGCAGCAGGTTGTGGCGGCCTGTGAACAATGCCGCCGGATACCCAGGCGATGACAGAACAGTAGTGCCTTGCCGGGGTTGCGGTGGTTCTTTCTTGAGCCGGTGCGGTGCTGTGCCCTTGGTGTGGTCTCACCGCTACATTCTGCTGGCCTCGTTTCATGAACGGATGCATGAATGGATGACGGGCGTTTGTACCAGGGCGCAAGGCTCCGGCTCGTGCCTGCTGGAGCTGATGCGCTTCCTGCTGCTGTGAACCACAGCGGGCGTGCCGGACACCAAAGGCCGCCGGGGAACGGGTGCCAGGGCGGCCGTGCGGGCCGGGCACCCTGTATTTCCTGCCGTTTTTGCGGGTGTTGGCGCCCGGAGAGAAACCAGGCCGTTGGGCAGTGTGCTGGCGCTGCGGTGTGTGACGAGGGGATGTGTCTGTGCAGGGCCGCTCGCAAGTGGCAGGCGCACAGCGAAGGTGTCCTGCGCCGACAGGGGGCAGGCCCTGGGGCTGCAATGATCGCTGTGGTGGAAACCGCAGGTGACCGCCTTCGTGGGGGCCGCTATGCTGGCCAGACGCCGGGGAATGACGGGCATGCACCCTCTTGCCGCTCAGCTGGTGCAGATGCCTGCCCTGGTGGCTGAATTTTGTACCGCAGTCCGTCTGGATGCGGGAACAGGCGGGCTTTTGATCCTGCGATTTCCTGTTGGAGGCCGGGCGCTGTTTCCCCCTGAACCGTTTTTCATGGCTGTCCGGCTTGCAACCATAGCGTCTTTCCGTGGCGAGTCTGCTCGTGGTGTGGGCAAGCCTGAGCCTTGTCAGATTGTCTGATGTGACGAACCTGTGTTCCCCGCTTTTACGTGGATTGACAAAGCGGCTGGTATGGATGCGCAGGTGTCTGCTCAGCTGGTTGGATTGGGTGGCCAGATATCCGCAGTTTTCATAAGGGCAGCTGTATCTTTTTTCCTTTGTATGAACAGAGCACAAGTGGTACGTCAGACTGGTTGTGTGTGCGAATGTGCGTCCACAGCCTTCATATGAACACAGAAAGGGTCTTTCTCCTGAGTGGGTGCGCCGGTGTCGCTTCAGGTTGCTGGTTATTGAGGACGCATATCCACAGTCCTGGTATGAACAGACAAAGGGTTTTTTTCCTGCGTGAACGAGCAGGTGTGTTGTCAGGTAGTCTGCCCGCATGTACGCCTTCTCACAGCCTTCGTGTGGACAGACAAAGGGCCTTTTTCCGGAGTGGACGAGCAGATGTGTTTTCAGGTTTTTTGTTCGTGTGAACGCCTGTCTGCAGTCTTCACGAGGGCAAGCAAAGGGTTTTTTTCCTGAGTGGGCGAGCAGATGTGCTTTCAGGTAGCCTGGCCGTGTGAAGGCTCTCTCACAGCCTTCACGGGCACAGATAAAGCGCTTGGCTCCTGCGTGGGGGAGCCGGTGTGCTTTCAGGTTGTCTGAGCGTGCGAACGCCTTCCCACAGCTTTCATGGGTGTCGGCAAAGGTTTTTGCGTTTCTGTGGGTTCTGTGGTGCCTGTTGCGGGAGCCTGCTGCCGTGAACAAACGTTCACAACCTTCGTATTGACAGACGAAGGTTTTTCCTCCGGTGTGGGTTCTGTGGTGCCTTTTCAGGTCGCGGGGGTGGTTCAGCAGCTTGCACCGCTCATGTCGAGGGCCGATGCGCACAGCGGATTGTCTGGAGCAGGTACGGCCGGTTGGCAGGTGTGCTCTGGTTCTGGTGAGCGCAGCCTGTCCTGCTCGCAGTGGTTGTCCTTTTACGGGCAGTGGCGCAGGGGCCGGAGACCTTGTCGGTGTGTGCAGCATGGGGCTGTCCGCTGGCGTGTGGTAGTAGTTTGGACTGCACAATGGGCTCTGGCCAGTCGCTGTTGTGACCAGATTGTTACCTTGATCTCTCTTCTCTGCCGCAGACAGCTGTGGCGGGCTGTCTTCGTCCGGTGATAGCGGGGCGCTTGTTTTCAGCGGCGCGAGTGGCTTGCCCCTGCTTCTGGCGTGCCTGCCCGGAGCTTGCTTTGCCCGGTGGTGGGGACCGGTAAACAATGCCGCCGGATACCCAGGCGATAACAGAACAGCGGTGCTCAGATGGGGTTTCGGGGATTCTTCCCGGGGCAGGGGCGATGCGCCAGGTGTTGTGTGTTCCCAGGCGAATTTCCTGTTGGTCTCTTGTCATTAACCTGTGACAGCTGTCCGCAGACGCCGGCCAGGCTCTACCCCGCGCCTCCCGTGGCCGATGCCGGTGTGAACCACAACGGGTGTGCCCCGGGTGGCCAGGCAGCAGCTCTGGAGCACCGGTGCGAATGCGCCCCTGCGGTTTGTGCGTCTTGCGTCCTGTGCCTGTTTTTCCATCCGTGCCGTCAGAGCCGCGACAAGGCCGTTTGCCGGTGTGATGCGCGTTGGTGTGGGTGTTCAGATGCCGTTCCAGGTTGTTGCGCTGGCTGAACTCTTTTGCACAACCCGCGCGCGGGCAGACAAAGGGTTTTTCTCCCGAGTGGATGCGCATATGTCTGTTCATCAGGTTGTTCAGATGTGTGCTTGTGTAGCCACAGCCTTCCCAGGGACCGGCAAAGGGTTTTTTACCGATATGTTTGTACGCGTGTATTTGCAGGTTGTCTGCCCGTGTGGACGCATATCCACAGCCTTCCCAGGGGCAGACATGGGCTTTTTTTCCTGAGTGAATGCGTGCATGCCTTGTCAGGCTGATTCGGTGTGTGAATGAATGTCCACAGTCTTCATGTGGACAGACAAGGAGCTTGTCCCCTGACTGTTTCCCTGCGTGGGTGCGTATATGTCTGTTCAGACTGCTTGAGTGTATGGATGCATGGGCACAGCCCTCATAGGGGCAGGGTTTTTTTCCCGAGTGGCTATACAAGTGGTTTCTCCGGTGCTCTGACAGTCCGAACACATGCTCACAGCCTTCATAGGGACAGGAAAGGGGTTTTTCTCCGGAGTGGACACGCAAGTGCTGTGTCAGGCGGGAGGATTGTCGGAACGCACGCCCACAGCCCTTATGGGGACAGACAAAAGGTGCTTCTCCGGTATGGGTGCGCAAGTGTGCTGTCAGGGATCCAGACTGTGTGAACGCATGTCCACAGTTTTCATAGGGGCAGACAAAGGGTTTTTCCCCCGTGTGGGTGCGCATATGTTTTTGCAGGCCGGCTAATTGTACGGAGGCGTATGTACAGCCTTCCCAGGGACAGACAAAGGGTTTTTCCCCGGTGTGGGTGAGCAGGTGATTTTTCCGGTTTTTTGCGTGCATGAACAGTTGTGTACAGCCCTCATAGGGGCAGACAACGTGTCTTTCTTTGCTATGAGAAGCACGCAAGTGGTAGTTGAGCCTGTGTAATTGTATGAACGCGCGTCCACAGCCTCCGTGTGGACAGGCAAAGAGTGTTCCCCGGGTGTGGACCTGCAGATGTTTTGCCAGGTTGGTTGCGTGTTCGGACACGTATTTACAGTTTTCATAGTGGCAGAAAAAGGGTTTTTCGCGCGAGTGGACGCGCCAGTGCAGCGCGAAACTTTCTGATGATGCAATCGCTCGTTCACAGCCTTCGTGCGGACAGATAAAGAGCTTTGGCCCGGCAAGGGTGCTCAGTTGTTGTTGCAGGTCGCCGGGGTTGCTGATCTTTTGAGTGCGGCCGTTATGCGTGGTAGCTGTGTCGCGACGGGAGCGAGGGGCTGCGTGTCGTGCCGGGCCGGGCACAGGTAGCGATGCGGTGTCAGAGAAAGTTGTGGGCCTGCGCAGCATAGGGGGTGTCCGGTGGATACTGGTTGAGGCTTGGAGTGCAGCCCCCCGTTTTTTGTTACCTGCCTTGTAACGGCCTGGTTAGTTGGTGGCAAGCTTTTCTCCATTGCCTTTCCTCCATTGCCTTTCCTCCATTGCCTTTCCTCCATTGCCTTTCCTCCATTACAGAACAGATGGCTGGCGGGAGCTTCCTGGCGCAGGCAACAATGGACGGACCGAGACTCCTTGTGCCGGTTGTGTGTCTCCTGGCACCAGCTGCAGGATTATTGCGCCTGGGTGCCGTCTGTCCAGCGCCGGGACTACGGCTGAGGACAGTGCATGCTTCCCGGGAGTGAGGAACAGCTTGCAGTCTCCTGCTGCAGGCGCGCTCGGCCAGGATTTTATTTTCCCGGTGCTGCGTTTTTATAGACAACGCCGCCGGACACCCAGGCAATAACGGAACAGCGGAGACTGGCAGGAGGGGCACCGTTTGTCGCCGGGGCCGGTGCGATGCTCTGACGGCTCTGCGTTCTCAGGCGAGCTTCCCGCTGGCCTCTTGTCATGCCGGCTTGCCGACAGTCAGGGAGCAGATGACAGCTGTCTGCGGCAGCGGGCCAGTCTCCAGTGCGCGCTGGCCGCAACTGCCGCGCTGTGCGTGACTGATGCCTGTGTGATCTACAAGGGATGTGGCGCAGCTGGCCAGCCCGGCCCTCTGGAGCACCGGTGCGAACGCGACCCTGCGGTTTGTGGGTCTTGAGCCCTGCCCATCTTGTTCCATTCTTGCCGTCAGGGCCGAGCCCGGGCGGTGTGACGCCATGATGATGCCGGTGCATTTTGAGCGCCGGCAGTTGCGCGCACCTTCTGTTACAGTGCGGGGAATGACAGGTCTTGGGCCTCCTTGCTCGCGGAAGCGGCTGCGGCTGTGCGTGTCCCGGTGTCTGACCCGGTGTGCTGCCGTTGGTCCGGGCGCAGGAAAAAGCGGATGCTGCGTTGCGCGATTCTGTGAGGCCGGTCAGGCCTCTTGTGTTCCTGCGTGTCTTGTCACTGCCTTTCAGGCGGTCACTGGCGGGATCTGCTTTGGTGTGGGTCTTCAGGTGCCTTTGCAGGTTGCTGGCCCGGTCGTACGCTTTGGCACAGTCTGCGCGGGGGCAGTCAAAGGGTTTGTCTCCTGAGTGGATGCGCATATGCCCCGTCAGGCCGGCGGGGTGTCTGCTTGCGTGTCCACAGCCTTGTCTGGGACAGACAAAGGTTTTTTCTCTTGAGTGGCGGCGCATATGCCTTGTCAGGCTGATCTGATGTGAGAACGAACGTCCACAGCGTACATGTGAACAGACAAAGGGTTTTTCTCCTGAATGGACGCGCTCATGTCTTTTGAGTTTGCTTGAATCCATGGATGCATATGTACAGTCTTGCCAGGAGCAGACCCAGTGTTTTTTTCCTGAGTGGACGCGTAGATGTCTTCTCAGAAGGCCCGGGTGGCTGGCCTGGTATGCACAGCCTTCCCTGGGACAGGCGAGGGTTTTTTTTCCGGTGTGGGTGTACAAATGAACTTTCAGATTGCCGGATTGCCGGGACGCATGTCCACAGCCTTCCCAGGGGCAGACAAAGGGTTTTTCTCCTGAGTGGATGCGCATATGTCTTGTCAGGTTGATTTGGTATGTGAATGAATGTCCACAGTCTTTACGCGGACAGACAAAGGGTTTTTCTTTCGAGTGAATACGCAGGTGTTTGTTCAGATTGCCTGAGTGTGCAGACGTGTATCCGCAGCCTTCATGTAGACAGACAAAAGGTTTTTCTCCCGAATGGACGCGCCAGTGTCGTTTCAGGTCGTAAGGTTGTGTGGACAGGTATCCACAGCCTTCCCAGGCACAGGAAACATAGTCTTCCAGGTGGCTGTTCAGGTGTCTTTTGAGATGCGGTGATTGTGAAAAGGCGTGTCCACAACTTTCAAATGGGCAGACAAAAGGCTTTTCTCCTGAGTGGGTGCGTCGGTGTTGTGTCAGCTTGGTTGAATCCACAAATGCACGTACACAGCCCTGGTAGCGACAGACAAACGGTTTGTTTCCGGTATGCCTGCGTACATGGATTGTCATGGGGCCTGATCGTTCGGACGCATAGCCACAGCTTTCATAAGGGCAGACAAAGGGCTTTTTTCCGGCGTGGATGCGAAGGTGTCTTGCCAGCTTTATTGCGGTTGTGAACCTGTGTCCACAGCTTTCATAGGGACAGGCACCATGGTAGCCACGGCTGCGCGGCCTTTTGAGGTCATCATGATTGCCGCCGTTGTCTTGCGGCCGGATACGCCGGACGGCTGTGTCCCGGCGGACGTGGCGTCCGGTGCGTGGAGGGCCGGTCACGGGTATTGATGCGGTCGAAGAGGAAATTGTGGGCGTAGGCTGCATCAGGCTGTCCGGTGGTGGCGGGCGGGTACTTGGAGTGCAGAATCGGTCATTTGTTGCCGGCCTTGTGACAAGGTTGTCATCTTGCTCAAGGTGTTTGCTGCGTACCGGTTGGCCACTGAGCGACAACGGACAGAACAGACAGACAGATAGTGCCCTGGCAAGCCTTGCCCGTGGCCGCGCGTCACCTGCAACCGCAAGGCCAGGTTGTGTGCCAGGAGCCATGTGGCCGGCCCTGTTCGCGGTTTGTAGGGGACGGGGACATGACCGTGCAGGCCCGGTGGTGTAGCCCTGTCCTTGTTCGTTGAGGCTGGTGCGCTCTTGTGTGGCACAGGGAGACGCTTGCCGTTTTCTATGACAGGTTGGGGTGGTCGGATTTTTATTTTTCCTGTGGCGTGCTTTTCACAACAACGCCGCCGGACACCCAGGCGATAACAGAACAGTAGCGGCTTGCCGGGAGTGGGCTGGTAATGGGCAGGGCAGGTGCGACGCCATGTCTGTTGTGTCTTTTCACCGGGGTGCCCCGTCGGTCTCGTTTCATGCCTGGCTGGCGGCAGACAGGGATGGATGTCGGGTGTTCGCAGAGGGGGGAAGGGTTCTTCTCCGGGCCTGCGGCAGCTGAGGCTTTTGCCTTGGCAGGGGGCCTGTGTAAATTCCGGGGGGCGTGCCGCAGCCGGGCCGGCCCGGCTTCTGGCTTACGGGTGCGATGGCGATCCTGCGGTTTGTGGTTCTTGTGTTTTGTGAACATGTCACCCTGGCTGTCAGGGCCGGGACAAGGCCCTGTGCCGGTGCGGCGACACTGATGGATTGTCAGGGGGGATGCGTGCCTGACGGGGAGTCTGGCTGGCACAAGCCGACAGGAGCCGTCTTCGGCAGGGGGAGAGACCGGGGCCTGTAGCGAGCGCTTTTGTGCAAACTCTGGTTCACCGCTCCTGGCCGAGCCGATGCAAGCTTGCAGGCCGGTATGGCGATGCCGGTGCATTTTGAGCGCGAGGACCTGCACCAAGCACCTGTTGCACTCCGGGTAATGACAGCGATGAGACCTCTTTGCGCGGTGAAGAGGCCAATGCATTGCGTGTTCTGGTGTTTGAACAGGGGGGCGGCGGTCTGCCCGGGAGCGGGACCTGGCGGATTCTGCGTTGGGCGAGCCTGTGAGGTCGGGCAAGCCTCTTTTTTTCCTGATCCTCTTTTTACTGCCCTTGAGAGCGTCACTACCCGAACGTGCTTTGGTGTGGGTGTCCAGATGTCTTTTCATATGGCTGAACTGGCCGAACTTTTTTGCACAGGCCTGGCGCGGGCAGACAAAGGGTTTTTCTCCTGAGTGGGCGTTCCTGTGTCTTGTCAGGTTGGCCGGGTGTGTGGTCGCGTATTCACAGCCTTGCCTGGGACAGACAAAGCGTTTTGCGCCTGCGTGGACGTTCATATGTCTTTTCAGGTTGGCCGGGTGTGTGGCTGCGTATCCACAGCTTTGCCTGGGACAGACAAAGGGTTTTTCTCCGGTGTGGATGTACAAATGTCTTTTCAGATTGTCGGGTTGTCCGGATACATGTGCACAGCCTTCCCAAGGGCAGAAAAAAGACTTTCTTCCTGGTGAGTGGGTATGCGCATGCCTTGTCAGGCTGGTCTGGTATGCGAACAAATGTCCACAGCCTCCGTATGGACAGACAAAGGGTTTTTCTCTCCAGTGAGTACGCAAGTGTCTGGTCAGATTGCTTGCGTGTGCAAATATCTGTGTGCAGCCTTCTTGTGTACAGACATAAGGCTTGTCTCCTGAGTGAACGCGCCAGTGTTGTTTCAGGTTGTCAGGTTGTGTGGACAGGTATCCACAGTCTTCCCGGGGACAGGAAATATAGGCTGCTGAGTGGATACGCCGGTGCCTTTTCAGATGGGCTGATTGTGTGAATGCCTTTTCACAGTTTGTCTGTGTACAGCGAAAAGGCTTTTCTCCCGAGTGGGTGCGCCGGTGTTTTATCCGCCTGGATGAAGTGGCAAATGCACTGATACAGCCTGGGTAGGGACACCGGAATGGCTTTTCCCGGGTGTGGGTACGTATATGGCTTTTCAGAGTGCTCAATTGTGTGAACGCACGTCCACAGTTTTCATACGAACAGACATAGGGCTTTTCTCCTGAGTGGGTACGAAAGTGTCGTGTCAGGGTTGTCAGGAGTGCAAAAGACTTTCCACAGTCTTCATGCGGGCAGGTAAAAGGTTTTTCTCCGGTGTGGATTCTCAGGTGGCGTTTCAGGTCGCTGGGTTGAATGAACGCTCGGCCGCAGTTGTCATACGGGCAGATACAGGGGACGGCGGTGTGACGGCCGGAGCGGGGGAGGGCTCGCCCAGGTCTGCCGGTCAAGCGCACGGATGTGGCGGCAGGGGCTGTTGTGGGCGCGTGAAGCATGGAACTGTCCGGTTGCCAGGAATTGTAGTTTGGAGTAGGGAATGACACCTTTCTACACGCCCTTGTGACTATCCTGTCACCTTGCCCCCGCAGCGGGTGCTGCGTGGACGGGTACAAAGGACGGGTACAGTTCTCTTGCGCGGCTGCACAGCGGCCCGGGGTGCGCTCTGCTGCGGCGCAGGGAGCCACTTGCCGTCTTGTGTTACAGGTTCGATTGGCCAGGGTTTTGTTTTTCTGGTGGTGTGCTTTTGTAGACAACACCGCCGAACACCCAGCTGATAACAGAGCACGGGTAGCCTGCCGGGCAGGTGCTGGTGAGGTGCCGGGCAGGGCAGGCCTCGGGCTCAGGGGTGCGAACGCGTCCCTGCGGTTTGTGGTTCCTGTGTCCTGTGAACAGGTTTTTACCCCGACCGTCACGGCCGGGCCTGGCTTTGGTGTGGGTGCCTGGGTGCTGTCTGAGGCGGTTGGGCCGGTTGATCTGTGTGGCAGAGTCCTGGCGTGAGCCGACCTGGGTGATTTCTCCTGCGTGGCAGTACAGATGTTTTTTCAAGCCAGGTTGTGCGAACGAGAATTTACAGCCGCCAGAGGAACAGACAAGGGCTTGTTTGCCTGCGTGGCGGCGCATATGTTTTGCCAGGTTGCCAGGCTGTGTGCAGGACACTCCACAGTCGTCATAGGGGCAGACAAAGGCTTTTGTTGCTGAGTGGGTGTACTGATGCTGTTTCAGATTTCCTGCGTTGGTGGCCGCATACCAGCAGCCCTCATGGGGACAGACAAAAGGTTTTTCTCCCGTGTGGGTGCGCTGGTGCTGTTTCATGCTTGCCGCGTTGGCGGTCGCATACCAGCAGCCTTCATGGGGACAGGCAAAAGGTTTTTCTCCCGAGTGGTCATACAGGTGCCTCTTCAGGGCGGTGGCATCTCTGAACGCTTGTCCACAACCTTCATGTGAACAGCCAAATGGCCTTGCTCCGCTATGGATCCGCAAGTGGTAGATGAGAGAATTTGCGTGTATGAACGCCTGTCTGCAGCCTTCATGTGGACAGCGAAAATCTTTGTATCCTGCGTGGAAACGCACGTGGTTGGTTCGGATGTTTGCCTGTGTGAACGCACGTCCGCAGCCTTCAAAGGGGCAGACATAAGGTTTTTCTTTGGTATGGACGCGCCTGTGTGCCTTGAGGGCGTCTGATCGTGTGCATGCATATTCACAGCCCTCCCAGGGACAGCAAAAGGATTTTGCGCGTGAATGGACGCACAAGTGTCTGGTGAGGGTGGAAGATTGTGCGAAAGAACGTCCACAGCCTTCGTGCGGACAGGCATAGGGTTTTGTGCCTGAGTGGATGCGCAGGTGTTCTTTGAGGCTGGCTGCCAGTCCGAAAGACTGTCCGCAGTCTTCATGTGGGCAGGCAAAGGGCCTTTGTCCGGTGTGGCCTACCAGGTGCCGTTGCAGGCGGCTGGGGTAATTGAATGCTTTGCCGCAGTTGTCATACGGGCAGATACGTACGCAGGCCTTTTTACGGCCGGAGCGGGTGGGTGCGCGCCCTGATCTGCCTGTCACGGGTGCCGAGGCGCGGCTGAGGGAACTTGTGGGCTTGTGCAGCATGCGAACCGTCCGGCAAATAGCGATGGGGTTTTGGAGTGCACAAGTGCTCGTTTGACCGGCTCTGGTGACCATCGTGTCACCTTGATCAAGCGTTTTCGGGTCGGAAGCTGTGGGTGCCAGGCTGTCTGTGGCCGCAGGGACGCAGTTCTCTTCTACGCAGCCTTTTGTCATGTCCTGCTACAGGTTCGAGTGGCCAGTTTTGTGCTTGTGCGGTGGTGCATTTTTATAAACAACACCGCCGGATACCCAGGCGATAACAGAACACTGGTGGCGTGTCGGGGTGGACTTCAGCCTGAAGGAGGACCCGGGTAGCGCTGGCGAACGCTGATGGTAGCCGTCGTCGGTAGCGGGAGAGACTTGAGGGCGGAGCCAGGTCTTTGGTGTCAATCTTTGTTCACTGTTGTCGCATGAGTAGACGAAGGGCTTGTCTCCTTGAAGGATGGACAAATGTCTTCCCGGATTTTCTGGGGCTATGGTCGGATACTCATGGCCTGCATGTTGGTCAGCAAAAGTGTTTTTTGCTGAATGGACGCGCAAATGTCTTGTCATGTTGAAGTGTAGTGAGAAGGCACGCCCACAGTCTGTCTGTGAACAGACAAAGGGTTTTTCTCTTGAGTGAGTGCGAAAATGTCGTGCCAGTTTGTTGGAGTATCGGCACGCATAGCCACAGTTTTCATGCGGGCAGACACAGATTTTTCCACCGATGCGAACGCGCCTGTGTTGTTTCGGGTTGCCTGAGGCTGTGCAGCGTTGTTCTCCTGAGCGCTTGGCCATATGTCTTGCCAGAGAGCTTTGCTGCGTAAACGTCTGGCCGCAGCCAGTCTGTTGACAGACAAAGGGTCTTTCTCCCGAATGCACACGCAAGTGCCGTTTCAGCTGACCTGATTGTATGAACGCGCTCTCACAGCCTTGATGAGGACAAACAAAGGGTTTTATTTCTGAGTGAGCAGCACGCAAGTGGTATGCCAGCGCGTTTGATTGTGCAAACGCACGTCTACAGCCTTCATGAGAACAAAAAAAGGGTTTTTCGCCGGTGTGGATACGCAAGTGCCGTGTCAGATGACTCGATTGCGTGAACGCACGTCCACAGCCCTCGCGTTGGCAGACAAAGGGTTTTTCTTTTGTGTGAGTGCGCAAGTGTTGTGCCAGTTTGTTGGAGTATAGAGACGCATACCTACAGTCTTCATGTGGGCAGACAAAGACTTTTTCCTGGATGTGAGCGCGCTGATGGCGTTTCGGATTGCTTGAGTCGGTGCGGCCTGTTGCTCCTGAGTGACGATCCATGTGTCTTGCCAGAGAGCCTTGTTGCGTAAACGTCTGTCTACAGCCTGTCTGTGGACAGACAAAGGGTTTTTCGCCGGTGTGGGTGCGAACATGGGTTTTCAGAGAGCATGATTGTGCGAACAAACGTCCGCAGCCTTCCCAGCAACAGACAAAGGGTTTTTTCCCCGAGTGAGCAGCACGCAAGTGGTACGCCAGAGCGCTTGATTGTGCAAACGAATGTCTACAGCCTTCATGGGAACAAAAAAAGGGTTTTTCGCCGGTGTGGAGACGCAAATGACTTGTCAGGGTGCCTGATTGTCCGAACGAGCGTCCACAGCCTTCATGAAGACAGACAAAGGGTTTTTCTCCTGAGTGGACGCGCCTGTGTGCCGTCAGCTTTCCTGATTTGTTGAACGCACGTCCACAGCCTTCCCAGGAGCAGACAAAGTTCTTTTTTCCGCAGCGGCTGTTCATGTGTTTTCGCAGGTCATGGGGTTGATGGGACTGGGTGCCGCACTGGCGCCGCAGGCGGATATCCCGGGCGGTCGTTGTTTGGCCTGAGCAGGTCCTGTTCGTAGTGATGGGCTTGTCGCAGGCACTGATGCGGTGACGGATAACATTGTGGGCGTGGTGGGCGTGGTGGGCGTGTGCGGCATGAGAAGTGTCCGGCGGTTATGGGTTGTCGCTTGGAGTGCAGACCCCGTGCCGGGTTGCCAGACTCCTGACGAGCTGGTTATCCGGACCAGGCTTTTTTTTCCATGGGCACCGATTGTTCCCATGGGCATTGGTGGCGGCTGCCAGGCAAGCTCGAGCGGATACAAAGCCCTGTTGGATTGCAGAGACTGGGGCACTGTTGTTCGGAGCAGGGAGTCGATTACTGTTTCCTGCTACAGATGCGCTCGACCAGGCTTGTGTTTTCCCGGTGGTGAGCTTTTATAGACAACGCCATCGGATACCCAGGCGATAACAGCACAGTAGCGGCTGGGCGGAAGCGGGCTGCTGATCTTCCGGGCGGGAGCGGCGCCATGACTGTCGTGTATTCTCAGGCAGGCATCCCGCAGCCCTTGTTTGCTGAGCCCCGGGCTGGCGTCTGCCGGGGCGGGCAAGGTTTCATCCCGCGCCCGCTGGCACGCCACTCCTGGCCGATGTCCGGGTGCACCACGGCGGCTGTGCTCCGGGCGGTTGAACGGGTTGACCCCCTTGGCATGCCCCTTGTGTGGGTAGACAAGGGGTGCGGCCCTTGTGTGCAGGCGCAAGTGTCTGGCCAGTCTGGCTGGTGTTGCAAACGTATCTTCACAGCTCCCATACGGACAGAGAAAGTGTTTTTCTTTGGTATGAACAGCACGCAAATGGTATGTCAGACCGCTTGGATGCAGGGACAAATGTAGACAGCCATCATGGGGACAGGTGAGGGTTCTTTTTCCTGAGTGACGGCGCAAGTGTCTTGTCAGATTGCCGGCATGTATAGCTGTATATCCGCAGCCTTGATGTGAACAGGCAAAAAGCTTGCGTCTTGCGTGGACGTGCCTGTGCTGAGTCAGAGCTGCGGGTGTTTTGAAGGCATCTGCGCAGCTTTCATAGAGACAGACCAAGGGTTTTGTTCCTGAATGAGCTGCATACAAATGCTGTGTCAGACTGCTTGATTGCGCGAGCCTGTGTACGCAGCCACCATGGGGACAGCCAAAGGGTCTGGCTCCGGAGTGGATGCGCAAGTGTCTTTTCAGATTGCTTGCGTTGGCAGCGGTATATGCACAGCCTTCATGTGGACAGCCAAAGGGTCTGGCTCCGGAGTGGTTGCGCAAGTGTCTTTTGAGATTGCTTGCGTTTGCAGCGGTATATGCACAGCCTTCATGTGGACAGCCAAAGGGTCTGGCTCCGGAGTGGATGCGCAAGTGTCTTTTGAGATTGCTTGCATTTGCAGCGGTATATGCACAGCCTTCATGTGGACAGCCAAAGGGCTTTTTTCCTGCGTGGACGCGCCTGTGTCGCATCAGGGCTCTTCGTGTCGTGAACGCCTTTTCACAGCCCTTGTGGGGACAGAAAAAGTGTTCGTCTCGTGAGTGGACGTGCAGGTGCCTCGTCAGGTTGCCTGATGTTGCGGACGCATATCCGCAGCCTTCCCGGGGACAGCCAAAAGGTTTTTCTCCGGTGTGCAGACGCAAATGGCTGGTCAGGGGGCCTGATTGTCTGGACGCATAGCCACAGCTTTCATAAGGACAGGCAAAGGGCTTTTTTCCTGCGTGGACGCGCACAGGTTTGTTCCGGTTGCCTGCGTGTGTGGACCTGTATCCGCAGCCTTCCCAGGGGCCGGCACGGTGCTTGTTTCCAGCCTCGACGCGTTCGTGTTGTGCCAGACCGTCCGAGCGTGCGAACGCCACTTTGCAGGTTTCCCCTGGACAGACCCGGTGTTTTTTTCTGATGCGGGTTTTTTGTTGTTGTTTCAGGTCACTGCATGGACGGTGTTCGTCGTTGCAGTCGCCATGAGGGCCGACTCGCAGCAAGCTTGCCCTTCGGCGGGAGCGACGTCCTGTTTGCTGTGGAGGGTCTGCCACAGGCAATGCTGTGGAAGCCGGGGGAATGGCAGCTGTGCGCAACATGGGATTGTCGGACGGTCCAGTGGTCAAGGACGGGACGTTGGAGAGCCGAATCGGTCTTTTGTTGCCGGCCTTGTGACAGGCTTGTCATCTTGATCAAGGCTGTTCCCGGATGCGTATCTGTGGCCGGTACTATCAGTTGCAGTTGCCTGGCTGTGTATCCGCAGCCTTCATGTGGACAGGCAAAAGGTTTTACGCCTGAGTGAATACGCAGGTGACTTTTGAGATGGCCAGATTGTGTGAACGCACGTCTACAGCTTGTCTGTGGACAGACAAACGGCTTTTCTCCTGAGTGGATGCGCAAGTGTTTTGCCAGATTTCCTGATTCCGCGAATACACGTCCACAGCCTTCATGTAGACAGACAAAAGGCTTTTCTCCTGAGTGGACACGCCAATGTCGTGTCAGGTTGCTTGAGTGTGTGGACACGTATTCACAGTTTTCCAGTGGACAGGCAAAAGTTGTGATGCCTGAGTGGATACGCAGGTGGCTTTTGAGATGGCCAGATTGTGTGAACGCACGTCTATGGCTTGTCTGTGGACGGACCCATGGCTTTGCACCTGAGTGGACGGGCCAGTGTCGTGTCAGCTTGCCTGGGTATGGGGACGCATATTTACAGCTTGCATATGAGCAGACAAGACGTCCTGCTGCTGGTCCTGCTTCTGAACAGGGGCGCAAGTCTGATCCCGGACTGGCACCTCGTGTGGACCTGTGTCCAGCGCCGTCATGCGGACGGACCAGAAGTTTTTCTATGGCATGAACAGCGCGCAAGTGGTAGGTCAGACCATGTTGTTGTCTGAACGAACGTTGACAGCCTTCATCGGGACAGACAAAGGGTTTTTCTCCTGTATGGCAGCGCACATGTCTTTTCATATTGCCAGGTTGTGTAAACGAACGGCCACAGCTTTTATAGGGACAGATAAAGGGTTTTTCTCCTGAGTGGATGCGCCAGTGTTTTATCAGGTCGCTCGCTTGTATGCACGAATAGGCACAGTCCTCATAGGGACAGACAAAGGGGAAGTCTGTGGAGTGGATACGCAAGTGGCGTACGAGACTGCTGGCGCGCATGAATGAACGTCGACAGTGTGCGAGTGGACAGACAAAGGTTGTTCCTCCGGAGTGGATACGCAAGTGGTGTGCCAGACTGTTGGAGCGTTTGTACGCATGCCCGCAGTGTGGGATTGGGCAGACAAAGGGTTTTTCTCTGAGGTGGGCAAGCAGGTGCTTTCCCAGGTTGATGGCGTTACTGAACGCCTGGCAGCAGTCGTTGTACGTGCAGATGTGCCGGACAGCTGGTGTTTCGCCGGAGAGCTGGCCTGCGCGCGGTTGGGCTGTCACAGGCATTGACGCAGTGCCAGAGGAAATTGCAGGCGTATGCAGCATGGTGTCGTTCCCTGAAGAGTGATTGGGGTGTGGAGTGCACAATTGCCTTCGTCTATCCGTCCTTTTGACCAGCTGGTCACTTTGACTCTGCCTGTTGGCGCGGATAGTTGTGGCGGACGCAGCAGGACCGGGCAACAGGATGGGAACAGGCCACCGGACAGGGGCTTGCGGTGTCTGTCGTCGCGTTTTGCAGGGCATTTGACCGCCGCGCTTCGTTTTCGCCGCCTGTGGCAGTATCAGGGCTGATGGATGTCCAGGGCCTGTTTGCAGCCGGACCGGGACGCCAGACTATGCCAGCCCGGGTGCCGCAGCAGCCGGGCTGTTGTTGTCCGGTGAGACCGGGGTCGTCTGTTTTACAGCGGGGAGCCTGGGGCAGGGTTTTGTTGCCCCGGTGGCGGGGTCCTGTAAACAAGCCCGCCGGATACCCAGACGATAACAGAACGGTAGTGATCTGGTGCGGTTGTGCTCAAGGGGTGTTGATCCGGCGAGGCGTTATGATTGTCGTGCATTCCTTGCACGATACCCTGCTGGCCTTTTGTTTCACGGCTCTGGTCGGTGGCGGCGCGTCGGGATCTGGTCGATCTGCCCTGGCGTGCGGACGCATGGCCATATTCGTCGTCGGGACAGACGCAGGGTGTTTTGGGGGTGTGGACGTACGTGTGTCTTTTCGGTTTTTTTGACTGCGCAAACGGACGTCCATAGCCTTTCCGGGAACAGATCGAGGGTTTTTCTCTTGCATGGGTGCGCCAGTGCACTTTGAGATAGCTCTGGCGTGTGGACGCATGTCTACAGCCTTCATGGGGACAGACAAAGGGTCTTTCTCTGGTATGGATACGTCGGTGGCCTGTCAGGTCACTTGGGCATGCGAACGACCAGCCACAGCCCTCATAAGGACAGACAAAAGGTTTTTCTCCAGAGTGGCGGCGCAGGTGGCTTTTGAGATGGCTGGACTGCGTGCACGCATAGCCACAATCTGTCTGTGGACAGACAAAAGGTTTTTCTCCTGAATGGATGCGCAGATGGCTTTTCAGACGGCCGGATTGTGCGCACGCATAGCCGCAATCTGTCTGTGGACAGACAAAAGGTTTTGCGCCTGAGTGGGTGCGCATATGGATTGTCAGACGGCTGGATTGTGCGGACGCATATCCACAGCCTTCATGTGAACAGACGAAAGGGGTTATTCCTGCGTGACGGCGCAGGTGGACTGTCAGATGGCTGGAGTGCGCGAACGCCTGCCCACAGCCTGTCTGTGGACAGACAAAAGGTTTTTTTCCGGAGTGGCTGCGCAGGTGAATTGTCAGATTGGATGATTGTGCGCACGCATATCCGCAATCTGTCTGTGGACAGACAAAAGGTTTTTCTCCCGAGTGGCTGCGCGCGTGTACTTTGAGGTTGCACCGGTATGCGGATGCATATCCACAGCCTTGCCTGGGACAGGCAAAGGGTCTTTCTCTGGAGTGGCTTTTCAGGTGCCTTTGCAGGTTGCTTGATTGACTGAACGAAGATCGACAGCCTTGGTATGGACAGACAAAGGGTTTTTCTCCCGTGTGGATTTTCAGGTGCCTTTTCAGGTTGCCTGAGTGAGCGAACGCATGTCCACAGCCTTCCCGGGGACAGATAAAGGAGCTTTCTGTGAAGTGGACGCGCAGGTGGCTTGTGAGGCAGGGGAATCTGGTGAACGCCTTGCCGCAGTTTGTGTGCGAGCAGATATACGGGGACTGCTGTTGCTTTACGGGGTTGGCGGCTTGCTCGCCATGGCCTGTCACCGGCGTTGGCGCAGTGGCAGGAGAAACAGAGGCAACAGAGAAAATTGTGAGCTTGTGCAGCATAGGGCGGTCCGGTGGCAGCTGACGTCTGGCGTGCAGAATATCCCTTTGTTCCTTCAGCGTTATGACCACCCTGTCACCTTGATCAAGCGTCTTCCCGACGACACTGGCTGGCGGCTGCGGCTGCACAGCCGTCGTTGTCTGGAGAGGTCGCAGCCTTCTTCATTGACAGCGGCAAGCGGCTTGCAGTCTTGCGCTACAGCGACAAAATTGTGCCCGCCCGGGTGGTTTGCGCTGGTTGAGTCCTGGAAACAACGCGGCCGAACACGTAGGTGATAACAGGACAGTAGTGGCTTGTCCGGTTTGCGGTGGTTATTCCCGGGAGCGGTGTTGCACCATGACTGCCGGGTGTTGTCACGACAGTCTTCTGCCGCGCTTTTTTCATGGGCTGCTGACGGGCGCTTGCAGCGGCGGGGAATGCGCCTTTTGCCTGCTGGCATGGGTGCACTCGCCCTGGCTGGCGTGACCCCTTGCGGTATTCCGGGCGGACAGGCGAAGCCGTTGTGGCACGGGTGAGCCTGAGGCTGTGCGGTTTGAGCGTCCCGTGTCTTGTGAGCATTTGTCCAGCGTTGCTGGCAGGGCAAAGCCTGGGCTGGTTGCCCGTGTGCCGGTGCCTGTGTGTCTTCAGGGGGGATGGGTGCCAGGCAGGCCGCTCGCCTGTTGCAGGCACATTGCGATAGAGCCTGGCGCTGGCAGGGCTCTGCCCCCGGGGCTGGCGTGACCACTGTGGCGTCACCCTTTTTGCACTGCTCTGGCAGGAAAAGGTCTGGGGTCGCCCGTCGGTGTGGCGGCGCATCTGCATTCTCAATTGTCTCAGGGGGGTGAAGCCTGTTGCGGCGTTTGCGCCTTGGCAGGCCAGGGTTCTTGCTTTCAAGTGGGTTTGCAGGTGTTTTCTCAGGCTGCCTGGCTCTGAGTACGAATATCCACAGCCCCTGTGTGAACAAGCAAAGGTTTTTTCTCCCGTGTGGAGACGCCAGTGTCTTGTCCGATTGCTTGCATCGGCGAATCTGCGCCCGCAGCCCTTGTATGGACACGCAAAGGGTTTGTCTCCAGTGTGGACACGCAAGTGAATGTTCAGGGCGGATATGCGTGAAAAGGCATGTCCACAGCCTTGATAAGGACAGACAAAGGGTCTTTCTCTGGAGCGGGTCATCAGGTGTTTTTTCAGGGATCTTGCGTGTGCGCACGAACATTCATGGCCGTCACCGCCATAGTCACAGGTTTTTTTTCCGGAGTGGACACGCAAGTGTTTTGTCAGAGAATTTGAACGTCCAGACGCATATCCACAGTTTTTATGGGGACAGACAAAGGGTTTTTCGCCGGTGTGGGTGCGTACATGCATTGTCCGGGAGCCTGATTGTGTGAACGAACGTCCACAGTTTTCCCAGGGACAGACAAAGGGTTTTGCTCCGGTGTGGACACGCCAGTGTTTTCTCAGATCGTATGCTTTGGCGGTTGCATATCCACAGTTTCCATAGCGACAGACAAAGGGTTTTGCGCCGGTGTGGAGTTTCGGCTGTTGTTTCAGGTCGCAGGAGCGGTTGAACAGTGTGCGGCAGTCGTGAAGGGGCCAGATACGCAGGCTGTCTGTTGCTCGCCTTGCGCGGGGTCCTGGTTGCTGTGGCTGGCCGGTCCCTGACGTGGAGGTGGAGGAAGTCGTGGGCGCGTGTAGCATCAGATTGTACCGGTGGAAAGCGATTGCGGGGGTTGGAGTGCCGGGTTTGTCTTGTTTATCTGCCAGCGTGACTATCTCGTTATTTTGATCCAGCGTCTTGTGAACGCAGGTCCACAGCCTTCATGTGGGCAGAGACAGACCTTTCTCCCGGGTGGATACGCCAGTGTTCTCGCAGCGGTACTGATTGCGTGAGCGCAGGTCCGCAGTTTTCATGGGGGCAGACACAGGGGCTTGCTCCGGTATGAATACGCCAGTGTCTTTTCGTGGAAGTGGATCCAGTGTCTTTTCATGGACGTGGATTGTGTGAACGCACGTCCACAGCCTTCATAGGGGCAGACGTAGGGCTTTTCTCCTGAGTGGACACGCCGGTGTTCTTGCAGGTGTACCGATTGCGTGAACGCACGTCTGCAGTTTTCAAGGGGGCAGACAAAGGGTTTTTCTCCGGTGTGGATTCGCACGTGTGTTTTCAGAGAGTAGGCTTGCGTGAATGCATGCCCACAGCCTTCGTGGGAACAGACAAAGGGTTTTTCTCCCGTGTGGGTTCTCAGGTGCTTTTGCAGGGTGCCAGATTCTGCGAACAAACGTCCACAGTCTTCGTAAGGGCAGACAAAGGGCTTTTCTCCCGTGTGGGTACGCCAGTGAGCTGTCAGATGGCTTTGTTGCGCAAACGTATGTCCACAGTCTTTGTAGCGGCAGACAAAGGGTTTTTCTCTCGAGTGGACGCGCCAGTGAATTTTCAGGGTGTATGCGTGCCTGGACGCATGGCGGCAGCCTTCGTATGGACAGACAAAGGGCTTTCCTGCGCTCTGGACAGGTGCATGAGCCGTCCGGGCGCTGGTATCCGGGAAAGAGCGTCCGCAGCCTTCATGCAACCAGACAGAAGGGTTTTTCCGGGTATGCACAGCACGCAAGTGGCGTGTCAGGGCGCTTGATCTGGCGCATGAATATCCACAACCTTCACGCAAACACAGGAAAGGTTTTTTTCCTGAGTGGACTTGTCCGTGCCGCTTCAGGTCACCCGCTTGTGCAAACGCGTATCGGCAGCCTTCATGTGAACAGACAAAAGGTCTTTCTTTGGTATGCACAGAACGCCAGTGGCGTGCCAGAGTGCTTGATCTGGCGCACGAATAGCCACAACCTTCACGCAAACACAGGAAAGGTTTTTGTCCTGAATGGACTTGTCCGTGCCGCCTCAGGTCACCCGCTTGTGCAAAGGCGTATCGGCAGCCTTCATGTGAACAGACAAAAGGTCTTTCTTTGGTATGCACGGCACGCCAGTGGCATGTCAGAGCGCTTGCTTTTGCGCACGCATATCCACAGCCTTCACGACAACAGACAAAAGGTTTTTCTTTGGTGTGAACGGCACGCACGTGGTATGCCAGAGTGGCTGAATGTGAGAAGGAACGACAACAGTCTTGATACCGACAGATGAAAGGCTTTGTTCCTGCCTTTGCTCCTGGCTTTGCTCCTGAGTGGACACGCCAGTGTGTTTTCATAGTCCCTGATTGAGTGGGCGAATATTCACAGCCTTTATGCGCACTGGCGCAGTTTTTGTTTCGGGTGTGGGCGTGCAAGTGTCTTGTCAGACCGGATGTTCCTGCAAATGAGTGCCCACAGCCTTGCCAGGAGCACACAAAGAGTTTTTCTCGTGGGTGGATGCGCCCGTGTTTTGCCAGGTTGACGGATTTTGTGAAACAACGTCCACAGTCGTCATAGGAACAGCGCAAGCGTCGGTCGCCAGTATGGGTTTCGAGCCGGTGTCTTTCCAGAGTATCCACGCGGCGCAATGGCTTGCCGCAGTCGTTGTGACAGCCGCCATGAGGACTGGCTTGTGCCCGGCTGGAGCGCCGCCCGGCTCGCCAGGGACTGTCACAGGCATGGATGCGGCAGTCAGGGGACATTGTGGTCGTGTGCAGCATCGGATTGTCCGGAAAGTCTTGTGGGGCGTTGGAGTGCAGACGCGGCCCCTGTTACTCCGCTCGTGTGACCATCTTGTCATTCGGGTCAAGATGTCTGTGGTGAGCGCATTCCGCAGTGGGGTCACAGGGGGCGGACAGAAGAGCCAGGGCGTGAGGGCCGGGTGTCCTGTCACAGCCGTGTGGCCTCTCCAGGCTATGAACAGGCAGCGGATGGGTTTGCGTGTCCCTGTGTCCCAATTGTGTGATCCGGTGCGAAGGGCCAGGCTCTTTTTTGTGCTGAAGTGTTTTACACAGCCGTCCGGGCTGCAACTACAGTGCTTCTTTCTGGTGCGCGTGTTCCGGTGTGTCATTGGCGCGCCGGGTTGGCTGCACCGTTTCGTGCCGCCCTCGTGTGGGCAGGTGAAGGGTTTTTCTCCCGCGTGGACGGGAAACGGGAAGGTGTCTTTTCAGGTCACTTGATGGCACGGACGCATGTCTGCGGCTGTCATGTGGACAGACAACGCCTTTTTTGCTTGCGTGGCCGTGTAAACGCCTTGTCAGGACTCCTGAATGTGAGAACGCACGCCCACGGCCTTTAGGTGAGCAGGCAAAGGGTTTTTCTCTGGTGTGGATTCTCAGGTGCTTGTTCCGGATGCCTGATTGCGTGAACCGACGTCCACAGTCTTCGTATAGGCAGACAAAAAATTTTTCTCTCGTGTGGGTTCTCAGATGCTTTTTCAGGGCGCTTGATTGAGCGAACGAACTTCGACAGCCTTCGAATAGACAGACAAAGGGTTTTTCGCCCGTGTGGGTTCTCAGGTGCTTGTGCAGGGTTCCAGATTCTGCGAACGAACGTCGACAGCCTTCGAATGGACAGACAAAGGGTTTTTCGCCCGTGTGGGTTCTCAGGTGCTTGTGCAGGGTTCCAGATTCTGCGAACAAGCGTCCACAGTCTTCGTACGGGCAGCCAAAGGGTTTGTATCCCGTGTGGACGTGCAAGTGCCCTGTCAGGGAGCCAGGTTGTGTGAACGCCTGTCGACAGTCTTCGTAGAGGCAGACAAAGGGTTTTTCTCTCGTGTGGGTACGCAAGTGATTTTTCAGGGTGGTGGATTGTGTGAATGCATGTCCACAGTCTGCCTGTGGGCAGACAAAGAGT
This sequence comes from Kistimonas sp. bin40, assembly GCA_002238585.1. GTDB lineage: Bacteria > Pseudomonadota > Gammaproteobacteria > Pseudomonadales > Endozoicomonadaceae > Sansalvadorimonas. Next base: position 7,462 of record MPMQ01000009.1, on the reverse strand, counting down.
TTTTCTCTCGAGTGGATGCGCCAGTGAATTTTCAGGGTGGCTGAGTGCTTGAACGCATGGCGGCAGCCTTTCCAGGAACAGACAAAAGATTTTTCTCTCATGTGGGTTATCAGATGCGTTTTCCGGGCGTTTGATTGAATGAACGAACGTCGACAGCCTTCGTATGGACAGACAAAGGGTTTTTCTCCCGTGTGGGTGCGCAAGTGATTTTTCAGGGCGCCAGATTCTGTGAACAAACGTCTACAGCCTTCGTGCGAACAGGCATAGGGTTTTTCTCCGGTGTGGATGCGCAAGTGGTTTTTCCGGGCGCCTGCATGAGCAAACGAACGTCTACAGCCTTCATATGAACAGGCAAAGGGTTTTTCTCCGGTGTGGGTGCGCAAGTGATTTTTCCGGGCGCCTGTATGTGCAAACGAATGTCTACAGCCTTCATATGAACAGACAAAGGGCTTTTCTCCGGTGTGGATGCGCCAGTGCGTTGTCAGGTGGCTTTTTTGTGCAAACGCATGTCCACAGCCTTCCCGGGAACAGACAAAGGGTTTTTCTCTCGTGTGGATTCTCAGGTGTTTTCTCAGATCGCTGGGGCTTTTGGACGACTTGCCGCAGTCGGGATGGGGGCAGATATGCATCGGGTTTTTCTCTCGGGTGATTCTCAGGTGTTTGCTCAGATCGCCGGGGCTTCTGGACGACTTGTCGCAGTCGGGATGAGGGCAGCCAGGCAGCCAGGTTGTTTTTGGACGGGAGCGGGGAATAGCAGGCAGAGGTCGCCTCATCACTGCCTTTGGCGCAGCGGCACAGGATGTTGTGGGCAGGTGTTGCATAGGGGTATCCGGTGGCGGTCGGTCGGGGTTTGGAGTGGCGGAGCTGTCTGTGGTTCTCCGCCCCTGTGACCATCTTGTTATGTTGATCTGGTGTCTTTGCGACCGACAGCTGTGCTGGATAGAGTCTGGTGTCTGGCAACAAGAGACGGACGCAGTTGCTGTACGCGCCTGCAGGCGCTGTTCGTCGCTGCGTTTTGTCACCCGTCGTGGACGGATGCTCAGAGCCTGCTCCCGTCTGTGCGCGACGGGACTGATGTGACAGCCCGGGTGCTGCATGCGCAGCTGCCTGTGGCTGGTGAGGCCCTGGGGCTTTTTCAGAGATGGTCCGCTGCCTCCTGCGACAGATTTGGTCTGCCAGGGCTGTATTGTCCCAGTGGTGTCTTGTAAACAATGCCGCCGGACACCCAGGCGATAACTGAGCGGTAGTGTCCAGCCGGGGTCCCGGTGCTTTCCTCCCGGGCGGGTGTAGTGTTCTGACTGTCGTGTGATCCCACGACAGCATCCCACAGGACGTCTTTGGTCAACTGATGCCTGATATTGATGTCTGCGGCGGGGAGCAAGGCTGTGCCTCCTGGCTGCTGGCCCCCAGGCTTGCGCCATGGTTGATAACCGGGAGAACTGCTGTGTCCCGGCGGGACAGGTGCTCCCTGTGCCGTACGGGTGCGAACCAGACCCTGTGGTTTGAGGACAGGGTGTTGCGTGACTCTTTTTCGATGGCTGCCGCCAGGACGAAGACAAGGCCGTGTGGCCCTGTGCCGATACGGACCGATTGTCAGGGTAGATGGGCGCCTGGCGGGGTGGCCGGATGGCGCAGACAAGCGACAGTGCCGGTCGTCGGCAGGGGGCGAGACCGCTGGCGGGAGCGGGGACTCTCGTATAACTCCGGGCTTGTAGCTCTGGCCGGAGCTGATGCCGGCCTGCTCACCGGTATGGCGACGCTGGTGCATTTTGAGCGCGAGAAGCTGCAGGAAACGCCTGTTGCACTCTGGGTAATGACAGACATAGGGCCGCGTTGCGCTATGGACAGGCAGCGGATGCGTTCGAGTGTCGCTGTGTTTCAATGGTGTGCCACAGCCTTTCCGGGCGCAGAAAACGGCTGTTTCTGCCTGCTGTGATCCTGTGCGAAGGGCAAGGCTGCTGATTGTGCTGATTGTGCTGACGTGTTGTACACCGCCGTCCGGGACGCAACTGCGGCGTTTCTGTCTGGCATGGGTGTTCTGGTGCGCTTGCAGTGCAGCGGGTCGCTTGAATCGTTTTGTGCAGTCCTCGCGTGGGCAGGCAAAGGGCTTTTCTTCTGAGTGGACAAACGCGTGTCTGTTCAGGTCGCTTGCTTGCACGAACGAACGTCCGCAGCTGTCATGCGGGCAGACAAAGTCTTTTGTGCCTGTGTGGAAGCGCAGGTGTCTTTTCAGATCACTGGCTTGCGAGAACGCACGCCCACAGCCTTCACGTGAGCAGGCAAAGGTTTTTTTGCGTGAGTGGATGCGCTTGTGCCTTGTCAGGGCGCCAGGTTGTGCGTACGCATGTCGACAGCCTTCGTAGAGGCAGACAAAGGGTTTTTCTCCGGTGTGGACGCGCAAGTGCGCTGTCAGGGCGCCCAATTGTGCGAAGACGTGTCGACAGTCTTCGTAGAGGCAGGCGAAGGGTTTTTCTCCGGTGTGGAGGCGCATGTGAGTTTTGCGGACGCAGGCATGTGCAAACGAGCGTCCACAGCCTTCATAGGGACAGACAAAGGGCTTTTCTCTGGTGTGGAAACGCCAGTGAGTTTTCAGGTTGCCTGAGTGCGTAAACGAATGTCTGCAGCCTTCCCAGGAACAGACAAAGGGTTTTTCTCTCGAGTGGATTCTCCGGTGGCTTTTCAGGTCGCCTGGTTGAGCGAATGAACGTTGACAGCCTTCGTCTGGACAGACAAAGGGTTTTTCTCTCGTGTGGGTTCTCAGGTGCTTTTTCAGGGCGCCAGATTCTGTGAACAAACGTCCACAGTTTTCGTACAGACAGGCAAAGGGTTTTTCTCCGCTGTGGATGCGCAGGTGAATTTTCCGGGCGCCTCGATGTGCAAACGAACGTCCACAGCCTTCATATGAACAGGCAAAGGGTTTTTCTCCCGTGTGGGTACGCCAGTGGGTTGTCAGATGGCTTTGTTGTGCAAACGCATGTCCACAGCCTTCGTGCAGGCAGACAAAGGGTTTTTCTCTCGAGTGGCTTCTCAGGTGTTTTCTCAGATCGCTGGGGCTTCTGAACGGTTTGCCACAGTCGGGATGAGGGCAGATATGCATCCCGGTTTTTTTGGGACGAGAGCGGGGGTTAGCTGGCAGAGGCAGCTCCGTCACCGGCTTTGGCGCAGCGGCACAGGAGGTTGTGGCTATGTGTTGCACAGGGGTATCCGGTGGCGGTCGGTTGGAGTTTGGAGTGCGGGGCTGTCTGTAGTTCTCCACCCCTGTGACCCTCTTGTCATCTTGATCAGGTGTCTTTCGGACCGACAGCTTTGCTGCGTGGAGTCTGGTTGGCAACAAGGGATGGGCGCAGTTCGTGTGTGCGTCGGCAGGCACTGCCTGTACTCCAGCCGCATTTTGTCAATCAACCGCAGACCTGCTTTTCCTGCCCGTCGCGGACGGATGCTCAGGGTCTGCTCCAGTCTTTGCGTGATGGGACCGAGTGACAGCCCGGGTGTGCGGGCGCGCAGTGGCCTTTGGCAGCAGGGGCCGCTGTGCGTTACGGATATGCAGCGGGTGCGTTTGAGTGTCCCTGTGTCTGAAGTTGGTGCCACAGCCTTTGCAGGGGCACAAATCGCCTGCTGTTGCATTGTGTGAGCCTGTGCGAAGGATAAGACTTTTTGTTGCAGAAGTGTCTTGCACAGCCGTCCAGACCGCAATTACAGTGCTTTGTCCTGGTGCGTTTTTAACGCACCGGGTTGGTTGAATCGTTTTGCGCCGTCCTCGTGTGGGCAGGCAAAGGGTTTTTCTCCCGCGTGGACGAGCAGGTGTCTTTGCAGGTGTCTTTGCAGGTCACTTGATGGTACGGACCAATGTCCGCCGCTGTCATGTGGACAGCCAACGCCTTTTTTTTCTGTGCGCAAGTGTAAGTGCCTTGTCAGGGCGCCTGAGTGTGCGAACGCACGCCCACCGCCTGCCTGTGAGCAGGCCAGGTGTTTTTCTCTGGTGTGGGTCCTCAGGTGCTTGTTCCGGGTGCCTGATTGTGTGAACCGACGTCCACAGTCTTCGTATAGACAGACAAAGGGTTTTTCTCCTGAGTGGATGCTCAAGTGTTTTTTCAGGAGGTCTGGTCGTCCGGACTCATATCTACAGCTTGTCCAGGGACAGACAAAGGGTTTTTCTCCTGAGTGGACGCTCAAGTGTTTTTTCAGGAGGTCTGGTCGTCCGGACGCATATCTACAGCCTTGCCTGGGACAGACAAAGGGTTTTTCTCCTGAGTGGACGCTCAAGTGTTTTGTCCGATCGCCTGATGTTGCGGCCGCGTATCCGCAGCCTTCCCGGGGACAGACAAAGGGTTTTTCTCTCGTGTGGACGCGCAAGTGGCTTGTCAGGGCGCCAGGTTGTGTGAACGCATATCGACAGTCTTCGTAGCGGCAGACAAAAGGTCGTTCTCCGGTGTGGACGCGCAGGTGACTTGTCAGGGGACCAGGTTGTGCGCACGAATATCGACAGCCTTCGTATGGACAGACAAAGGGTTTTTCTCCGGTGTGGATTCTCAGGTGCCTTTTCCGGTCGCCTGATTGCGCGAATGCAGACCTGCAACCTTCATAGGGGCAGACAAAGGGTTTTTCTCTCGTGTGGATTCTCAGGTGTTTTCTCAGGGCGCTGGGGCTTCTGAAGGGTTTGCCGCAGTCGGGATGGGGGCAGCCAGGCATCGGTTTTTCTCTCGAGTGGATTCTCAGGTGTTTTCTCCGATCGCTGGGGCTGGACGGCTTGCCACAGTCGGGATGAGGGCATCCAGACATCCAGGTTGTTCTGGAACGGGAGAGGGGAGCTGGCAGAGGCAGTCCCGTCACTGGCTTTGGCGCAGCGGCACGGGAGGTGGTGGCTATGTGTTGCACAGGAGTATCCGGTGGCGGTCGGTCGGGGTTTGGAGTGCCGGGGCTGTCTGTGGTTCTCTGCCCCTGTGACGATCTTGTTATCTTGATCAGGTGTGTTTCCGACCGACAGCTTTGCCGGGTAGAGTCTGGTGTCTGAAAACAAGGGGCGGACGCAGTTCCTGTACGCGCCAGCAGGCGCTGTTCGTAGCGGCGTTTTGTCGATCAACCGCAGGTCTGGTTTTCCTCAGCCGTCGCGGACGGATGTGCAGGGCTGTTCCCGTCTTTGCGCGATGGGACTGATGTGGCAACAGCCCGGGAGCGGCATGCGCAGCTGCCTTTGGCTGGTGAGACCCTGGGGTTTTTTCAGAGATGGTCCGCTGCCTCCTGCGACAGATTTGGTCTGCCAGGGCTGTATTGCCCCGGTGGTGTCTTGTAAACAATGCCGCCGGACACCCAGGTGATAACTGAGCGGTAGTGTCCTGCCGGGATCCCGGTGGTTACCTCCCCGGCGGGTGTGGTGTTATGACTGTCGTGTGTTCTCACGACAGAATCCCACCGGACTCCTTTGGGCAACTGATGACTGATACTGATGGCTGCGGCGGGGAGCAAGGCTGTGCCTCCCGGCTGCTGGCCCCCAGGCTCACGCCATGGCTGATAACCGGGAGAACTGGCCTGTCCTGCATTGGTGCGAACCAGACCCTGTGGTTTGAGGACAGGGTGTCCCGTGACTCTTTGTCGCGTGCCGCCGCCAGGACGAAGCCAGGGCTGTTTGGCCCTGTGCCGATACGGACCGATTGTCAGGGTAGATTGGCGCCTGGCGGGGTGGCCGGAGGGCGCAGGCAAGCGACAGTGGCGGTCGTCGGCAGGGGACGAGACCTCTGGCGGGAGCGAGCACTCTCGTATAACTCCAGGGTTGTAGCTCTGGCCGGAGCTGATGCCGACCTGCTCACCGGTCTGGCGACGCTGGTGCATTTTGAGCGCGAGAAGCTGCAGGAAGCGCCTGTTGCACTCTGGGTAATGACAGACATAGGGCCGCGTTGCGCTATGGACCGGCAGCGGATGCGTTCGCGCGTCGCTGTGTTTCAATGGTGTGCTACAGCCTTTCCGGACGCAGAAAACGGCTGTTTCTGCATTTTGCGATCCTGCGCGAAGGGCAAGGCTCCTTTTTGTGCCGACCTGTTTTGTGCCGACCTGTTGTATACAGCCGTCCGGGACGCAACTGCGGTGTTTCCTTGTGGTGAGGGTGTTCCGGTGCGCTTTCAGTGCACCGGGTTGCCTGAATCGTTTTGTGCAGCCCCTGCGAGGGCAGGTAAAGGGCTTTTCTGCTGAGTGGACATGCAAGTGTCTGTTCAGGTCGCTTGATTGCACGAACGAATGTCCGCAGCTGTCATGCGGACAGACAAAGTCTTTTTTGCCGGTGTGAAGGAGCAGGTGTCTTTTCATATCACCTGAATGCGCGAACGCACGCCCACAGCCTTTATATGAGCAGGCAAAGGGTTTTTCTCCTGAGTGGCTTTTCATGTGCTTGTTCCGGCCGCCTGATTGTACGAACTGGCGTCCACAGTCTTCGTACAGGCAGACAAAGGGTTTGTCCCCGGCGTGAAGACGCATGTGAGCTTTCAGGCTGCCTGAATGCGTAAACGAATACCAACAGCCTTCCCGGGGACAGACAAAAGGTTTTTCTCCCGTGTGGATGAACAGGTGTCTGTTCCGGTCGGTTGATTGAGCGAACGAACGTCGACAGTCTTCGTATGGACAGACAAAAGGTTTTTCTCCCGAGTGGGTTCTCAGGTGCTTTTGCAGGGAACCAGCATCCATGAACGAACGTCCACAGTTTTCGTGCAGGCAGACAAAGGGTTTTTCTCCGGTGTGGATACGCAAGTGAATTGTCCGGGAGCTTTGCTGCGCAAACGAACGTTCACAGCCTTCATACGAACAGAAAAAGGGTTTTTTTCCAGTGTGGACACGCCAGTGGGTTTTCAGGGAGCCCGAATGCGTAAACGAACGCCCGCAGCCTTTCCATGAACAGACAAAAGGTTTTTCTCTCGTGTGGATTCTCCTGTGCTTTTTCATGTCGCTTGCTTGAGCGCAAACACGTTGGCAGCCTTCGTATGGACAGGCAAAGGTTTTTTCTCTCGGGTGGGTTTTCAGGTGTTTTTTCAGGGCACCAGCCTCCGCGAAAAACTGTCCACAGTTTTCGTGCGGGCAGAAAAAGTTTTTTTCTCCGGTGTGGATGCGCAAGTGATATTTCAGGGCACTTGAATGTGTAAACGAACGTCCACAGTCTTCATATGAACAGACAAAGAGTTTTTCTCCGGTGTGGATGCGCAAGTGATTTTTCCAGGGGCCTGGATGTGCAAACGAACGTCCACAGGCTTCATATGAACAGACAAAGGGTTTTTCTCTCGCGTGTATTCTCAGGATCTGTCTCAGATCACTGGGGCTTCCGGACGGTTTACCACAGTCGAAATGAGGGCGGATATGCCGCCAGGTTGTTTGGGGACGGGAGCCAGGGCCAGCTGGAAGAGGCCGCCTCGTCACTGCCTCTGGCGCAGCGGTACAGGATGTTGTGGGCACGTGTTGCATTGGGGTATCCGGTGGCGGTCGG
>MPMQ01000082.1 GCA_002238585.1 Kistimonas sp. bin40 | reverse complement strand
CTGGAAAGGTGCCAACAAGTCCATCTGCGCAGCTGCAACTCTTGATGTCAGTGAGTCCTTTTCTGAAAAAAAAGACAGGTCCGTAGCTCCCTCAAGCACCTTTCTTTGTTGAGGGCATGGCCAAAAAAATGAAGGCCAACAGGAGCTGTGTAGAAGTGGTTTGACATCCTCCCCGTCCTGAAGGCTGGGGATTCCTGCGGCGCTCACAGGTGACAGCTTCAGGCTGTCGGATATCCAGAAACGCTATGGGCAAGGGCGTGCTCTGGTCCCCCTCCTACTTCGCTTCATCCTGTGGTGGTGCACCCATCTCCATTGTTCGCCAGTCTATTGAACAGCAGAAGACGTCGCACTGAAAACCAGAACAAGGGATGGCTGCGCCGTCCGCGCTATCCTTCCCCGCACCCAAGGACGGCACTTGCCGCGCACTGGGTCATTGTCCGGGTCCGGGTTGTCATACTTTTATCTCAGCGTCTTCTTGTTCCTCGGGTATAGATGCCAAAGATGGCTCTTTAACGCGGGAAGTGTACGGGTTCTGTCTTTTCTGCCCCGGGTTTCCTGGAGCTGGAGTTTTTCCTTGTCGTCAGAAGGTTGCGCAACCAGGATAATCCGTTCATCAAATACCTCCCGGCTCGCCTGAATCCACCTGAAGAACTTTTCTTCGCAGGGTTGGCACCTCCCTGTTTTTTTGCGGGCTTGGGAGCAGGCTCTTTACTGGTCGCCGAGCCAGTAGCAATTCTCTGCGCCTTTTCCAGAGGACGCGTCTGCCCGCTGGCAGCCGCAGTCGGTTCCATCTGTTGCCGTGCGGGTGACTGTGTCGCAGGCGGAGGAGGCGGCGGAGGAGGAGGAGGGGGTATGTTTGTCGCTGCGTTTCCTGTGGCCCTGTTGCCGCCTGGTTGAGCAAGCGATGGGTCGACAGTGCTTGCGTCTCCGGAGTCATGGTGTTGTTCCTGGTTTTCTTGCGCAAACTTTTCCTTGAGTTCTGCCAGGACCCTTCCCATGTTCCCGGTAGTCTGTGCTGAGACTACGGGCTGTTGTCCGGGTGACTGTGCCGCAGGGGGAGGAGGAGGCGCAGGAATGTGTGTCGCCGGGTCTCTTGTGGCTCTGTGTGGTCGTGCCGGCGATGAGGCGACCGTGCTTGCGTCCCCGGAGTCATGGTGTTGTTCCTGCTTTTGTTGCGCAAACTTTGCCTTGAGTTCTGCCAGAAAGGTATACCCTTGCCCGCTGGTCGTCACAGCCGCAGGTTGTTGTGGTGCGCGTGACTGAGCCGTAGGGGAAGGAGGGGGAGGAGGGGGAGGAGGTGTGGCTGGCGCTGAGCCTGCTGTGGTATTCGGTGGTTCTACAGGCGGCGGGTTGACAGTACTTGCGTCCCCGGAGTCATGGTGTTGTTCCAGCTTTTGTTGCGCAAACTTTGCCTTGAGTTCTGACATCAGGGCGTTATGCCCCCCAGTAACCGTTGCGGCAGGTCCGGGCTTTGTTTTGGCGCGAGGCCGTGGGGGCATCTGGTCGGGTTGCCCGGCTGCCGTAGCCTTGTGCGACGGAGAATGCAGCCGGTAGCGAGGCGCATTGGCGACATGCGCCAAATTCCGGTGACACAAGATGTCGATAAGTTTTTTTTCCAGGGCGTTGTGCAGATTCCTGTGCGGTTGATGTGCGGGACTCGATAGCCCGGCGACATTGTTCCGCAGTCCGGAAAGGAGAGCACTTTCTTTTTGCGTCGGCGGCAGGGCGTGAGACGCAGCGGTATCGACAGTGGTGCCAACCATCGGTGCGTCGAAAATATTCCGGACCATTGCGTCTTTCCTCTTCCGTTTGGCCGGAGCCAATACAACGACAGCCCCCTCCTCGAAGACAAGGCAGGCACCTGGCAGGCTGTGCTCTTGTGCTGTACGGGCTACTCACAGTTTCTTGCTGCGTCTTTGCAGTGCACCGGGCCGGACCAACCCGGGAAAAGCCATTGAGCATCGTACAAAAAGCGAGGCTGTGCAAATGAGAATGAAAGCGCGGCTTGCGTTGGGGAGTGCCAAACCACAGTGCCGGCCCGGTGATGGGGGCCTGGCTCGCGACTGCCTTGTCCAGAAGTCAAGAGAGGTTTTCAGGCCAGGGGAGCGACTCTTCTTGCAGGCGCTTCACAGCCTGTACCACGCCTTTATGGTCTTTTATGGCTCTTTTACGTATGCCGTTATCATGTCCATGCTGGCTTATCATGTCCTCGCTGTACTTCCGCCTTCTTCGTTCGCGAAAGAGCGGTGCTGACCCATTCAGGCTTCGTTTCTGCAACAGCTGGTTCGCAGGAACCTGTGGGAGCAAGTGTCAGGTCCTGAGTTTCAGTCGATTCCACTTTCCGGTTTCCCCATTAGCAGAGCTTCTCTTTTGTGTCGCCTTTCGCCTTTCGCCTTTCGCCTTTCGCCTTTCGCCTTTCGCCGCCCCTTTTCGTCGGCACTTCCGAGCCACTTCCAGCGCACCGGACACCTCCGGCCCTCGTTCTGAACCCGGGCACCTGGGCAGTCACCTCCCCATTTCCCTTTCTCTCGTGTCATCCACTGTGATCCTCTCCTCGGGCGTGCCGGGACGCTAAAGATTTCGTCATTGAGGTTAAAGGTGACTTTTTTCTTGCGAGCTTGTCTGGATTCAGCAGCCTACGGCTCGGCTGCCAGAGCCCTGCCTTTCGACGTGGCTTTCTGTCGCTTTACTGTTGGTGGGGACAGGTTGATCAAGTCTGATGCATTTTCACCTGGTGCTTTATCGATCGTCTTCATGGTCTCCCGATTCTTCCTCGGGGCTGGACGGCAAGGACGGCTTTTGACTTGCGAATCACGGGGGTTTTCCCGTTTCCTTTTCCGCTGCTTCCGCTGCTTCCGCTGCTTCCGCTTCCGCTTCCCTTGTTGGTATGAAGAAGATTTCGTTATGGGTGTTAAATGTGATTTTTTTATTGCGAGCTTGTGTGGATTCGGCAGCCTGCGGCTCTGTTGCCAGAGCCCTGTCTTTCGCAGTGGTTTTCGGTTTTTTCATTATTGACTTCACTGTGTTCTCTTCACTTGGCACTCTACCTTCATGCGTATATTCCTGGTCTGCTTCGTAGTCTGCTTCGTAGTCTGCTTCGTAGCCTTCGTCGTAGCTTTCCTCTTGTTCCTCGAGGATGGTCGGCAGGGATCGCTTTGCACTCGCAAATTGCGTGAATGTTTCCTCTTCCTTCTCGTTCTCTTCCCGCTCCGGTTCCGGTTGCTGCAGGGTTTTTTTTGAGAATTGGCCGGCCAAACCTGACTCTTCTTCACTCAGTTTTCGCAAGGTTCCAGGCGTGCCGGCTTTCGTGAGCGGAGGAGGGAGCGAATTGTCCCGTTGGTCGCGCTTTTTAGGCAGCTGGGACAATAGATCCGCCAATTTTCTGGCCGGATACTTCACTGCGTTGGATATCAGGTCTCTGCCCTTGGCCAAAAAGTCCTTACACTTGGAAAAAAATGTTTTCGATCTATCTATATGGGCTGCGCTCTCCGGGGATTCACTAAAAGGTTTTGTATTGTATACATTTGCGACATGATCCCTCAGTCCCGCCCTCAGTTGCTCCTTCAGCTCGGATAATGCTTGAACGGACCCGGGGCTATTTGCTTCTTCTGTTCCTTTGGCTTCATGGTCGATGCCTGTCCCTGGAGAATAATAGGTGGGACCTGCATTGAAGTTCGCTGGACCTGTCATCCTGTTAATCCTCATCCTCGACTCACCGCCAGAGAGCTCCGGCGGCCATGCCGGGACCAACAGCAGCGGGGCACCCCCTTTGTGCGTTTCACAGGCTGCGGGATCCAGACAAGCCTGGATGCAAAAGGTGGGTGCCCTGCTATTTAGTACAGGGCTTGCTCTTGTGCAACCGGAATCTGATGAATTGACGCGCGCACAGCGGGAGCCCGTCAATCCCGCAGGCTGGATGCCACGCCTTTTACGGGGAACAGTGGATGTGCCTGCGTGCCTGTTCAGCCGCCGCAAGCCCTGTTCCTGCTGGTGAGAGTTCGTGCGGGTGGCGTTTCTGTTTCGGGGGGGTATGAGTACGGCAGGCCATGGCTTGCAGGCCGGAAACCGGATCAGTTTTTTTGTGCAAGGGCAGCAGAGGCTCAGATCTGGTCTAGACTGCTGGCTCCTTCGTTGTTTTCCCTGTGTTGCTGACCTTCGTCCTGATGTTTGATAAGGCAGGTTTGTATGCGGACCACTGTGAGTGGTGTGAGTGGATTCTGGTTGGTCTCTCTGACTCTGTGTTCGGTGAGCAGTCCGGATGTGTGGGCAGGGCACAGGAATGTGTCATCCTCCCTGGTGCCGGGCGGTGCTGTGCGGGCACAGGGAGTCTTGCAGCAGGCGGCGGCCCTGTCTGTTGCTGTGGGTCCCGGCCAGCAGCCGCAGATGGGAAAACAGCAGGTCAGGGAGGTGGCGCGGCGCAGCCGGGTGCGATTGCCTTCCTGGTACAGGCGTGCCCAGGCGGCGCAGCGGCACGGGCATAACGGGCACGGGCATATTAGTGGTGCGGTGGCTGCAGTGCGCCCGGCCAGTCAGCCGCAGTCGCGGGTGCGTGGGGGGGGCAGTGCTCCGCCACAAGGAAGTTCTGGGCGCAAGCCCGCCCGGCAGAAGCGGGTAGCGCCTTCGCTTGCTGTTGCCCGGTCTGAGCCGGTAGCCGTACGTAGCAGGGTCCGGCCGGCTTATGGAGCCCGTGGTGCCCGCCATCGTCGTTTGATTGGGGATGCAATGGAGGATGCGGATGCGATGGCGTTGGGGATGGCATCGATGACGGGAGATGCGGTCAGCCAGTCCTCCTGGGTTGGGCCCTCGTCCAGGATCGCCGATGGCTATTCAGCATCTTCAGCATCTTCAGCATCTTCAGCATCTTCAGCATCTTCAGCATCTTCAGCATCTTCAGCATCTTCAACATCTTCAACATCTTCAACATCTTCAACATCTTCAACATCTTCAACATCTTCAACATCTCCAATAGCGATAATAGATGGCTCTTCATCTATAGATATGTCAACGGCTGGGCCCGCTTCGACGGCTGAGTCTGGGTTGACTGTCGAGCCCAGTCCGACCTTTGGATTGCCATCGACGGTTGGGTATGCGGCGACTGCTGGTTTTGCGTCGGTTGCCGACCTGCGGTCGACTGCCGGCCCCACTTCGCCTTCGCAGTCCACCAGTTTCTCGTTCTCGATTCCCGGCGCGGAGTCTGTATCGCCCCTGGGGCATACGGCGACTACCGAATCTGTGTTGGCGACAGAAACGCAGTCAGCTATCGAATTTCTCCCCACCAGCTCCTCTGGCGGGACAGCGTCTCTTTCCCCTGCATCGACACAGGCTCCTTCTCCGAATGAGACGGCATCTCCTTTTAGTTTTCGCCCGTCAGAAAATCAGGGGTGTGCGGACAAGCTTCCGCACCACAGAGAAAATGTTGGATGTATAAACAACGTGACCGATTTGCAAGACCAGATTGCGAACAATACCAGTGGAGAGTACAAGCTGTGCCTGACGGTTGACAGCGAAAAGTACCTGCCATTGTTGCAGGGGAAAACCGTATTCTCGGGAAAACTTTGGGGCAATCTTTCTCTGAATCTGACGAACGCGACGAACGCGAAGAGCTCCCTGTTCGGTAAGGTAAATAATGCAGTCATCTATCTTGCGATTCCTGCCCACAGTGTCCTTGCCAACACCAGCCTGACCAGCCTGTTTAAAGGTCCTTTAAGCAAGAGCTGCATAGATCTGACGATAGAGGGCATCGAGCTGAGCGCAACAGGAAATCTGGTCTTTTTTCCCGGCAATCTGCGGACAGGGGATAACGGAAATAATGTCACCTTGCGTATCGAAAACAGCAAGCTGGAGGCAGGAGAAAATTTGGAACTATTCGGTGGCTCCGTGAACCCAGAGAATACAGTTGAGATTGGTATCAACAACAGCACTTTGAAAGCAAAAAGGCTGACACTATTTGACAAGGGGGTGAATGGAAGCAGTGTTATCCTGGACCTCAAAGGAGGTAGCAAGCTGGAGGCAGGAGAAGATTTGGGACTGTTCGATAGTGCTGTGAAAGGTAGTCACGTGGAAGTGTATATCGACCAGGGCAGGCTGCGGACAAATGGTAACTTGGCCCTGTTTGATGGTGCATTGGAAAACAGTAATGTCACCTTGGGCATCCGGGAGAGTGATCTGAATCCGGAGGGGAAAAAATCGATATTGAGGCTGTTTGGTGGTGCCTTGAAGGGATGTAAGCGAGTTGTCGTATATGTCGACAAGGGCCGTCTTCTGGCAGAAGGTAAAGAAGGTAAAAATGCCGACTTCACTCTTTTCGCCAACGATGTAGAAGAAAGCCATGTCACCTTGCGAATCGGGGGTAGCAATCTGGGTGCAAAAACCAATGTGAAACTGTTCAAGGGTGCTTTGGATGGAAGCCATGTCACCTTGCGCGTAGAGGATAGCGAGCTGAATTCCACAAAAAATTTGACCTTTTTCGAGCAAGCTTTGAAAGGGAAGGCAGGAAGTCGTGTGGTCTTGCGTATTCACAATGATACCTTGGCTGCGGGAAATAGTTTGGAGCTGTTTAGTGATGCCTTGCGGGATGGTTCGTGCGTTGACCTGCACATTGACGGAAGCAGTCGGATAGCAGCAGAAGGAGATTTGGCACTGTTTGGTGGCAATAAAAAAAAGGGAATCATATCCAGTAGTGTCGAACTGGATATCAGTGGAGGCCATCTGACGGCAGGCAAGTCTTTGGTGTTGTTTCGTGAGCCTGTGAAGGCAGGCAAGATCACTGTGAGTATGAGCGGTGCCACATTGAACGCTACAGGTCCTCTGGAGCTGATTGCTGAAGTCGCTGACAGTGGAAATAATACAAACGAAAGCAGCCATCTGGAGCTGAACATAAGGGGCAGTGAGCTGACTTCCCGGGGAGGTCGAGCCGCTTTGGTGGGGCAGCTCTCCGGAAGTAACAACGCGTTGTATGTCACCATGTCTGATACGAGCGTCAGTGCTTCCATGGACGCTGATGGAGCCTCTTCAAGCAGCGGCGTCGACGCCAGTGTTGTCGCCGAGACGACGGGGAGTAATAACCTGTTGGGGCTGAGCAATTGCCACAATAATCGCGTCAAGGCTGAGGGACTGACTGGGCAGGATGCCAGGGCCAGTCTGGGCTGGGGACATATGGGGAAGGCGGGGGAGGCAGACTGCCAGAACAACGCGTTACGTCAGATGGCCTGCCACAACAACAGCGTTGAAGCTGAAGCTGGAGCCTTGATGCAATCGTCAATAAACAGGGAAGCCCATGCCAGTTTGGCAGGTAGCTTCGAGCAGGGCTGTTCCCATGACCTGGCTCAATGGGATCTGTACAACAACACCGTCAGTGCCACTGTCAATGCCGCTGTCAATTCCACTGTCAATTCCACTGTCAATTCCACTGTCAATGCCACAGGGGTCCCTGGAACGGATTCAGTCGCCGGGTTGAGTCTGGCCTCGCTGGGCTTGATACATACCAACACAAATGGCAGCGAGCAGTCTGCGCAGGGCAAGGTCGAGATCCGGCAGATTGACAGTCGCAATAACACGGTGGAAGCACGGGTCGACACTGACGCAGCACATCCAGGCCATAAGCATCAAGACAAAAACAAAAAGGAGGTGGCCAGCCTGGCATTGGCCACCGATGACCCGGTGTGCAGATACAGATGTATCACGCGGTGTGAGTGTCCTTGTTCCAGCTCAAGCAGCTCCGAGTGTCACCCTTTTGCAGAGGAAGGCATTGCATCTGTGTTGTGGCGACAATGTCTGGTGTCACCTGGCGGTGCCGGGCAGGATGCTGAGTATTGTCAGGTTTCCAATGCCACTGTGGAGCAGTACCTGTTTGAGGATAACAAGCTGTCCAACTCTGAAAATGTTCTCGTTATTGGCTCGAAAAATGTGATGGGTCGTACAGATGAGGACGAAGCGGGCGAATTCCACTGTGGTATTGGTGGTGACAGTGACATGGAGGGCCTATGTCCAATGGATGCTGCCCTGTCGGGTGTTACCGCAGCCTGGCACAGAGTGTTCTATGACCACTACTGCAAAGCACCTTCAATTCAGCCAGGAGAGAGGGTCGTTTTTCGCACCATTTTTGAGGGAAGCCAGAATGTAACGAATGCAACACGGATAACACCAGTGCCTGCCCAGGGGTCTTCAGGCGAGGCTTCAGAGCGTTCTGGCCTGGATTTGTGTTCCCATCCGAATCTTGTCTGCCTCTTGCCGGGGGAAGAGTTCCACAGTTTGGCGCCGATGGAAAAAGGATGGCTGCTGGTCACCATCCCGCCTTTGTCCGGGCGGGATGGTGCAGCCGGTCCCGGACTCTTTCGTCTCCTGCCTCTTTCCCGCCCTCGGGTAAGTCAGAGCGGGCCGTTGAGTGATCCGGACAAGAAAGTCGGACAGCTCTACGTTGACAGGGATGGGGTGAAGGGCGAGACCGCTGAGGGGCTACAGGCACTGATGGCCGCCAATGGTACCTTGTTCCATGTGTGGAGCCGTGCGCTGGTGGGTGGAGGCCAGCAACTGCACTGGCGTCGTTTTACCGGGGATGATGAAGTGCACAAGGGCAGCTGCCGGCTGGCAGGCGACAAGCTGTTGCTGGTGTCGGAAGAGGATGATGGCGTGAGTGTGTGGATCCGGGGTGCCGACGCCATGGTCGAGCGCCGGTTGCTGGAGACTGTGGATACACCAGGGCAGCGGTTTGAACCAGGCGGCACTCAAGGGCCGGTTGTGGCCCTGGCGCGTCATGGCGACTGGGTATACAGCCTGCATGACAGGGCGGGCGAGGATTGGCAGCTGCGGCGCTGGAATATCAAGACTGGTGGGCAGGATCCGGCATGGAGTCAAGAGCTTGGCAAGAGCCCCCTATCCGCGGACGGGGTCGACCCGGAATGTCTGTTTCTCTCTGAGCATACTTCCGCTGGCGCATCGAGTCGCGTGCTGCCGAATGCAAGGGGGGCTGGAGGGCATTTGAAATGCCCTCCGCCCCAGGAATCAGAAGTGGATGAATGGGACTTTATTTTCCACAACGGGACAGGGAGTCTCGAGATCGACCTGGCCAATCCGGCTTGTTCATGTAATGCGACCTCTGGATGGAGCCTGGGCGTTGACATGGCTCCTGATCCGCGGGGAAAGGTAGAGGTTCTGCCCAGCCTTGCCGAATCCAGTCCACGCCTGATTGTGAGTGACTGTCGGGTGTACCTGGTGCCGCATGGCAGCCTGCCTTACAAACATAGTGATGGCGAAGGCTCGGCGGCTTTGGCGCCACTGCTCCCCCGGGCAGGTGGCTGTCTGGAATGGTGCCAACGCCCGCTGCGCTTTGCGGCTATTCCTGGCTGTACTGCGATGCCGATTCCTGAAAAGTCTTCTGATTCCTGGGCGGCTGCCTCTGCGTTGCTGCTGTTGCCTGCCGCCGGTGCGGCACTGGCCGTTGGCGGTGGTCTGTACAAATATCGCGACAAGTATAGGCACAGGTGTCGCGCAATAGCCGGGGAGCCGGAGGGCCAGTCAGCGCAGGGGTACCCAGGTTCTGGCGAATGCGTGCCTCTGGATGATCTGACCTGGCGTGAACCCAGGCGCAAGGCAAGGGCAGACCGACATACCAGCGAGCGCTATTCCGCGTGTCCCTACGTTGAGCCCGATGGGGAGGACCAGATGCTGGCGTCTGATGCACGCGCGCAATTGCACCCGGATCTGGAAGCGCAGCTGGCTGACAAGATTGCCGGGTTGGCGATTCGGGCGCAATCCGGCGGCAGTGCCGACAGCTATGTGCTTCCCGACCAGGTGTTGATTGATGCGGGGCTTCTCTGTGTTGCCGATGGTGCAAGACGTTCGCATAGTGGAGGAAGTTCCTCCGGTGCGCGCACGCCCCGCCTGATTTGTGCTGGTGATGATGCACGGCGGTCGCATAGTGGAGGAAGTTCCTCCGGTGCGCGCACGCCCCGCCTGATTTGTGCTGGTGATGATGCACGGCGGTCGCATAGTGGAGGAAGTTCCTCCGGTGCGCGCACGCCCTGGCTGCTTTCTGCTGCGGATGGTGCACGGCGTTCGCATAGTGGAGGAAGTTCCTCCGGTGCGCGCACGCCCTGGCTGCTTTCTGCTGCAGATGGTGCAAGGCGTTCGCATAGTGGTGGAAGTTCCTCCGGTGCTCTGGCGCCCCGACTTTCTGCTGCGGGTGATGCACGGCGTTCGCATAGTGGTGGAAGTTCCTCCGGTGCGCGCACGCCCCGGCAGCTTTCTGCTGCAGATGGTGCAAGGCGTTCGCATAGTGGTGGAAGCGCATCCGGTGCTCGCACGCCCCGACTGGTTTTTGCTGATGATTGATGCAGAGCACGTAAGAGAGGTGTTGTAGCAACCTTGATGGCGGATGCGATGCCAGTGGATCTCGCGGTCCTGCTCTCGTTGAGGAGCGTTCTGGACTGCGAGATCTGTCTCCCCTTGCCGGCCCGCACAAGAGTGATTCTTCGGGAGCTGACAGTTTTTTTTCCGATCGCTTGATCGTCCCCGCGTTTTTGGTAGAGAGATGAGCACAGGCGAGATGCTGATGGAGGGGCATCGCGCAGGTGCCGCAGGTGCCGCAGGTGGAAAAGCTGGCCTGTCACCCAGGCCGTTGATGGAACCTCCCTGTTCCTGAGGTGCAAAAAAGAAACCAGGACACTTTCCTGTGGGTGTTGCAGGTTCTGGTGCTGTTCGTTCAAGAGCGGGGCCATCCTTTTTCTCAAGAGCCATGATTTATCGCAGCTTGCGGCATTACTCACCTATACTGCCCCCGTCGCTGTAATGGCTTGTTGTCCTCTATCGGGGGCAGATAGGTTCGAAATGTGGGCCATTATTGGCAAGCTGCTGACCTTTGCCTTCTTTCTGATGTGCGGTGGAGCTGTGTGGGCGGGGCA
Source organism: Kistimonas sp. bin40 (assembly GCA_002238585.1). Lineage (GTDB taxonomy): Bacteria > Pseudomonadota > Gammaproteobacteria > Pseudomonadales > Endozoicomonadaceae > Sansalvadorimonas. The sequence goes on along the minus strand of MPMQ01000082.1, from coordinate 3,475 downwards.
CCGTAACCTGTCATCCTCTCTGGCGCCGACCACTGTGGCGCGGGCGCAGGGAGCCTTGCTGCAGGCGGCTGCCTTGTCGGTGGCGGTGGGACCTGGTCATCAGCAGCAGGTGCAAAGGCAGCGGATCAGGGAAGTGTCGCGGCGCAGCCGGGCACGACTGCCCTCCTGGTACAGGCGGAGCCAGGCGGCGCAGCGGCTTGGGAACGCTGATGCGGTGGCCGCTGTGCGTCCGGCCGGTCAGGACCTGCGGCACGCGCGGGTGCGTGAGCGGTCCGGTGCTCCGCCAGCACAGAGGACTGTTCGCCAGCAGACCCGGCAGCAGCAGGTGCAGCGGGTGATGCGTTCTGCCGCTGTTTCCCGATCTGAGGCGGGAGTGGTGCCTGGCGGCGTCCGGCTTGGTGCCAAAGCCCGTGGCGCCGAGCGCCGTCGTCTGGTTCAGCAAGCCTGGGAACAGGCCGTGAGTGAGGAGTCTGGTCAGTCGTGCAGAGATGACGACAGCTCTTCACTGGATGTTGCAACGGCTGAGCCCAACTCGACCCTTGGGTCAGGGGCGGTGGCCGGGTCTGTGGCGACTGCCGGGACTACCAGGGTTGGCGAAACAGGGTCGACTGGCGAGCCCTCTCGGGGTTACATGCCTTCACTGACCTCGAACAAGACGGAAAAACTCTCCAGCGATACAGTGTCTGTTCCCCCGACAAAGGAGAAAAAGGAACAGGCTCGCCCTTCAACCGCTCTTCCTTCCAGGGGGGCGAGATCTCTTCCCCAGACCGAAACGACGGAGCCTCCTTCGAACATGGGTGGCCAGTCAAGCCAGATGGAAAGTTCAGGGTGTCAGGCTCTGTTCCCGCCCGGATATCCTGAGTACATACAAGAAGTGGAGAAGTTCAGAGGCCAAATTGACGCTAACCGGACGGGATATTATCAAGTGTGTCCGGTGGCAGGTAATTCTTCATCATGCGCCCCGCTTGTTGTGAACGACGCGGACCAATTGCCATTGTGGACAGGAGAGTTCAGCGGGAGCTTGGCGGGGCAGCTCATTCTGAACTTTACCCAGAGCTCACCTGGTGACCTGGCCCTGTTGGGCAGTGTCAAGGGAGCCAAAATATATCTTTCCATTGAGCCCCCGAGCATGCTCGTCAAAGATAGCGGCAACCTGATGCTGTTCACGGGTAATGTTATTGGAGACAGTTGTGTCGACCTGGCCATTATAAGCAGCACGCTGAATGTAAAGAACGGCACTCTGGTCCAGTTTGGTGGCAGCTTGCACAACAGCACTGTCAGGGTGCAATTGGACCATGCCAATCTGATAGCAGAAAACGGCAATCTGGCCTTGTTTGGTGGCAGCCTGCACAACAGCACTGTCGGGTTGCTGCAGTTGGCCCATGGCTATCTGGCAGCAGAAAACGGCAACCTGTCCCTGTTTGATGGCAGCCTGCACAACAGTAATGTCGGGTTGCTGCAGTTGGCCCATGGCTATCTGACAGCAGAAAACGGCAATCTGGCCCTGTTTGGTGGCAGCCTGCACAACAGTAATGTCAGGTCGCTGGTTTTGAGCCGTGTCTACCTGAAAACAGAAAACGGAAACCTGGACCTGTTTGATGGTGGCCTGCACAACAGCACTGTCAGGCTTATGCATTTGGCGGACGATACCAATCTGAAAGCAGAAAACGGGAGCCTGGCACTCTTTGGTGGCAGCCTGCACAACAGTACTGTCGGGAAGCTGCAGTTGCCCCGTGTCAATCTGACAGCAGAAAACGGCAGTCAGGCCCTGTTTGGTGGCAGCCTGCACAACAGTACTGTCGGGTTGCTGTATTTGGGCCATGCCCATCTGAAAGTAGAAAAAGGCCGTCTGGCCCTGTTTGGTGGCAGCTTGCACAACAGTACTGTCGGGTGGCTGTATTTGGGCCATGCCAATCTGACAGCAGAAAACGGCAGTCTGACCCTGTTTGATGATGGATTAAAGGAAGGCAGCAGCGTTGACCTGGATATCGACCGCAGCTGCCTGCGTGCGGGGGGAGATCTGGCACTGTTTGGTGGCAAGAAAAACGAGGGAGTTGTATCCAGTCATGCCGATCTGAATATCACAGAAAGCAATCTGACGGCAGACCAGTCTGTGAGGCTGTTTCGTGAGCCGGTGCAGGCTGGCAACCTTTCCTTGAGTCTGCGCGGTGCCAGATTGGAGGCCATGGAAGGCCCATTGGAGCTGATTGGTGAACTGGCTGACAAGGGAGGTAATGGAAGTAACAAGAGTGAGGGTACCCATCTGGAGCTGAACATAAGGGACAGCGCGCTGAGCTCTCATGGTGGTAGAGCCGCTCTGGTGGGGATGCTCTCGGGAGGAAACAATAGCCTGCACCTGACCATGTCTGATACGACCCTGACTGCTTCCAGCACTGCTGAAGGCGCATATTCAGCCAGAGGCGCGGACGCTGGTGTTGTTGCCGAGACGACGGGCAGTGACAACGTGCTGGAGTTGCACCGCTGCCACAACAACAGCGTCAAGGCTGAGGTGGCGAGCGGGCAGCGTGCCATGGCCAGTCTGGGCTGGGGGCTTATGAAACCGGCCGGGGAGGCGGGAGGACGGCCGCCGCAAGACTGCCCAAACAACGCCTTGCGTCAGATGCACTGCCACAGCAACAGCCTGGCGGCTGAGGTCGGGACCGGTGTAAAAGATCCAGGTTCAGAAGAAAAAGGGGAAGCCTATGCCAGTCTGGGCGGCAGCTTCCAGCCGGGGGTGTGCCACGAGCTGACGCAATGGGATCTGTACAACAACACTGTCAATGCCACCGTCAATGCCACAGGGGTCGCTGGAGCGAATTCAGTCGCCGGGTTGAGTCTGGCCTCGCTGGGTTTGATACATACCAACACCAATGGCAGCGAGCCGTCTGCGCCGGGCAAGGTCGAGATCCGGCAGATTGACAGTCGCAATAACGCGGTGGAAGCACGGGTCGACACTGACGCAGCACATAAGGAGGTAGCCAGTCTGGCATTGGCCACCGACGACCCGGTGTGCAGATACAGATGTATCACGCGGTCTGAGTGTCCTTGCTCCAGCTCAAGCAGCTCCGAGTGTCACCCTTTTGCAGAGGAGGGCATTGCATCTGTGTTGTGGCGACAATGCCTGGCGTCAGCTGGCGGTGCAGGGGAGGGGGCCGGGGAAGATTGTCGGGTTTCCAATGCCACAGTGGAGCAGTACCTGTTTGAGGATAACAAGCTGTCCAACTCTGAAGATGTCCTCGTTATTGGCTCGAAAAGTGTGGCGGGTAGAACAGATAAGGACGAAGCGGGCGTATGTCCGGTGGATTCTGCCCTGTCGGGTATGTCTGGTGCATTGCACAGAGCGTTCTATAACCAGTACTGCAAAGCATCTTCAATTCAACCAGGAGAAAAGGTCGTTTTTCGCATCATTGTCAAATTTGGGGAAAAAACAAATATAACACGGACAACTTCGGTGTCTGGGCTGGAGTCTTCAGAC